>JAFDZK010000580.1 GCA_018267005.1 Bacteroidota bacterium
ACGGTCGATAAAAACTGGCTGGGCAAGGAAGCGGTCATCAATTCATGCCACAACTGGGGCAATCATGAGGAATATCAAAACCGCGATTTTACGATACTTGGCCTGCCTGAAGCCGGCACTTTTGCCGAATACGTGAAAGTTAAAGCGGAATATTTGTATCCCAAACCCGCACACCTGAGCTGGGAACAAGCGGCGGCTTTGCCTTTGGCAGGATTGACCTCTTTCCGGGCATTGTTTGTCAAAGGGCACGCCAAAAAAGGCGACAAAGTGCTTATTATCGGCGTTGGCGCGGGGACCGGCGTGTTCAGCTTGCAATGGGCGGTGGCGGCAGGTTGCCAGGTTTTCGTAACCTCGGGCTCGGGCGAGAAAATTGAACGGGCCAAGCAAATGGGCGCCTGTGCCGGGGTAAATTACAAGGCACAGGATTGGGCCGAACAATTGAAGCTGCTGGCCGGCGGCTTTGACGTGGTGATCGACAGCGCCTTGGGAAAAGACTTTGACAAACTGCCCGACCTTTGCAATCCTGGCGCACGGATCGTTATTTTCGGTGGGACGGCTGGCAATATTCCGCCGCTGAACGGCCGTAAAATATTCTGGAAACAATTGCAAATCCTTGGAACTACGATGGGTTCTCCGGGTGATTTTAAAGCGATGGTCGATTTTGTAAACGAGCATAAGATCGTGCCGGTAGTGGATGAAGTATTTCCGCTTGCCCAGGCGCAAAAAGCTATTGATAAAATGGCAAATTCCGCGCAGTTTGGTAAGATCGTATTAAAGACCTGACCGGTAACATGCTCCAATTGAAGATCGAAGACATTAAATGGGAAGCCCCCGATACCGCTACATTTTTTCTAAGCGAAATATCGGGAAAAAGGATCTCCTACAAAGCCGGTCAATTCATCACACTCGTATTCTCGCATCGCGGCGAGGAAATACGCCGCTCTTATTCGCTAAGCTCATCACCCGATGAGAAATTATTGGCCTTAACCATCAAGCGTATCACAAACGGCGAAATATCCCGCTTTATGCTTACCAAACTTAAGCCGGGCGACGTTCTGAATGCTGTAGAGCCTGCAGGCAAATTTACTGCAACGGATTTCGAACGTGAAAAAGACATCTTTTTCTTTGCCGCCGGCAGCGGCATTACGCCCGTTATATCTCAACTAAAGTATATCCTGAAAAGAGAGGGGCAAAGCAGATTGATCCTGGCTTAT
>JAFDZK010000581.1 GCA_018267005.1 Bacteroidota bacterium
ACTGACACGATCATGCCAGTGTTGCAGGGTGTTGCAGGTGTTGCACGTGTATTATACACTAACACCTGCACGGACTGGAACATTAAATGTGCAAACCGCCTATTGGTTTTCGTAACATAAGCGATATATTTATCGTCTTAGACCAAAAACCATTCTTATGCCATTCAAAACCTACAAATCCTTACTTATCCTTTTTGCCGTTTTGCTGTGCGCCGCCCAGTCGAAGGCCCAGGTGCGCTTGCCCGAGGGCTATTACTGGAAGGAATTGCCTAATGGCCTCCAGGTACTGGTGATCGAGAACCACAAAGTTCCGCTGGCCACTATCGAAATTGCGGTAAAGAACGGCGCCTACACGGAGGGGCCCGAGTATAGCGGACTTTCGCACCTTTTCGAGCATATGTTCTTCAAGGCTAACCGGGACTACCCGAACCAGGAAGTGTTCCTGAAACGCACCCAGGAACTGGGCGCCATCTGGAATGGAACTACCAATGTGGAGCGCGTGAACTACTTTTTTACCTTCGACCGGGACAGCCTAAAGGCCGGCCTTAAGTTTATGAATGCGGCCATCCGATTCCCCATCTACCGCGAAGAAGATATGAAAAAGGAACGGCCCGTAGTCGACGGCGAGTTCCAGCGCGCCGAAAGCGATCCTGGTTTCCAGCTTTGGTATGAAGTGCAGAAGCACTTGTGGGGCGACCTGATCACCAGGAAAAATCCGATTGGCATACACGAAGTGATCAATACAGCCACACCGGAAAAGATGATGGTGATAAAGGGTAAGTATTATGTTCCGAACAATAGCCTGCTGACGATCTGCGGTGATGTGAAACATGACGACGCATTCGCGCTGGCCGAGAGCATCTTCGGCGACTGGCCGAACAGTGGTTTCGACCCGCAGGTAAAATACCCGATACCTGCATTCCCGCCGCTGGAGAAGAGCCAGGTTTTCATCAAGGAAACTTCCATAGCCCAAACGCCCGATATGCAGCTATCGTGGCAGGGGCCCTCGTACCTGACGGATTCTGCATCGACCGTTGCGGCCGATGTATTTTCGACTATGATGGGCCTCAATTCTGCAAAAATACAGCAGGCGCTGGTCGACAAGGGCCTTGCTTCGTACGTTTCCGTAGGCTATACGACCTGCAAATATGTGGGCCCGATAGACATCTTCGTCAATCCCAACCCGAATAAGCTGAAAGAGTGCTATGCC
>JAFDZK010000582.1 GCA_018267005.1 Bacteroidota bacterium
TTATAGCGTGCTTGTACATCAAATAAAATAGCAGGTAGATCAGCATGTAACCAATGTCGTACACATACATGAGTGTTGGAACCTGGCTGTCGCTGATCATGGTTATATTTTGCCCGTGATCGGTGACACTGTTGCCTGAAAACACCAGCGTGAACAGGAATTTGAGCGGGTAAGTGTAAGTCAGCACAAGGAAAAGCAGGAAACCGTTCAGCGTGGTGGTCCAGGCATCTGTTAGCCCATAACGCCTGAAGAATATATTCTGGTTGTTCCAGATCAGGAACAGGATAGCAAAGCAGGCGCCGAAAGCCAGGAAACCTTTCATGGTTTCGAAAAGCTCGTTGAAAGTTTTGGGCACCTCGAGCGAAACGATAACCAGCGTCACGGCAAAGGCAAACACCGCATCGCTGAACGTTTCTAAGCGTGTTGGTTCGTGGCTGCGCCATCGGATGGTTTGCTTTTTCAGTTTAGCTGCTTTTTGTCGGAGCATATTTTTTGTCTTTTAAAGCTACTAATTTTCCGTTGATCCATTTATGCATTTTAAAGAACCCAGATTTTGATCTCCAATAACGCCATTTTTCTAAGGGAATAAGTTTGCCGCCTGATTCGTCCATGTCATCATTGTAATAAATAGTAAACGTTTTGGGATTGACAAACAGATAATAGTTCGTCCGGAACATATTAAAATTGCTTATTCCAACCTGGAACGAATAATAGCGCTCTGATGAATTAGGCAGATTTATTATAAGGTCTGGTTTCGAGCTTTTAGCTGTGATATACCATTCTTTTATCTCCGGCAATGCTTTAACCTTCGCTATAATCAATTTTTCTGTTTTGTTTCTTGGTTTATATGCGGAAACCAAGTCCTGCGCATAGGAAGAACCAGCAATAAATAATAAACAAATTAGGAACAAAGGTTTCACGGAGGAGGGCGGGTTATTACCTGTCTAAAGTTAATATCCTGCCTTGTTTATACAAAACTTCTTCTGTTTTTATCTTCTTTCTTCGATCTTTTGTCAAAGGCCTCGCAATCAATTTATTCAAATCGGGCTGGCCGGCGTCTACCCAGGCCGAATACCAGAAGCTGCCTATTTCCAATATCGACGAACGCATGCGACGCTCCACCATGCCCCTCAGCATGGTATGATAAGCTTTTGCGTAGGCTTCAGAATAATCCTGTACGTTTTTATTGTTATGTTTTACGTTTTCGTA
>JAFDZK010000583.1 GCA_018267005.1 Bacteroidota bacterium
ACCTGCGCGAGGCCGATGTGGCCTTTCAGAAAAGGATTTGGCGCGAGATCGATACCAGGGAAAAAATGAACCAGTACCTGTCATCGCCCAAGCTGCGGCTGATCGACGTGCTGATGACTGCGATAGCAAGCGGTGAATTGACCGCTTATGACGCTACGCCGGGCCAGGTGGATAATCCTGACGGCGACCAGTTTACAACGCCGCTTACGGCAGCGCAGGCCAAAGCAAAAATGGCCGACAGCGTGCCCGTGGATAAGTTTGATGCCAACGGCGAAAAGATCGGCACACAGATGATGCCCGGGCAGTTCAATGCCGACAGTATCGTGAAATTCCGGCTGAAGGAAGACTGGATCTTCGACAGGCAGCGTTCCATCTTCGAACCCCGTATTGTTGGCATCGCGCCAATGGTAAAGGTAAAGGTTGCCGGCGTTGAAGGTGATTATCAGCCGGCATTCTGGATCTATTTCCCCGACGCGCGTCCGATACTGGCTACGCACGAGGCGATGAACAATCACAGCGATGCTACCGGCCTCAGTTTCGACGATGTATTTATGAAGCGAATCTTTACGAGCTATATAGTCAAGGAGTCCAATGACAAAGATGAACGGATAAAGGATTATGAACAGGGCATAGACAAGCTCTACGAGTCCGAACGCGTCAAAAAGCAGTTAATGGACTGGGAGCTCAACCTGTGGCAGTATTAATTTGAAGTCAAAAATCTTTACTTAAAGGTCTTAAGTCAATCGATTTAAGACTTTTTTATTTCCATTAAAAGAAAGGGTGTCACCTAAGGCCCTCAAAGCATGCGCATAGGTCTAAAAGATAGTTGCCTAAATGAATCAATATTTTGTTTATATTTTACGATGCGCCGATAATTCCTATTATACAGGTGTAACTAACAATATGGAACGGCGCTTATATGAGCATGAAAACGGATTAGAACCGGGTTCCTACACCTTTAAAAGAAGACCGGTTAAATTGGTTTATTGCGAGAGGTTTAGTGATATTAATCAAGCCATTGCGTTTGAAAAGCAAGTGAAGGGCTGGAGAAGGGCCAAAAAGGAAGCATTGATAGGCAACAGATGGGACTTGTTGCCAATTTTAGCTAAAACTGCAAAAAATAAATAAAAAGGGATGTCACTCTGAGCTTGTCGAAGAGTGGTGCGCAGGCCTGGCCCGCTATGGTTCGACAGGCTCACCATGACA
>JAFDZK010000584.1 GCA_018267005.1 Bacteroidota bacterium
CGCAGGATAACTCGGACGGCTGGTTCATCGGCATGGTGCCGCAATTGGTAACGGGTGTGTGGACGGGCTGCGAGGACCCCGATATCCATTTCCGGTCGACCTATCTTGGCGAAGGCGCCAACACGGCGCTGCCTATATTTGCGCTGTATATGAAAAAGGTTTATGCCAATCCTGAACTTGGCATTAAAAAGGAAGTAGATTTCGATCCGCCCAAGGCGCCGCTCACCATTACGCTGGATTGTAACGCCTACGATCAGCAAATACAGGGCCAGCAGCAACCGGCTTCAGATGCGGAAAAGAAACTGGGATTTTGAGTGTTGTTGTAAAGTTTGAAAGTTGTAAGGTTGTAAAATTCGGGTCAGTAATGACCTGGTGACTCGATGCCCCAATGACCTGATGAAAGATTTTGATCACAGAGCGGCGTTAAAAAAAATACCACATAAACCGGGTGTTTACCAATTTTGGGACTCGGATAACGAGCTGATCTATATCGGCAAGGCAAAAGACCTGCGTAACCGGGTAAACACCTATTTTAATAAGGATATTAACGTCAATGCCAAGACCCGCGTCCTGGTATCCAAAATACGCAACATTACCTTTACCATCGTCGATTCGGAAGTCGACGCCTGGCTGCTGGAAAACAGCATGATCAAAAAGCACCAGCCGCGGTACAATGTGATGCTGAAGGATGATAAAACCTATCCCTGGATCATCATCAAAAACGAGAACTTTCCGCGCATATTCTGGACGCGCCGCATCGTGCGCGACGGCTCGAAGTATTTAGGCCCCTATGCTTCGGTGAGCATGATGCACGCGATCCTGGACCTGATCCGCGAAACTTACCCGCTGCGTACCTGCAGCCTGGCGCTTACCCGCGAAAATATCGAAGCCGGGAAATTTAAGGTTTGCCTGGAATACCAGTTGGGCAATTGTAAGGGGCCATGCCAGAACCTGCAGACCGAAGCGGATTACGACCACAATATCGACGAGATAAAAGACATTCTGAACGGAAAGATCGGCGCTGTTATCCGTAACCTGAAGGCCGACATGGAGGCCGCCGCGTCAAATATGAATTTCGAGCTGGCGCACAGGCTGAAAAGGAAATACGACCTGCTGGAAAATTACCAAAGCAAATCGACCGTGGTTAACTCATCCATAACCGATGTGGATGTGTTCAACATCGCCTCAGACGAGAAATATGCCTT
>JAFDZK010000585.1 GCA_018267005.1 Bacteroidota bacterium
CACCATGGCCCATTGCGGTTTGCCGATCACTTTGTAATTACCGTCGCCCTTTAGAATAGCAGCTACCTGGCTCCTGTCCTGCATGGTTTTTACGGCTTGGGCAAGCTCTCTGTCATATTTAAAATTAGCCTCGTAGCGGCCCTTCTCGTAATAATAGCGAGACACGATCTCGTTCTCAAGTACCTGTTTGATCTCCTCTTTATGCTGTTGCAGGTCGTTACGCTTGCTGCTCAGCAGCTTGGCCTTCAAGGCATCGTACTCTGCCTGGATACCCGAAAAGTCATTTTCTTTAACAGCTTCTTTTTTAAGACTGTCGACCAGCCGCTCCGAGCCGGTTGTATAGCTATAATTCTTGTCAGCCAGGAATTTCACAAAATTGTCGTAATCTGCGTCCGAAAGGCGGAACGACTTCGCATCAGTAATCTTGCTATGCGTATTGCGGTACAGGGTAGCATAATCAAAAACCAGCAACCGCGATACCAGCGCACGTGTAACATTGGCGAAATGTTCCTGTTTTATATAAATGTCGGGATATACACCGCCCCCATCGTATACGGAGCGGCCGTCTTTGGTTTTAAACTCGTGCATCAGCGAATCGGCCACTTTCACCACGCTGCCGTCGTCGCGGCGGTGCGTATAGTCTATGGCCTGCACACAGCGGCCCGAAGGTATGTAGTATTTGGCGATGGTTATCTTGATCAGGCTGTTATAAGGCAGGTTGAACGTCTGCTGTACAAGACCTTTTCCGTAGCTCCGTTGTCCTATAATTACTGCACGATCAAGGTCCTGCAATGAGCCTGCCACAATTTCCGACGCCGACGCCGAATGGTTGTTTACCAGCACTACCAGGGGCAGGTCAGGTTCGACCGGTGTGTTTTGTGTACTGTAGCTGAAATTCTTTTCTTTTACCTTCCCCCGCTGCGACACGATCTCGACATTTTTCGCCACAAAAAGGTTGACGATCTTCACTGCTTCCTGCAGAATACCGCCGCCGTTTGAGCGCAGGTCGAGTATGATTCCGTTGGGGTTGTTCTTCTTGATCTGCACCAGCGCATTGGTTACTTCGTCGGAAGAATTTTCCAGAAATTTGTCGAGTTTGATGTAACCCATGTTGCCGTCGACCATACCATAGTAGGCTACGTTAGGCTGCCTGATCTCGTCCCTGACCATTTGCTTCTCGACAGGCTCACCA
>JAFDZK010000586.1 GCA_018267005.1 Bacteroidota bacterium
GTACAATTGAATGAATTTGATGTTTCTTGTGATTGTCATGACAATAATTTTTTATAGTCCATAAACGCCTTTATACCTTTCCATCGAGCGGCTGAATATTTCATAAGCATTACCTTCCAGGTCCTGCCCTTCGAATGTGGCGCCGTAAAGCGTATCGAATTTGAGCTTCGAGCATTTTTCATAGAATGCGATGAAGTCGTCCTTCAGCAAGGCGATATTATTGGGATAACTGAACATAACGGCGGTATGGCGCAGGCTGCGGGAAATGTACAGGCTGTCGCCGCAAAGCATGGCGCCATCTCTCGACACTGAAGCGATATGCAGCATACTGCTTCCCGGGAAATGGCCGCCAACGTGCACGAGTTTCAGATCGCCCCAAAGCGGCTTTTCATCACCGCTCCATAGTTTTACGCTTGGGCCATGATTGTATATCCAGGGCTTGTCGTTTTGATGAATATAAATTGGGCAGTTGAATTCCGAGGCCCATTCGTTCATGTTGCTGTAAAAGTGTGGATGTGAAAAAGCAATGGCTTTCAGTCCGCCTTTGGCGTGGATGAATTCCTTTGTTGCGTCGTCCAGCAACGGTATACAATCCCACAAAATATTTCCACCAGCCGACAGTACCAAAAAAGCGCGCTGGCCGATGGCGAAAGCAGGCCTTACGGTTAAGTAATGCAGCCGCTCGCTAATCTTGCGTATCCTAACGGCGTGGCTCTTTTCCAGGTCTTCAGAGTTGGTCCAGCTTTGACCCTGCAAACTGATGAACTGGCGGTCGTCGTTGCAGATGGGACAAAGCGCTGGCACCCTTTCGTTGTGCGGGAATTTGGTGCCGCAGGTAGTGCATATCGAGTTTCTTGTAATCGTGGTCATATCCTTTGCTTTTGACAGTTCAAAATTATTACTACATTGGACTACTTTAATAGTCCAGAATTAACAAGAAAGGTAGTCCAGTATGCATATTGTCGAAAGCCTGGTGCAGATCAATAAGGAGTCATCAGTTCCGGTGTATCTGCAGATCGCCAACAGCATCATCGCGCAGATCAGGCGGGGGATGCTGAAACCCGAAAGCCCCTTGCCCGGTAGCCGGGTTCTTGCCGATGCGCTGAATGTTCACCGCAAAACAGTGGTAGCGGCTTATGACGAACTGTATGCCCAAAGCTGGGTGGACAGCTATCCGCGCAAAGGTATTTT
>JAFDZK010000587.1 GCA_018267005.1 Bacteroidota bacterium
CTGATTTCGGATTTCGAAATGCGGATTTCGGAATTGTATATCTTCTAAAATCCGGCTTCGACCGCCGATATCTTATATCACCTCTTTCTTCTTCCTGCTCTTCATCCGCTTGGGAACGATCTCCAGTATCTCAGTTTTCAGCGCTTCGATCATTCGTCGCTTCGCAAAATTTTTTTGGATGACGATGCTTATTTCCCTGGCTGGTTCGGGCGATTTAAAATGGCGCACTTTTTCCAACTGCTTATCGCCCAGATCGGCTAAAGCAAGTTCCGGCAATATTGTCGCCCCGCCAATCTGATCGACCATCCGCTTCAGCATTTCCATACTGCCGGCAGGGTATTCAAAATTCAACGAATTTTTGGACGTTCGCCGGTGTTTGCAGATATTCAGCGCCTGTTCGCGCATGCAATGGGCTTCATTCAGTAAATAGATATCCTCCGTATCGATGTCATCAGCGTCGATATTTTTCTTTTTAAAGAGTTTGCTGTGCTTAGACGAGTAAACCACGAAGTTCTCATAAAAGACAGGTATCTCAGTCAGCAATGGCTCATACAGCGGGGTAGACATAATGCCGCAGTCCAATGTGCCCAATTTTAACTGCTGAATAATCTCAGTAGCGGCCATTTCCTGCACGATCAGCCTCACCGAAGGATATTTTTGAACAAACCCGGATATGAGCTTAGGCAAAATATAAGAAGCTACGGTTGAAATGATGCCTATTTTCAGTTCGCCGGAAGGCTCCTTCTCCCGGTCGGTTATAATCTCGTGAATCTTTTCGCTTTCGGCTAATAGCACGCGGGCCTGCGCGATGATCTCGATCCCTATCTCGGTCGGTACAACAGGCTGTTTGCTGCGGTCGAATATTTTTACCCCAAGCGTTTCTTCCAGCTTCTGCACCTGCATGCTCAGGGTCGGCTGGGTTACGGAACATTTGTCGGCCGCCATAACAAAACTGCGGTAGGTGTCGACCGCTACAATGTATTCGAGCTGGGTTATGGTCATATAGATAAAAACTATTCAAAGATAACACTATTATTTATATATTCTATTGATGATTAATGAATGGTGAGCGGTGAGTGACGATTTGTCAATTATTAAAACACAAAAGCCGATAGTTACACTACCGGCTTCTTATTGACAACTCACTATTGACCATTCACTATTC
>JAFDZK010000588.1 GCA_018267005.1 Bacteroidota bacterium
GGTTTTCTTTCGGCACTTTAACGTCGGTGAACATCAGCGAGTGCGTGTCTGATCCGCGTATGCCTAATTTATTTTCTTTCGGGCCGACGGTAAATCCTTCCATGCCCTTTTCAACGATCAGAACGTTGATGCCGTGATGCTTTTTGGCCGGATCGGTTTGTGCAATCACCAGGTAAGTGGAAGCGCTGTTGCCGTTAGTTATCCAGTTCTTGGTACCGTTGAGCAGGTAATGATCGCCCATGTCGACGGCCGTTGTGTGCTGCGAAGTTGCGTCCGAACCTGCTTCAGGTTCAGAAAGACAGAAGGCGCCGATCTTTTCACCACTCGCCAGCGGAATCAGGTATTTTTGCTTTTGCTCTTCAGTGCCGTACTTCTCTAATCCGAAACATACCAGCGAGTTGTTTACCGAAACCACTACCGAAGCCGATGCATCGATCTTGGAAAGCTCCTCCATAGCCAGCACATACGACACGGTGTCCAAACCGCTGCCCCCGTACTCCGGCGGAACCATCATACCCAGGAAGCCGAGCTCGCCCAATTTTTTTATTTGTTCGGCCGGAAACTTTTGATGCTCGTCGCGCTCAATTACGCCCGGCTTAAGTTCTGTTTGGGCAAAGTCGCGCGCAGCCTGGCGGATCATTAATTGTTCTTCGGAAAACTCAAAGTGCATAAAGGATAAATTGGCGGTCAAATTTAATACTATGCATGCATAGTAAAAATACAAGGCATAAAAAAAAGAGAACCTTTTTACAAAGTTCTCTTTCCCCTAATTAATTTAAACTATTGATTAAACCCAAAACAAAGAACAAAAACACCTCAGCTTGGGCGTCTGAGAATTCAAAATTTAGTTTTTCACAGGTAGATGAAAATTCTATTTTTTTTCACAGATTGTTGCAAGGCCGATTATAACTATACAAAAGTAAAGCCATATTCAGAGACGGACAATGACTTATTCGTCAGAATTTCCTAATTTAGAATCCAGTTGTTGGAAGCAACTTAAAAAATAGTTTAAATATTTATTTATTAGATTGCAGACTTATAGAATTAGTTAATAAATCGACACCCTATGTTACTTACTGATTTTGAGTACCTTAGTAAATCGGAGGAGGCTTTTAAAAAGAAAGTTGCTCTTCAGATCAAACGACTGAGAAGGCAAAACCAGGTT
>JAFDZK010000589.1 GCA_018267005.1 Bacteroidota bacterium
CGGCTGTAACAACTGATCCTGCCGGGATCTGTGTTTCGTCGAACATTTGGCCCGGCTTAACGCTGATTACCATTACACCGGAATCGATATTAAATTGAGCTTTTTGATCGGCGTTAAGGGGCTCAAATTCAGCCCCCAATTTATTATAAAGCTCTTCTGATGAAGTACTGGATGCAGTGCTCTTACCCAAATTCCCCGCGCTGGATTCAAGCGTTACACTAATATTCTTCTCTTCGTTATCTCTTGACACCGTCAAGTTTATAGCATCCCCGGGCTGCAAACGTGCCACAGGCTCTTCCAGGTCGGACGATTCGTATACCGTTTTTCCGTCAACTTTAGTAATAATATCGCCATGCTGCAAACCAGCTTCTGCAGCACCGCTTCCCGGTGCAACCTGGTGAACATATAAACCTACTGTCTTGTCTATGTGCAGCGCACTCGAAACGTCGGGGTTAAGTTCCTGGAAAGAGACGCCCACATACCCACGTTTTACTGAACCATATTTCTCAATATCGCTTAATACCTTTTTTGCCAGGTTAATCGGAATTGCAAATCCATATCCCTCATAGGAGCCGGTGTGCGAAGCGATTGCTGAATTAATACCTATTAGTTCTCCTCTGGTGTTGACCAAAGCACCCCCGCTATTGCCGGGATTAATTGCCGCATCAGTTTGTATAAATGATTCTATACCAGTATTAACTCTCGGCGCCCGGTGGCTTACAGGCGTTTGGCCAAATGGATCTTCTTTTTGCTCCTGCTCATCCTGGTGACCTATAATACCAATGCCACGTCCTTTGGCGCTTACTATACCTGCTGTAACAGTCGATGTCAAATTAAATGGGTTGCCTACCGCCAATACCCATTCACCAACTTTAACTGCGTCAGAGTTTCCCAATTTAACAACAGGAAGGCCCGCTGCATTTATTTTGATGAGTGCCAGATCAGTATTTGGATCTGTGCCTATAACCTTGGCTATAAAATTGCGATGGTCGTTTGTAGTGATCTCTATTTTATTCGCATTTTCAACTACGTGATTATTGGTTACAATATAACCATCTGGCGAAAGAATTACTCCCGATCCCGAAGCCATTTGAGCTCCCTGTGATCCATCCTGGTTTTCATCCTCTTGTACTCCTAAAGTGACACGGATATAGACAACCG
>JAFDZK010000058.1 GCA_018267005.1 Bacteroidota bacterium
CCATGGACTATCGACCATGGTCTATGGACCGAAAAATCAAAAACTCCTGAATCCAATGATCTCCCTTACCTCGCGTATCGTTTTCGAGGCGCTTTCGCGGGCCTTGATGGCGCCGTGGCGCGCAACCTGGCGCAGGTAAGGCCCATCGGAGGCTATCGACTTTATCTTTTCACGGATCGGCGCGGTAGCGGCGATCATATCTTCGGCTAACTGTTTCTTCAGGTCGCCGTAACGTACCTGGCAGGTGTTGTACAGGTGATCGAAGTGCAGGTAAGTGTCCTCGGATGAGACCACTTTCATCAGGTCGAACAGGTTTTGAATTTCCTGCGGCTTCGGCTGATTGTCCATCGTCGGCCCGCTGTCCGTTACTGCGCGCATTACCTTTTTGCGGATCACTTCGGGCTCGTCCGACAGGTAAACGGCATTGGCTTCGCCTTCCGATTTGCCCATTTTGCCCTTGCCGTCGAGTCCTGGTATTTTTACCAGGCTGTTGCTAAAGTTAAACGCATAAGGCTCGGGGAAATATTCGTGCTTGTACATGCGGTTGAAACGGTTCGCGAAGGTGCGCGCCATCTCTAAGTGCTGCTCCTGGTCTTTCCCCACCGGCACCTTGGTGGCCCGGTGGATAATGATATCCGCAGCCATCAGCACAGGGTAGGTGAGCAGACCGGCGTTAACGTTATCTGGCTGTGCGCGGACCTTATCTTTAAACGATGTGCTGCGCTCCAATTCGCCCAAATAGGCGCTCATATTCAGATAAAGGTATAGCTCGGCAACCTCCGGAACGTCCGACTGAACATATAAAGTAGCTATTTCCGGGTCGAGACCTGCGGCCAGGTATTCAACCAGCACCTGTTTTACGTTTCCGTGCAGGTCGGCAGGAGTGGGATGCGTAGTTAACGAATGCAGGTCGGCAATAAAAAAATAGCAATTGTATTCGCGCTGCATTTTTACGAAGTTCTGTATAGCTCCGTAATAGTTTCCCAAATGCAGTCTCCCGGTCGACCGGATACCGCTAACTACAGTTTCCATATGGGCGCGAAAGTAAGGATTTTTTCTATTTTTGTGCCAATGACCATAGATAAAGAAACCGTTGATAAGATAGCCCACCTGGCGCGGCTGGAGCTTTCCGAGGAAGAAAAGGAAAAGCTGATGGGCGATATGGGCAAGATACTGGATTTTATGGCCAAGCTAAACGAGGTCGACACCACCGGCGTTGAACCGTTGGTTTACATGACGGACGAGATCAATGTGCTGCGCGAGGATGAAGTGAAGCAGGAGATAACGCACGAAGAAGCGCTGCTGAATGCTCCAAAGCACGACGAAAATTATTTCCTGGTCGCAAAAGTGATCGGCAAATAAGCGTCAAATTACTTTATCACACACAGTCTTTTACTTCAACTCGTCAGCCGCGCAAAACGCCTGTTTGACTTTGGGAAATCCAGCCCATACGCTGCTGTCGCGATAAGTCCTAATATAAGGGCGAAGATTAACGCGCCGGGATAAACATGCACCAATAAATGTTCTACCGCAGGTATACAGGTTATCGCTGCACCTGCAACGATGCTGATGACCGCCAGCCATTGGTACAACCTTAGTCCTTTCCAATAAACGGTTTGCGGCTCGCCCCGCAATGATTCCTCGACAAACCTGGCAATACCGTTCAATAGGAAATATAGGCCGGTGATAATCTGAACCGGCATTTGAAGGCTGACCAGCCTGATCAGCAGCAGCGCAATTATTAAATTGGAGCCTATAGAGTAGAGCTGCGTAGGATGGACAGGCACGCCCTTTAGCGCAGCAATTTTTAAAACGCGCGATTGTGGAGCGGTGAACCTGATGCCGGTGACGGCGTCGCATGGTTTCCCATGACAGCAGCCCTGGACTAAACACCGCAATCGCCCCAGCATTTGGAACCATGGCGCTGCCAACGCGAATGCTGCTAACAAATACATTATACTGATATTGTGCACCAGGCTAATGAACAGGGTACTGATTATCCCGCCAACAATGCTTCCATAATATCCGTAAGGCCTGAGCAGGCTCGGCGAGCCCTCAACGATTTGCGCCCAAAGCGCAGCGCCTGCAATAGCGGCAATGGCAATAATAATTCCGGTAAAGGCATGGTCTTTTCCCAGGCAGCTTTCTACGATCATCATTCCGGTAACGGCGGAAGCACCTGCATACAAGCCATGATTGATTAGTCGTGCCTGCCCCCAATGCCATTCGCGCCAGCTATTCGCGATTTTTTCCGACAGGTGTTTTATGTTGTTCCAGCCGGCATGCCGGCGGTCGGCCAACAGGTAAATAAGAGCCCCTGCAATAACATCGGCAAAGGAATGGCTGCCATTGGCGATACAACTCAGTGATATAATTACTGCGAGGGCGTACCAGAATGTTTTCAGCCTGAAAACCGCTGAAAAGTATTTCGCTATAAAAAAAGCCCACACAACGTGGAACGAAGGAAACGCCGCGATACCGCCATCATAGCGGCGTTCCCAATAAATAAGCCGCCCCAGGGCGTTGGTTGGCGTAAAATCGCGCTGATATACGGCAAATGGAAACACGATATACGCAAAAAATACAAAGCCCATGGCCCACCAGGCATCCTGAATGAAACCTCTAACCTGTAATTTGGTGTTAAGTACAAATGGAACCAGGAGGGCCATGATATAAGGCAGTTCATAGAAAATTTCCGACCATTCAATTACCGGTAGCTGACGCTCAAAAGCCAGATTGGTGTAGATCACATCTTTTGGTAGGCCAATAAAAACAAATAGCTCGTACAGGATCGCCCAGGGCGCCAGGACAAGGATAAAAATATTTAAGCGGTCGGCAGTAGCGGGTGCTGCTGTGCTTTTATCCGGCAGGGAAAAAAATGTTTTATGAGGAAAGTAGCCTTTCGCGTTTTTGATCTTTTCGTTTTCAAATCCGGCAACAAACGCTGCCATTGCAAGGCAAAACAACGGGCTTACCATCCAAAACCCTGAGGAGGATTTGAAAAACAACGATATTCCAAACGCGATGGCTCCCGAACCCCAGTAAATGGGATGTTTAAATACTGCATATATGCCTTTGTGAACATACAGCGTTGGCGGATAGGCATTCATCGGAAGACCTTTTCCATACCATACCAGGCTGAACATTCCCCAAAGGCAAATGATGCCGCCAGCAATTGACAAGCATAATCCTATAATCGGCAGATCGGGCACGGGTATCCGGATAACCGGTTCGGTCGATCTCGCCCAAAGCCACAAGGCCAGCGGCAGTACCAGCATAAAAAGCAAGCCGTAAGAAAGTTTACCCGAAATACGAGTTAATGTTCCCATTTTACTACTTCAAATATCACCCAGCCATGGTGGATGACTCCGCCAGCGTCGCGGAATGTTGATTTTGCTTTGTATTTGGATTCTAAAGAATTTAAGGTTGCCTTATTTAAGAATAATTTAAGCAACGGCATTTTGGAAAGATGACCCGAGAACTTTGCCTGGCTGATGCATGAAATGCGTGAAAATTCCAGTTGGCTTGTCCCTCCGTTAAATATAACGGAATGAGTTCCGTACTCCGCGTCGTTATATTTCCGGCCATTCAGATAAATTCTGTTGATCGGATTTTTGCCTTTCCATTGTATCCACGTGATCGCTATACCGGGCGCCAGGAACCGACCCCATTTTAGTTCTTCTATCGGCAAGCGCCATAGTTTTATGGATAAAAAAAGCGTTTCGCCATAGCCTAAACCCGAAAAATGATGACCTTGATAATCTATGATACAATGAGCTGATGGATGATGACAATCCCAGTGAACGATTCCTTTGCCATGCCGGTACAACAACGATTCAACCGGGTGGCCGGCCGCATCCCACTGGCCCGATATTTTTAGACGTTTATTGGAAAAGCTTAGCCGCCGGTCATTTTTAGCTATGTTGCTCCGCCGAAACGAAGATATTTCCGTCAGATTGTTGTTTCGGTCCGAAAAAACAAGGGCCGAATAACCGATCTTTAAAAAAAGCAATCGTATGGACGCATCATAAAGAATGAAACAATTACCGGCATCATCTACGCAATCGAGATAGGTTTTATGAAGGGAAAACGTCACTTGTAATTTGTTTATCTGCCTCTGAGTAAACGCTGATATGCCGGTTATGCTGCTATAATAACCAATGCTACGATGCTGCCCGGATTATAAAAATGATCTCTATCATTAAAGACTTTGATACTAAAAAATAAAACGCTGTAACATTTGCCGGGTCATTTTAGTCAAACGGGACAAAAAACGGATGGAGCCACTTATAACCCTTCATGATATCGGGCGAAAATATGTGATCGGCGCTGAGACTATTCATGCGCTGAAATCGGTGTCGTTGACTATAAACAAAGGCGAATTTGTGGCGCTGATGGGGCCGTCCGGCTCGGGGAAATCGACGCTGATGAACATCCTGGGCTGTTTGGATACGCCAACCAAAGGCGAATATATCCTGAACGGCATCCATGTAAGCAACATGACCGACAACCAGTTGGCCGAGGTGCGCAATAAAGAAATCGGTTTCGTTTTCCAGACCTTCAACCTGCTCCCGCGTAATACTGCTTTGGATAATGTGGCTTTACCGCTTATTTACGCTGGTGTGAATAAGGAAAACCGGCAGGACCGCGCGCGCAAAGCGCTCGAAAACGTCGGGCTGGGTCACCGTGTCGACCATAAGCCAAACGAGCTTTCGGGCGGTCAACGGCAGCGCGTGGCGGTAGCCAGGGCGCTCATCAACGATCCGGCCATTATATTAGCGGACGAACCTACGGGTAACCTGGATACGAAAACTTCCATCGAGATCATGGGACTGCTGGAAGATATCCATGCGAAAGGCAATACCATCATATTAGTGACCCACGAAGAGGATATTGCCAAGCACGCACATCGTATCGTGCGTATGCGCGACGGATTGATCGAAAACGATTATCCGAACACCGATATTCAAAAGGTGGAAAGGAATGTGGAGCCTGCCTGATCAGCACAAAGAGGCGACCCGCACCACGAAATCGGCTAACTGAACGGAAGCATTCGGCGATGTTGGTTTGCCATAGCCGATAATGAGCGTATGATCGATCACTTCGATCACCACATCTTCGTGCCGCATATCCATTACTATGTTCCGAAAATTACGGTCCATGGCTATGTCCGCTTTCCAGCGATCATTTACCAGCACATAAAAAGTATCGCTGAAGGCTTTGTCGTCGTCGAAGTCCAGTTCAACCGGGTGTACGAGTTCAATGAGCTTGTCGGCTAAGGTTTCAGGCCTGATCAATACCCTCCCAAAATCTTTCTTTGCATAGGCCAGCGCCCAAACCTGGTATTCGAAGCGGTCGTAGGTCGGCGGTACAGACCTAAAATTCGTTATTCTTTTGTGAGCCTCGATAAAAAGAATGTAACAATTGCTGCGGGCATTTTTGATGACGAACGAGCTCCTGGTATTGACATCTGTCCATCCTCTAAAAACTTCAAAATTATCCAAATGAAAATCGATGTCGCCCGTTGGTTCTATTTCGAATTTAGTTTTTAGTACTTCATAAGTTTCCTGGAACAGGTTGATCTGTTCAGGCGCCATACCGGTGGTGTCGAAGGGATAGTGCATGTACAAGTATAGAACACGATTTTTAAGATTTAAAAGATTTGCAGGATTTTTTTGCCCGAACTGCGTGCACGGAATCTCCGAAAAGGGACGATGTGCCGCAGGTACTGACACGATCGTGTCAGTGTAGGAGGTGTTGCAGGGTGTTGCAGGTGTTCTAAAACACTACACTTGCGTTGGGATGTAAGTTGCCAGGTATCGGACGGTTATTTATACGCCGCCATGCTCCCGCATGAGCATACGCAATTTGGATCGCTTGCGCCTAATTTTTTAAGGAAATACTGGTAAAAGCCTATGCGGTCGTTCATGCTGAATACATTCTCGCCCTGCCCGCATTCCACCGCACCGTTGATGATGTTGATCGTCATGCCGAAACCCGGTTTGCGGTTCTTGGCCTTGTCATCGGCATTGGGCTGCCACTTACCTGTCATTACATCATGCGCCGAGGGTTTGTAGGTTTGCGGCGTCATCCAGAAATAAATAGCGGTTTCAAATGCTACCACCGGGTCGGTCGAAACCAGGTCGGGATTATCCAGCAGAACGGATTTATTACCAAAAATGCAATCGGAAGCATAGCCGTAGTTGCCGTTGTAGCTGAGTTGTACCGGTCCGCGGCCGTAATATTTTTTACCGGTTGTTGGCGGATACGTATCATTGTCGGCTATATAAGGCAGCGAGGTATTGGCCTCGTGCGTATACATCAGCCCGTCGTTGTATTTGCCATTCTCGCCGTGGCGCGTTTCGTGGGCGATGTTCGCCAGGAAAGCGGCCAGCTCTTTTTTGTCGGTCAGCAGATCTTTTTCGGTGCAAAAGTTGCCGTAGTCAATATAATAAACGCTGTCGGGCTTCTTTTTGGCCCAATCCTCATTCCAGTCCGGGTCCTGGCGCACGATGACCGGTTTGCCGGTACGTTTGTCCGTCCGGGTGATCTGGTAAACCGATGCCGCGCGCCTCACGACCTTTATTTTGATATGGCCGAGTTCATCGACGGCTTTTATGAACGCGCTGTAAGTATAAAATTTATCGCGTAGCGGGAACAAATCATTAAATTGTTTTTCGGTAAAAAAGCTGCTTACCCGGACGTGCTGGGTATTTGCGCCGTTAGCGCCCGAGCCGCCGCATGCTAAACTTAAAAGGACAAGCAGCGGCAGGAAACCAAGGGCCAGTCTATTGATGGGGAATGTTTTCATAGCTCATATTCTCTTACAGGAATTCTCACATCAAAATTAATAACATTAATAACATGGAAGAGTTTGAGCCCTCTAAACCGCGGAGCCCGAACTTTAAAATTTCCGGTTTATTACGCGGAAAACAAAAGTTAAATTCGAAATTGCAAACCCGAAACGGCGTAGCCCTCTTGAGCTCCGCTGAAACAAACAAATCGCGAAAAATCCGAAATCAAAATGAAGATATACACTAAAACCGGCGACAAGGGCCATACCTCGCTGATAGGAGGTACCCGTGTGCCCAAACATCATTTACGCATTGAAAGTTATGGAACAGTTGACGAGCTAAACTCGTATATAGGTTTGGTACGGGACCAGGATATAGCAAATCACGACAAGGAGATACTGAAACAGGTTCAGGACCGTTTGTTTACCATCGGTTCGTCGCTTGCGTCTGATCCGGAACGGTCAAAGATGGTTATACCCGACTTGTCCGAGACGGATATAGCGCTACTGGAAACAGAGATAGATACGATGGATAAGGCATTGCCCGAGTTGCGCCATTTTATTTTGCCCGGGGGCAGCAATGCGATTTCGTTTTGCCACATAGCCCGTTGCGTATGCCGCCGCGCCGAGCGTTTGACGGTGCATTTGGCCGGGGAAAGCACCGTCGACGGGAAGGTGGTGATCTACCTGAACAGGCTGAGCGATTACTTGTTTACGCTGGCCAGGAAAATAGGCCATGACCATAAAATTCCTGAAAATCAGTGGATACCGAGAGTGTGAATTATAAGGAAAAAATTATTTGATAATCAATTTAAAAATATTATACTTTTGCCAAAATTTTAAAATTAAGGGATAACTTAAACGCTTTAATATATGTATTGGACACTTGAACTAGCATCGCACCTTGAGGATGCACCATGGCCGGCAACCAAAGATGAACTGATCGACTACGCAATCCGTTCCGGTGCGCCGGTTGAGGTTATTGAAAACCTGCAGGCCCTGGAAGATGATGGTGAGCCATATGAGAATATCGAGGAAATATGGCCTGATTACCCTACCAAAGACGATTTCTTTTTTAACGAAGACGAATACTAACGGTATTGAGCTGATAAAGAGAAGCCCCGCCCACTAATTATCGTGGCGGGGCTTCTTTATTTTCAGAACTTTTTGGAATGTTTTTGGTTTAGGATAAGAACATCTAAACAAAAACATTTTCTATGAGAAGTTTACTTTACATCATCGCAGTGATCCTCGTAATAGGATGGGCGATCGGATTTTTTGCTTACAACGCGGGCGGAGTGATCCATATTTTATTGGTCATAGCCATCATTGCATTGCTGCTGGGCGTTATTCGCAGGGCGTGATTTCATAGTTTGCAGTGGGCTGTTTTCAGTTAGCAGTACGTTTACTGTGAACTGCCTGCCGCAAACCGCTTACTCACTTTCTGCTTTTTTCAACAGGAATTCGGCGATCGCTATATCTTCCGGGTAAGTGATCTTGATATTCTGGTAGCTGCCGTTGATGAGGTTGATATTAACGCCGGTTTGTTCCACTACGCTGGCATCGTCAGTAAAATGTTGCTCGTAAGGCTGCAGATAAGCTTTTTTTAACTGTTCGGTTTGAAAAGTCTGCGGCGTTTGTATCAGGTATATCTCATCGCGGTTAAGGCTAACCGAGCGGTTGTCTTTGATCTGGCGCACCGAATCGCGGCTTTGGATAGCGACGATGGCGTTTCCATATTTTTCCGCACATTCATACGATTCATCAATGATCGCGCGGGTAACCAGCGGCCGTACGGCATCGTGGACGGCGACAATGGAATGATCGTCTTCGATCAGCGATATGCCTTTTTGAACGGAATGGAAGCGGTTATCACCCCCGCTCACCAATTGATGCGGTATGGTGAAACGATGTTCGTCGCAAAGTTGCTTCCAGTAATCGTGACTTTCTTGATGAAGCACCACAATGATATCAGGCTTCGTTTGGCTGGAATGAAATACGTTGATGGTGTGCATCAGCACAGGGATGCCGTTGAGCAACAGGAATTGCTTGGGTACAGCCGAATGCATCCTTTTGCCCGATCCGCCGGCCACAATAACAGCGTAATATTTAGATCCGGGATGTGAGATATGAGATGTGAGATCGACGTCGCTCATAAACATAAAAATATGGAATTTGAACGTCTCAAATCTCAAATCTAATATCTCAGATCTAATTTAAATGAGCAGCATGGCGTCGCCATAGCTGTAAAAGCGGTATTTTTCCTTTACGGCTACTTCATAAGCATGCATCACATTTTCGTAACCACCAAAAGCACAGATCATCATTAACAAGGTGGACTCCGGTGTGTGGAAGTTGGTCACCATGCAGTTGGCGATGCTGAAATCGTATGGAGGAAATATGAATTTGCTGGTCCAGTCGTTAGCAGCCTTTAACGTCTTACTTGCCGACACTGCCGATTCAATGGCGCGCATGCTGGTGGTGCCTACCGCGCAGATGCGACTTTTGCGCTCGATACCACGGTTTACGATATCGGCCTGGCTTTGTTCGATGATAAATTGCTCGGAGTCCATTTTGTGCTTGGTCAGGTCCTCTACTTCAACCGGGCGGAAGGTTCCCAGGCCTACGTGCAGCGTTACCTCGGCAAACTCGACGCCTTTAAGCTCCAGGCGCTTCATCAGTTCGCGGCTAAAGTGCAAACCCGCGGTAGGAGCGGCCACAGCGCCTTCGTGCTTGGCGAATATGGTTTGATAGCGTTCTTTATCTTCGGCTGTAGCTTTGCGTTTGATGTATTTCGGCAGTGGGGTTTCGCCTAATATTTCTACGTTCCTTCTAAACTCCTCGTCCGTTCCGTCGAAAAGGAAGCGTATGGTTCGCCCGCGAGAGGTGGTATTGTCCACTACTTCAGCTATCAGCAGGTCGTCGTCGCCGAAATATAGTTTGTTGCCCACCCGGATCTTTCGTGCAGGGTCGACCAAAACGTCCCACAGGCGTAACTCCTTGTTCAGTTCTCTCAGCAAAAATACTTCAATGGTTGCGCCGGTCTTTTCCTTATTGCCGTACATGCGGGCGGGAAATACCTTGGTATTATTAAGGATCATTACATCCTTATCGTCGAAATAATCGAGTATGTCTCTAAATACTTTGTGCTCAATTTTGCCCGAATCTCTGTGTAAAACCATCAGGCGCGATTCGTCGCGGGTAGAGGCTGGTGTGTGTGCAATGAGCGAGTCAGGCAGGTTAAATTTAAATTGAGATAATTTCATATTAAAAGAAACGAATTTTAGGGCGCAAATGTACGCATAAATTTGCGTTTTGCGCCGATTTTTTTATAAGAATTGCAATTACCGCATTTCAGTAAAAATCTGTTTTCTTGTAACTTAATCTTTACCGGGTAGTCTAACTAATAACACCATTTTGAAAATTTGGATTTAGTTATCGGTGTAATCTTATAATACTGGTATAATCATAGCCCTGTATGCTGTTTTTAAAACTTTGCCGTGAAAGTGTCCTGTTTGCCTTTGATGCCTTAAGGCAGAACAAGTTACGTACACTGTTGTCGCTGCTCGGAGTCACCATTGGTATTTTTACGGTTATCGCGGTTCTTTCGGCAGTAGATACATTGCGCGCAAACCTGCAGAAAAGCGTTAATAAGCTTGGCGGCAATTCCGTCTATGTCCAAAAATGGCCCTGGATTGGCGGCGAAGATTTCCCCTGGTGGAAATATTTACAGAGGCCTGATCCTAAATTGCATGATTTTGATGAATTGCAGCGCCGAAGCCAAACCGCAGCCGCTATATCCTACGAGATCAATATCGACAACCGTACGATCAAGTATGAAAGCCGTACTATCGAAGGCGCGCAGGTGAGCGCCGTTTCTCACGATCACAATAAGACCTGGAACTTCGATTTCGCCGCAGGGCGATATTTTACCGAGATCGAGTCCCGCACAGGTGCGCCCGTAGCCATGATCGGTTATGACATTGCCGACAACCTATTTCCGCAAGGAAACAGCGTCGGCAAAAGGATCAAAGTAATGGGCCGCTATGTAACTATCGTTGGTGTCTTTTCAAAAGAAGGGAAGGATATTTTCGGCAATTCGGATGACAAGGTGGTACTTCTGCCGTTAAACTTCACCCGCAACATCATCGATGTGCAGAACGATAATTATCAGCCGACTATTATAGTTGTAGGCAAACCCGGGCTCACAGATCTGGATGTGGAAAGTGAATTGCGCGGCCTGATGCGGTCAATTCGCCGGCTGCAGCCTTACCAGGAAGATAATTTTGCGTTGAATAAGGCTTCGCTGATCTCAAATCAGCTCGATAAGGTATTTGGAGTGCTAAACACGGCGGGCTGGATCATCGGTATTTTTTCGTTGCTGGTAGGCGGGTTTGGTATAGCTAATATCATGTTCGTATCGGTGAAAGAGCGGACGAACATTATCGGCATACAAAAATCGCTCGGAGCGAAAAACTATTTTATACTACTGCAATTTCTTATCGAAGCCATTATGTTATGCTTATTGGGCGGCCTCATCGGCCTGGGCATGGTCCACATGGCAACCCTGCTGGTAAAAAGCGCCTTTGATATAGAAGTTGTACTGAACCTGAAAAATATCCTTGTCGGCATTATTACTTCCACCGTCATCGGCGTTATTGCCGGCATATTCCCGGCATTTTCGGCAGCAAGGCTTGACCCGGTCGAGGCTATACGATCCAACTAAGGTTGAAATGGTGGTAGAAGTTGTATCAGTTAAATCTGTAAAACCGATACGAGCTCTTCAACCAATATAACTCGTCCCACGATTTTTACATTTACCACATATAAACACCGTTTATAATAGCTGGATTTATTTACATTTGCTTCGTCTAAAAATGCTCGTCTATGTCGGAAACAGCTCAAATAAAAATAGGTGACTCAACATATGATTTCCCGGTAGTGGAAGGTACCGAGGGCGAAAAAGCCATCGATATTTCCAAACTCAGGGAACAAACTGGTTACGTAACGCTGGATATCGGTTACAAAAATACCGGCGCTACCCAAAGCGCGATCACTTTTCTCGACGGCGAGCGGGGAATATTAAAATATCGCGGTTACCCTATCGAGCAGTTGGCCGAAAAATCCAGCTTTATTGAAGTTGCATATCTGCTGATCTACGGCGAGCTTCCGACAGAACAGCAATTAGCCGATTTCCAGTACCATATCAGCAGGCACACGCTGGTGCACGAAGACATGAAGAAATTCTTTGACGGTTTTCCGTCAAAAGCGCACCCAATGGGCCAATTGTCGTCGCTGGTTTGTTCGCTGTCGGCGTTTTATCCGGAGTCGTTAAAGCCTAATCAAACCGAGGAAGAGCTCGATTTGAGCATTATCAAAATGCTGGGTAAAATGGCGACCATCGTTTCGTGGATATACAAAAAGTCGCTTGGGCATCCGTATATCTACCCGAAAAACAAATATGATTATGTGACCAACTTCCTGCACATGACCTTCGGTCAGCGTACTGAAGAGGTGCAGATCGATCCGGTTGTGGTAAGCGCGATGAACAAGCTGCTTATCCTGCATGCCGATCATGAGCAGAATTGTTCAACCTCGACGGTAAGGATCGTCGGCTCGTCCCAGTCGAATATTTATGCTTCGGTATCTGCGGGCATTTCGGCCCTTTGGGGGCCGCTGCACGGCGGCGCTAACCAGGAGGTGATCGAGATGCTGGAACGCATAAAAGAGGACGGCGGCGACACGGACAAATGGATCAAAAAGGCGAAGGATAAAAACGACCCGTTCCGCCTGATGGGTTTCGGCCACCGCGTATATAAGAATTTCGATCCCCGCGCCAGGATCATTAAAAAAGCCTGCGACGATATATTGGAAAAACTGGGCATTAACGACGAGGTGCTGGAAATAGCCAAGCGCTTAGAAGAACATGCCTTAAAGGATAACTATTTTATCGAGCGCAAGCTTTACCCGAATGTCGATTTCTACTCAGGGATCATTTACCGCGCCTTAGGTTTTCCGACGGATATGTTTACCGTGCTGTTCGCATTGGGCCGCCTGCCTGGCTGGATAGCGCAGTGGAAAGAGATGAAAGAGCACAAAGAACCTATCGGGCGTCCCCGCCAGATCTATGCCGGCGCCGTCGACCGGAATTATGTGGACATAAAGAGCCGATAGTTTATAGCCGATAGTCCATAGCCAAAAATATAAAGGTCTACAAATTTCTGCTTTGAAGACCTTTATATTTTGATAGTTGGTACGTAGTGCTACGCCTGGATTTTGCCACCTTAGCTTGCTTTTGCGGGGTATTGGTTTGACAGAATAACCCCTTTCTCAACCGCTTATGGCGATAAGTACAGTTATTATACCTGCGGATAAGGCTGCTATCGCGATATTTTTTAAAGCTTTCATGGCAAGATGTTTTAGTTAGTGGTCAAACGGCGGTTTAATTGAACGGTCAATTCAATTAATGGCCATTGATATTATAATGCGAAAGGAATGTTTTTGTTTTGATTATTGGCAGAAGCGTCTAAACTATGATGGAAATGATTAAATGAAAACTAGGCCCTGTTGAAACCTGGTCATATCATGGCCAATCAAGAAATCGTTAAGTTGATAGTTCAAAACCAAAACAAAAAAACCCGCCCCGGTAATCCGGAAGCGGGCTTCAGATACCTGCATCACTGTGTATTGGACAATATTGCTAGTTGCCGATCCCGGTGAGCTTGTTCCGTATTCTACCATATAAAATTGGTAAGTATAACATACAGTATATGACCCTTGTTGACCGTATGGACTATTTGCGGTTGAACCTTGTTGCCCTGTAGTCAATTCTTTCCAGTAGAGATTGCCTGTCACTGGCGATGGAATGTTTGGCGTAGCTGAAAAAAATAACGAAACCGCCGTGCCCACCGTAAGCTACTGTTAACACCGGTGCGGCCCTTGTCTCAATACCTATGTTGGCATAACCGCTTCTCATACTACTGGTAACCGTGAATCGGTAAGTATTACTATTTGGCTGGGTTACAACGGTTGGCGTGCCTGAATTACGCCATTAGTTGTGTTTAGTGTAAGCCCTAACGGGTAAGGCTGGGCTAACCGAATAAGTAGTTGTCGGCCCTGCGCCCGTAACAGTTGGCGTTAAGGGTGTGATTGAAATATTGACAGTGGTGATAGTCAAATAATTTCTCTTGTCATTCTGAGGTTTTGGGGGTGATAGTGAAATAATTTTCTTTGTCATTCTGAAGTTTTGGGAGTGATAGTGAAATAATTTCCTTTGTCATTCTGAGCGATAGCGAAGAATCTATTCCGGATGCTTAAATTGGGCAGTCTTTTGATCTGAACCATATTCAAATATGCGCCAATACAATTTTTACACCTACATATTGACCAACTTTAAGCAAAATGTACTTTATGTAGGAGTGACAAACGATCTGGAGCGACGATTACAGGAACACTATTTTGGCATGACCGTCCAAAATCTTAGCAGGTTACAGGAGGAATAATAACTTTATGATACTATGAAGAATCTTATCCTAATATTTGGGGTGTTTCTGTTTGCCATAGCTAAAGGCCAGTCAGACAGCATTGCATTTGCTAAAATTAACGGCGAGGTTTATAAAGCCGTTTACAATCACAATGGTACACTGTTAATCCTAAATCATGTGGGAAAGCCAGTATTTTCAACAAATAAAAAGACTCTGTACGATGAGGGCTTTTGGAAGCTTGAGTTTAAGGATTTTGACGGTGACGGATATAAAGACGTTGTTGTTGAGTACTATAGTAATGTTCCGGATTGCCAGGATCTTATACTATATGATAAACAAACCAGGCGATTTGTTTTAATTAAGGATTTTCCTGATTTTCCAGCTCCTGTTCATTTAAAAGGAACCAATCTCTACTATTCATATCATCGGAGCGGGTGCGCTGATAATAACTGGGATAGTGACCTGTTTAAAATAGTGAATTTCAAAATCGTCAAAATCGGTAACATAAGTGGTCAGGATTGCGTCGATCCTCCAGACAAGCCGGGAATATTTATCTGTAAAATCAATGGAAAGAATGAATTACTGGTTAAAAAGTATCCGCTTAGTGAAATTGAAAATTTTAAATACTCTAAATGGGGCTTTATTGCCTGGTACTGGAAACGTAATTGCTATAATTTTAACGCTTCGAATTGATATACTTTATCTCCTCAACGCCCTTTTCCACCTGCCCCTTCACATTGTGCATATCGATGCCTTTCACATCATCGAACATAAAGGCCGGACGGGCATCGTCCTTTAAATAGCTTACTTCCACGTCCCGCAGTTTGATCCCATCGGCATGACGGATATAAAAGCCATAGGACGGCATTGTGCCAAACATCGTGGGTTCGGGATAACTCTTTTCCAGTTCAGGAACGGTTTTGGCGGCTTGGTCCGCCGTTCCGCCGCCGTTGTAGTAAATCCGGATATTGTTCAGGTCGATATCCTGTATATCATGACCGGGAATACCCGTAATAATACAGCCATATTGGGGGTTGGAATCATAAACGCGCACATTGTTTATGGAAACGCGCCGCAATTCGCCGATGGCCGATTCCTTTGGTCCGCGCATACGCGCGCCCAGCCGCATAAATATCGGCGCCGAAACGATGTTGCGCATGGTAATGTTGCTCACGGTAACATCCTGAAGCAAAGCGCCGTCTTCGGTTTCTAGCGCCAGGCCCTGGCAGTGATCGAACACGCAGTTGCTGATGGCGATATTGATAAATCCGCCGTTTGATTCAGTTCCGAATTTGATGCGGCCCGTGCGGTAAGCATTGCTGTCGGCCGTTTGGTACGTGCCGTTGAGGAAGGAGCCTTCATCAAACCCGCTTACAATGCAATTGGTTATCGTCACATTCTCGGTCGGCCGGGCAAAACCCAGCGCGAATGAACTTTTGAGGCAAATGCCATCATCGTACGGCGAATTAACGCTGCAATCGGAAACATGCACATTGCGGCAGCAGTCTATATCCATGCCATCGCGGTTGGTGTCCATTTTTACATCGTCAATGGTCAGGTTATCGGTGCCGGTCGCCAGTATCGCAAACCAGCCGGCATGTTTGAAGGTCACATCCTTAATGATCACATTAAGGCATTTATATAAAACCAGGCTTTTATTGGCCACAGGACTGTTTTTTTTATAATCCCTCAATAATCCCTTACCCCATATCGTTCCGGGACCGAGGATGGAAACATCGTGCAGGTTCTCGCCCCAGATCAGCGCATCATGGAAATGGCTATGGCCGTAATCCTGGTAAACCATATTCACGGTTTGTTCGGCCTGATCGTATTCGGCAGCCGGGTTTTGATCGGTAGCGATGAGTGTCGCGCCTTGTTCCAGGTACAGGCTGATATTACTTTTCAAATGGATCGAACCCGACAGGTAGTTCCCGGCGGGGAAATAAACCTGGCCGCCGCCGTTAGCCGCTGCCGAATCGATGGTGCGGTTGATGGCTTTCGTATCGGAGGTTTGTCCGTCGCCTCTCGCGCCGAACGATATCACATTAAATATCCCATTCTGCGCTTGTACCGAAGAATGGATGGCAAACAGAAATACGAGAGGTAAAGCAATTTTCATAATTTTTACTTTTTAACGGCAATACGCTTTTAACGCCTAAACTTATGAGTATCGGGGCCGGTTATGAGTTAAAAAAAGTAAATATTCTGATACCGGCACATACAGGCGGCTTGTGGCATAAAAATAATCAACCGCCTGTAAGCGCGGAAAGATCAGGCGAAGTTTTTTACCGCCTCTGTAAGACTTTCAATATTAAAGGGTTTCTCAAGCCAGCCATCGGCGCCGCATTTGGCCGCAATATCCTGGATGTTGGGCATGGCCGATAACAATATAACAGGCACTTTTCGGGATGCCGGATTGGCCTTAAGTTTTTTGATAAGCGTACTGCCGCGAACTTCCGAAAGCAGTTCATCCATTAGTATCAGGTCCGGTAGTATCCGGTCGATGGCATCAACCGACGATCCGTCAGCGCATGCCACAACCTCATGCCCTTCGTCTTGCAGGATATAATCCAATAATTCTTTAATGTCGGGATTATCCTCGACGACCAGGATTTTCAATAGGTTAAATTTTCAGTTAAAAATTTATATTAGTACAAAAATAGCACACTTGAATTATATTACAAATATTTAATATAAATTAAAAAAACAATTCTGGATTATTTCTGTATTTTTTGATTGCGCGCCGCGTCATAAATTTAGTTTGTTCACCAATCAAAATCTGCCGATATTGCCTTAGTTACAAGTTAAGCAAAAATGACCGAAACACCCGAAGGTAATGTGGATATGGTCGTTGCAGATGGTGTTGCGGCGATCTCGTTTTACCACCCAGCCCAAAATTCTTTGCCTGCCGCATTGCTTGACGACCTGGCGGCCGCGATTATGAACGCCGGCGGCGATGCCAGCGTTCGGATCGTCGTTTTAAAAAGCGCGGGCGACCGCACCTTTTGCGCCGGCGCGAGTTTTGACGAATTGCTGCAGATCAAAGACAAAAACGCAGGTGCGGAGTTCTTTTCGGGTTTCGCCAAAGTGATCAACGCCTGCCGGAAATCGCCGAAAATTGTCATTGCCCGCGTACAGGGAAAAGCGGTCGGCGGTGGGGTGGGCCTGGCGGCCGCTGCCGATTATTGCCTGGCTACGGAGGCTGCGTCCATCAAGCTCAGCGAATTGGCTATAGGCATTGGGCCGTTCGTCATCTCGCCAGCGGTAACGCGCAAGATCGGCTTGCCGGCGTTCTCTCAACTCACCATCCGGGCATCCGATTTTCAAACCGCGCAATGGGCCAGGGAAAAAGGCCTTTATAATGAGGTCTATCCTGACATTGCCGCGCTGGATGAGGCCCTGGCCGCACTCGCTTCAAAACTTGCCTATTACCACCCTGAAGCACTTTCCGGCCTGAAGAAAATACTTTGGGAAGGCACCGAAAACTGGGACGAGCTGCTTGCCGAACGCGCCGCCCTCAGCGGCGAGCTGGTATTGTCGGAGTTTACGCAACAGGCGTTGAAGGGATTTTTGGAAGGGAAGAGGTAAAATGAAAAGTCCGGGCATTTCTTAAAATGCACGGGCCGGTATGAAGGGCTTCGCATTGAGAAATTACGACGCGGTTTTTGGCAAGCTCGTCAAATAGAATCACAAATTCTTTTCTACTATTCGGTACCTCAAAAAGTCTTGCCGACAGGGTGTTTTCACGGTGTAAAAATGGGTGAAAAAACAATGTCTCCGACGTAGGTTTTTACATTGAATTACCTTATCTTAAAGGCTTCACACTTAGACTTTTGCAATTATGAAAAAATTGATTCTCCCTGCCGGCGGGATGTGGCCGCCTGGGCTG
>JAFDZK010000590.1 GCA_018267005.1 Bacteroidota bacterium
TGTTGCCGATATGCTGAAATCGCTGTGCCACGAGGTGTTTATCTCCTGCCGGGATGATCAAAAATCAGGCATCGACATCAATTACAACGTGCTGCCCGATACTTTCACCGGCCTCGGGCCCTATGGCGCAATACTTTCCGCGTTTCGCGAGCAACCCGACAACGCCTGGCTGGTCGTGGCCTGCGATCTGCCATTATTGGACACAGAAACAATACAATTGCTTATCGGCAACCGCGACGTTTCCAAAACGGCTACCGCTTACCAAAGCCCGTACGACGACTTTCCTGAGCCGCTGATAGCGATATGGGAGCCAAAAAGTTATCCTGTATTGCTTTCATTCCTGTCGCAGGGATATTCTTGTCCGCGCAAGGTGCTCATTAATAGTGACACAAAGCTGTTACAAGCCACCTACCCTGATGCGTTGACCAATGTGAACACGCCCGATGAACTGGAAAAGATCAAAAGGGTGATCCATCAAAAAATAGCAGCGCCTGATGGATGAGGACATTACCCGGTACAGTTGCCAGATCGCTTTACCCGGTTTTGGTAAAACTGCTCAAAAGCGATTGCGGCAAGCCAAAGTTTTAGTTGTCGGTGGAGGCGGGCTGGGTTGCCCTGCATTGCAGTACCTTGCGGCGGCAGGGGTTGGCACCATTGGCATAGCCGACCATGACACTATTTCGCTGAGTAACCTTCACCGGCAAATTTTATATACGCCAAGTGAGGTCGGTCTGAAGAAAGCCATTGTTGCCTGCGAAAAACTTCGAAAACAAAACCCTTCGATCGGGGTCATCGCTCATGATATCAAAGTAAATTCCGATAATGTGGTGGACCTTATCCGGCCTTATGATATCATAGTCGACGGAACCGACAATTTTGAAACGCGTTATTTACTAAACGATGCAGCAGTTCTTTTGGGAAAACCCTTAATTTATGGTGCTATCTACCAATTTGAGGGCCAGGTGGCCGTTTGGAATACAAAGAACGAGGATGGTTCCATTTCGCCTAATTATCGTGATCTGTATCCCGAAGTTAATGCCTCGCAAATACCCAATTGTGCCGATGGCGGTGTAATGCCTACCCTGGCAGGCATAATAGGCTGTATGCAGGCCAACGAGGCGATCAAATATATTACCAGCCCAGGTGTATTG
>JAFDZK010000591.1 GCA_018267005.1 Bacteroidota bacterium
CGCTTGCCATTATCATTAAATATTTTGATGCGCCGGTGAACCTCCATCGTAATACCGTCCAGGTTGTCGGTATAATACACTGTGCCCTTATCAAAAAGCACTTCCGCGTTCGCATCGGGTTCAAAATCGCATTGTTTTAGTTCAAGGTCGGCCTGGTTTACTTTCCCGAAAGGTTCAACAGCCGGTGCAGTAGTTGCGGTCTGGGCGTAAACCGCCTGGATAGCTCCGCAGAACAGCAGGAGGGTAATGATAGGTTTCATTGTAATTAGGGTTAAAGGTTTATTATATTTAGAAAGAATAAAATTTAATGATCCATGCTTTTATGTTTTCTTTAATACGATCTGTTCGTTCAGTAATTCATACATTTTCTTAAAAAATTCGTGTATCGCAGGGTATTCATCCCTGGCAAAACGAGTGCGTTTTACGTTGATCTCATAGTGAAATGAGATATAGCCGTCGTCCATTTGCAATGCGCGTTTGAAGGTGATGCTTTTGTCCGACATCACTATACTGGTACTTTTAGGCAGCGATTCAAGCGTATATCCTGCCGGCAGTTTGAAATTTCCTGTAATAAGCTTATCGTTCCGGTAGCCGAAATCGATGCTTGAATTCCTGCTCTCGCCCAGGAATGGGTTATCGTGGAGCGACGTGAATAGGTTGGGCGTAAAATAAATGTAGTTATCTGAATTGTTCAGGTCGTACGTGAAATTGAAGCTCTGTTTCAGGGGCAGGGTATCAACGTCCAGGTTGTCGAGCTTAAGATCGGATATCCTGATATTGTTATCGGAGCCGGTTAAATATTGCTCAAATTTCTGCTCACCTTCGGTATTGTAGAACTGGGCTTCGGTAGTTTTGTCATAGCCGCTGCTTACGATCTGTGCCGAGCCTTTCATCCTGGCATCCGGACCGATCTCTGCCGACACCAGGATGATCTCCCTGTATGGTTTTTTGGTCTCGATGAAGATCATATCACAATTATCCCCTTTGTTATTAAGGTAAAGGCCGTAGGAATTCAGCAGGTTATAGGGTATTTGGTTATACCTGTCGTACTTGTCGGATGCATCCAGTAAATAATACCTCGTACTGTCGACGGGGACGTAGGTCACCAGGTTGTTAAGCTGGAATATATTGGCAAAATCGGGGTAC
>JAFDZK010000592.1 GCA_018267005.1 Bacteroidota bacterium
CTGCCATGAACCATGATCTATGACCCATGAACCGCCCCAAAAACGTCCGCTTTTGCTCAGCGAGTGTTCGATTCCGAACACATTAGGAGTTTGATAAAACATTTTCTATTTGATAATCAGCCGCTTAACAAAAGGGCACACACATTGGCATAGGGTGTTCATAACAACAATTGCTATGAATACCGATAACAACTTAGGCCAGATGTGGGAAGGATGCCTCCGCAACGACCGCAAACAACAGGAAGCTTTGTACCGTGCGCTTGCACCCAAAATGCTGGCTGTTTGCCTGCGCTACGCCAGCGACAAGGACGAAGCGCAGGATATTTTGCAGGAAGGCTTTATCAAAATGTTCAACAACGTGCATAAGTATCGCGGTGATGGCAACCTGGAGGGCTGGATACGCCGCATTATGGTGCATACCGCCATTTCGCGCTACCGCAAGCTGAAACCGATGGTGCTGGTTGAGGATATGGCCGAGAACCACGAGGAAAGCACCACCTCGCACAATGCCAATAACCTGGAGGTGAACGACCTGATGAAGCTGGTTCAGCAATTGCCGCAGTCGTACCGGTCGGTGTTCAATATGTATGCCATCGAGGGGTATTCGCACCAGGAGATCGGCACCAAACTTGGCATTACCGAATTGCTGTCGCGTACCACGCTTTACCGCGCACGCAATATTTTGAAAGAAAAACTGGCACAACTTACCTCGCACGAGCAGCTTGGACTGGCTGTGTAACCTAAAATCAATCAAACTCAACATATAGGTCATGAACCAAGCCCTGCCGTTTGGCAGGGTTTGGCTAAGGCCGGAAAACGAACACAGCGGTGAATAGCTGGGGAATACTGATATTCTTCGTTGCAACAATGATGGTAAGCATCGTTGCCTATGCCGGCTTTTTCAAAAAAAAGTAAAATGAGAGAAGATGGCATGTGCGAATCCCGCCTCGGGGCGGATGTAGGGTGGGGTTGCGGATTATTGTCTTTATCGGTATCACTAAGGTTTCCAGGAGACTGAGAACATACGCATCGCTTCCTGCCCTGCCCTTCCCCGGGGAAGGAATCGCACGGGGCTACCGCTTTTTATGTTGGGAACATTTTTGAAAATAATTGGGACTAAAACACTTCGGCCCGTGC
>JAFDZK010000593.1 GCA_018267005.1 Bacteroidota bacterium
CATTTCGTCGTCGATCAGGGCTATCGGACCATGCTTCATTTCGGCGGCAGGATAACCTTCCGCATGGATGTAGGATATTTCTTTCAGTTTTAAAGCACCTTCCAGCGCTACGGGGAACGAGCTGCCTCGTCCAAGGAACAGGCAATTGCTCGAATCTTTGAATTTAGCCGCTATCTCTTCTACGTGCGCGTTGGATTCCAGCGCCTTTTCAACCAGCTCGGGTATTTCGTTCAGCTCGGTGAGGTATTCTATAAGCTTGCTTTGGGTAATGGTGCCGCGCTGTTGCGCAATATAGAAAGCCATGAGCGTGAGCACGGTTACCTGCGCCGTAAATGCTTTGGTCGACGCCACGCCGATCTCCGGTCCCGCATGGGTATAAACCCCGGCATGCGTTATACGCGGAATGGAAGCGCCTACCACATTACAGATACCAAATATGGTTGCGCCTTTTTCTTTGGCCAGTTCGATCGCTGCCATCGTATCCGCGGTTTCGCCCGACTGGGAGATGGCGATAACCAGGTCTTTTTCAGTAATGATCGGGTTGCGGTACCTGAATTCGGATGCGTATTCCACCTCTACCGGCACGCGTGCATATTCTTCGATCAGGTATTCGCCAACCAGCCCGGCATGCCATGATGTTCCGCAGGCGACGATGATGATCCGGTCGACGTTTTTTAGCTTTTCTGTATATTCCTTAATGCCACCGAGCTGTACCTTACCCTGCTGCGGGTAAATGCGGCCGCGCATACAGTCGCGGATGGATCGCGGCTGTTCGTAGATCTCCTTTAGCATGAAATGATCATATCCGCCTTTCTCCAGCATCTCCAGTTTCAGGTCGAGTTCGTGTATATAAGGCGTTTGCACCGTATTGTCGATGTTCTTGATCAGCAGATCTTCGCGGCGTATATAGGCTATTTCGTTATCGTTCAGGTAGATCACATTTTTGGTGTACTCCACGATAGGCGTAGCATCGGATGCAACGAAATACTCGCCTTTGCCCACGCCGATAACCATAGGGCTGCCTTTCCGGGCCGCTATCATCAGGTCAGGGTCGTCGGCACTCATGATCACGATCGCGTAAGCGCCGATCACCTTATTGAGCGCCACCCTAACGGCCTCGCGCAGGTCAAG
>JAFDZK010000594.1 GCA_018267005.1 Bacteroidota bacterium
GATTTGCGAAAAGCCCCAATGGCTCCCGGTACGACGGTGATGCTGTTGATCAGGTCGAAAGCCCGGCGATCCATATTCTGGGCCGTTATGTATTCAATAGACTGCCAGATGGTGATGAAATTATTTTCATTGCCCACCTTTACCGTACCCGCTACCGCGCCTATTTCCTTATCCGTAAAATAAGTCATGAGGTGATAGATCGCATCTTTATTAAGCTGGGTATCAGCATCTATACAAACCACGTAATCATAGTTTGAATGGCTTATGCCGTAATTTAACGCCGACGCCTTGCCGCCATTGGGCTTGGTCAGCACCTTAACAACCGGATGATTGTTGTATAAAGAGCTTACAAGATCATAGGTCTTGTCTTTGGAGCCGTCGTCCACAAAAATGATCTCGAATTTTGGATATTCGAGCTGCAGAAGGCTTTCAATGGTCTTTACGGCTGTAACTTCCTCATTGTAAGCAGGTACAATAATGCTCACCGGGGGCAGGTCTTCGGGCTTTAAAAGCAGGCCTTTCTCTTTTTTGTCTTCAAAATATTGCCTTAGCGCCAATATCCCTATCAATACTATGCGCCCAATAGCCAGGAAAATTGCCGACAGGAACAAATAGAGCATAAACCAGTTGCCATAGAAAAATCCCTGGATAAAAATATCATACAGCGTTCCCATCACCCCGCTGTTCGCATCGTCCCTGATAGGCGGCATCAATTCGGCCCTGGTTTTGCCTAATACGTCGGCTATAGTCGTAAACTTATAGCCGTGACTCTTAAAGAAATGTATAATGACCGGCAATGCTTTTACCGTCTCTTCACGCGTATCTCCACCCGCGTCATGGAGTAAAAGCATCGACCCGTTGTCTTTCTGCCTGATGGTGCGTGCTATAATACTGTCGGCCGTTACGCCGGGCTGCCAGTCCCAGGGGTCAATGGATTCGCCGATAGTGATGTAGCTTTGCCTGCGGCTTTCCGCTACCGGGATTACCTCGGCGAGCGTTTGCGGTTCGGCATCAGCGTTAAAAGGCGGCCTGAACAGGATGGTGCTTCTGCCGGTTACCGATTCGATAAGCTTACGCGTTGCGTTCAATTCAAGGTTAACGCGCTGTAGACTTATGGCTGAAATGTCCGGG
>JAFDZK010000595.1 GCA_018267005.1 Bacteroidota bacterium
ATACGTGCTGACGTATGGTACCTGGAGAACTGGTCGTTCCTGCTTGATCTTAAGATTATTTTCCTTACCTTTTGGATTACATTAAAAGGCGACAAAAACGCCTATTGACATCCGATGCCCGTATATACCGATCAAATGAACCGTGTTGTGGATTTGCCGTTGGCGCCCAGCAGAATTATTACGCTTGTACCCTCACAGACCGAACTTTTATTTGATCTTGGCCTGGATAAAGAAATCATCGGCGTAACAAAATTTTGTATCCATCCCGAAGACAAGGTTAAACAAAAAGTAAAAGTAGGCGGAACTAAACAGGTTGATATCAGCGTGGTAAAAAAACTAAAACCTGATCTCATCATCGGCAACAAAGAAGAAAACGAGCGGGATCAGGCAGAAGAACTGATGGAGCATTTCCCTGTCTGGATGAGTGACATAAATGATCTTGACAGTGCGCTTGAGATGATCCGAAAGGTGGGACATATTACGGGAAAAGCAGATAAAGCATGCACGCTTGCCAAAAATATAGAACAGCAATTCAGTAATCTGACAATACAACCGTTTGGTAAAACAGCAGCCTATTTCATCTGGCGTAAACCGTACATGATTGCCGGTAAGGGAACATTTATTAACGAGATGGTAAAGCGCTGCGGTTTAGTGAATGCATTCGATATAGAAAGATATCCTGAAGTAATTTCGGAACAACTCATTGCCGCAAAGCCGGATGTAATACTGCTATCATCGGAACCATATCCGTTCAAGGAAAAGCATATAGCAGAATTTAAAGCCTTATGTCCCAACGCGACTGTTAAAGTAGTTGACGGTGAGATGTTTTCCTGGTACGGCAGCCGATTGTTAAAAGCACCGGCATACTTCCAAAGCCTGGAGCTAAATCGGTGAAATCCCAATATAATCTGTGTTCATAAATAATAATCGGCGTAATCCGTCAAAAACATTATCTTTGCCGACTCTGCAGCAATCCTGAGATGCGGAAGTGGCGTAATTGGTAGCCGCACCAGACTTAGGATCTGGCGCCGCAAGGCGTGGGGGTTCGAGTCCCTTCTTCCGCACTGAAATTGTACACGTGTACGATTTTTGAGAAACTTTTAGTAAGCCTTCTGAATATATTCAGAA
>JAFDZK010000596.1 GCA_018267005.1 Bacteroidota bacterium
GGTACTGCTTTCCAGTTCGTGCCACTGGACAGGTTGATACGGTTTATCAGAATAACCGATTTGAAATGCCCGATTTCCGAGGGGGCGAACATTTGCCGTCCCCTGTTGGCTTCGGTGATAATATCATCGTCAAAAACATTCACCTGCAGACCGGGGCGACCGAACGCCTGTAAAGAAATGTGTATCCTAACGAGTTCAGTCAATATCCTATGGCCTGTACCACCTGCACCGATCAGGTTAACGGTTACAGGGTTTGTCGGGTCTATCAGGCAATTAGCGGTAAAATGGATTGCGGGTAGCGTTTTCATTTGATTAGATTTTTAATTGTCAATTTGATAGGGGTTAATTTGTCGGCAGGAAAAGGAATATTTGTGTTGACCAACTTTTTCCAAAGCTGAACGATGTTGCCTTTCACAGGGCTTTCACCGCCGAGCGTGTGGCTGAAAAAGCTGTTAAAAAAGTAGATTTCCCATTGGCGCATAAATTCTTCCAGTCCGCAATCTTTAGAGATTTGGATGCTTACCGTACCGAGGCAAACCTTGCCATCGGGATATATATTGAAATAAGGGGCTTTGCAAAGCGGGGTAGCTAAGGTTATCGGTTCGTCCGTGTTCAGCGCATAAACGGCAAGTGTGTTTCGGGTCGCTTTCCAAATCATGCGTGGTATAAAAGCTTCTCCGTTGGGTATGTCCAAACCCTCTTTAAACAGTAACCGTACTTTCTTGGCGGGGGTATGCCAAACAGCATAGGCGTTCCTTCCCCTGTTGATGTATAATATATTTTGAGGCATCAGACCAACGGGGTCTAAAAAACCTGTTTGTAAATCTTCCGAGGTGTCGAGTGCTTTGGCTAAGGATATGGTTTCCTGTACAGATAAGGGATGGGCATTGATGGGCTTGCCGTTCCTGTCCATATCATAGGCTTCCACGTAGATATTTTTCTTTTCGTTATTGCTGTAAATCAGCAGGGCTTTAACAGGTTCGTATAAACGCCCGAATTGTTGGGTGATGTTCGTTCTCATGGCAGGTCAAATAAAATATTACAGAGGTTTTCAATCAGTTCAAAAAGGCGGTATTCAAATTCAAGGTTCTTGACTGCGTTATCCGTACCGTCAAATACC
>JAFDZK010000597.1 GCA_018267005.1 Bacteroidota bacterium
AGGCAGGTAGTACACCACCTTGCCGATAGCCACATGAATTCGCTGATCCGTTTTAAATGGGCGCTGACTGAAGAAAACCCGACCATCAAAGCCTATGAGGAGGCCGATTGGGCACTGCTGCCGGATTACCGCCTGCCCATCGAGCCGTCGCTAAAAATGCTGGAGGGAATTCATCAGCATCTTGGGGCTTTGTTCGATAGTTTTACGGAAGAACAATGGAACCGCACGTTTATACACCCCGAAACTGGTGCATCGGTTCTGCTGAAGCGCAACCTGGCGCTGTATGCCTGGCACGGCAAACACCACCTGACGCACATAACGGAAACAGCCAAAAAGTTTTAATCCGCGGGATTATGAAAAAATTTAACCTCCTGTTCGTGTTTGCAGCATTGACCGGCAGCTATACCTTTGCGCAAACTATGAATATTAAAACACTGCCCTACCCGCTAACCAAAAAAGTTGATTCGGTGGATACCTATTTCGGCACGCAGGTGGCCGATCCTTACCGCTGGCTGGAAGACGACCGCGCCGCCGATACCAAAGCCTGGGTAAAGGAACAAAACAAGGTCACACAGGATTATCTGGGCCAGATACCTTTTCGGAAGGCTATTCATAAGCGACTGGAAACGCTGTGGAACTACGAAAAATACAGCGCGCCGTTTAAGGAAGGTAAGTACACGTATTTTTATAAGAATGATGGCTTGCAAAACCAGTCGGTTTTGTGGCGGCAGATAGGCGACGGGGCACCGGAAGTGTTTCTTGATCCGAACAAGTTTTCGGCCGACGGCTTGACGTCGATGACGAGTATTTCTTTTACAAAGGACGGCAGCCTTGCCGCTTACCAAATATCGAAGGGCGGCTCGGACTGGGGGCATGCTATTGTGATACGGACCGATGATAAAAAGCAGATAGGGGATACGCTGCGCGACATCAAGTTTTCGGGAATAGCATGGAAGGGCAACGACGGGTTTTACTATTCAACTTATGATAAACCCAAACAGGGCAGCCAGCTATCGGGCATGACGCAGTACCATAAGTTATATTACCACAAGCTTGGCACGCCGCAGAGCGGGGATAAGTTAATTTTCGGCGGCGAACAAACACCCCGCCGCTA
>JAFDZK010000598.1 GCA_018267005.1 Bacteroidota bacterium
TCTTTTGCTTGAATTGCAGTTGGGCCTCATAGGTCATGTGCTGCCATTTGCAGCCGCCGCAGGTTCCGAAATGTTCGCAAAACGGTTCAGTCCGGTAAGCGGATGGTTTTTTTAGCTGCGCGATCTTCCCTTCGCCAAAATTCTTTTTCTTTCGGTAAACCTGCACATCGGCTATATCGCCCGGAACGGCCTTCTCCACGAAAAGGACAAAATCGCCGGTTTTGCCTACGCCTTTGCCTTCTTCGGCAATATCGATTATCTCTACATTCTCATAAACCGGGTAACTTGCAGCTTTATTCATCAGGCCGCAAAGTTAAGTTTTATCGGTCTTAAGCCAAAGGGACGCCAGGCAGCGTTTGCTTTCCCGGTGTTGACAAGTAGAAGTGCCATAATAGCTTGGCAGCAATGGTGCGGTAAGGCTTCCATTGCTCTGTAATTTCGAGCATTTGTTCCCGGGTAATGTCAGGCGGTAATCGTTTTACGCGCTTCAGGGCATTAACAGCGGCCAGGTCGCCGATAGGAAATATATCTGCCCGGTGCAGCGCCGAGATCATATACACATCGGCCGTCCAGTGGCCGATACCTTTCAGCGCTACCAATTGTGCGCGAATGGCATCGTCAGGCAGTCCGGGAAATTCTTCCAGGTTTAACTGTCCGCTCAAAATCGCTTCGGCCAGGAAGCGGATGTAACCGTTCTTCTGCCGGCTCACATAGCAAGCGCGCATTTCTTCGTCGGTGAGTAACAGGATGCGTGCCGCTGTTATTTCCTGCACGGCTTCTCTCAGTTTATTCAGTGCCGAATTGGCTGCCGCGAGCGAAACCTGCTGTTCCAGGATGATGTGCACCAGCGATTCAAATGTGTTCTGCCTCGACCAGAACGGCGGATAGCCATAAATCTCAATTATTTTCTGCAGATCCGGGTCTTTGGCGGCCAGCTCGTCACAAAGTGATTGAAAGTTTGTTGCTGAGAATTGATGTATCATACGAGAGCGATGAAAATACTAACTTTTTTAGGATTTGGCATTTGTTTTTCTGAATTTTACAGTTGATGAACAACCTGCCCCCATTGGCCGAGCGCATGCGCCCCAAAATGCTGGACGATTATGT
>JAFDZK010000059.1 GCA_018267005.1 Bacteroidota bacterium
CTCGTTCCAGTCGCGCCTTCACGGCTTCTACCGATTGTGACAAGGTCGGGTCGATCTTCGATGATCGCGATTTGATTTTTTCAAATACTTGTGTCAATTCGTCCCAGTCTTCTTTTAGCGACAATTCGTGTTCGCCATGTCGTTTGATCCAATTGTTTTTGATGGTATCCGCGGGCCTGAACAGATCAGCCGGGGACAAATCCATCCGGGCAATTTTCGACGCCGATTTTTTGGGTATGACCAAGCCCGAATTACGCAGGATCAGGATTGGGAAGTCGACATGATAATGCTCAAAATTCGATTTGAGCTCAAGCCAGTAAACCACTTCCGCGCCCCCGCCTATATAGCCGATATTCGGCAGAATACATTCCTGGTACAGCGGGCGCATCACTACGTTCGGACTAAAACATTCCGGGTGCTCGCTGATCTGTTTCTTTAACTCTTCCCTGGTAAAACTAATCTCCGTATTTAATACTTTGTACCGGTCGTCTTCAAAAACGATGCGCTCCCGCAGTCCGTCGCTAAGGTAAAAAAAATTGATCTCGCGCGGGTTTACCTGCACATGCACACCCAGCTTTTCCAACTGTTCGTTGGTAGCTGAAATATTTTTAAAGCTATTTTCTTCGACGATGTCCCGCTCAATGATATCAGCGAATTGCTGTTTTAAACGATGATCATCTGCATCGATAATAACCAACCCGTATTGACCGAATAGTGCATTTACCAAATAGCGTGTGGCATCGGCCAGTTTATCAAAACCGGCATAAGCTTTTTCCACAATGTCGGCCAACTCCTTACCATGATGTTCCAACCCCAAAACACCTTTATACTGGTTCAGCGCCTGGCGTATCGTATCCGGGTTAATACGGCCGGTCGCACCCGAGGCCTCGTACCACCAGTGTACTTTTTTGCCGCCGATATTGGTATAATTGATCTCGGCGAAGTCATGGTCCTCCGACGCCATCCAGTAAACGGGCACAAAATTTTTGTCCGGGAACTGCTCCTTTAACTGTCGCGACAGCTTGATCGCGGTGACGATCTTGTAAATAAAATAAAGCGGACCGGCAAAGATATTCAATTGGTGGCCGGTGGTTATCGTATAGGTGTCGGCAGATTTTAGAAGAGAAATATTCTTCCCGGTCAATTCCGAAATCCGAAATCCGGAATCCGAAATGCCATGGTATTGTTTGGTAAGGATTTCAGCTAACTGATTTCTATCAGCCGTGACCTTACGATTTGCGATGATCTTTTTAAACCCGTCGAGATCCGGCCGCTGATTATAAAATGGCCTTAATTCCGGCTTATCTTCCAAATAATCAATAACCGTTTGCGAGAAAAAACCGGTGTCTTTATAATCGATACAGGAAGACTGCATTGTTGATTTCGGATTTCGGATGTTCGATTTCGAATTTATGAGTTTTCGAAATTAGATTTTAATATCCGAAATCAAATAAACGGTTGCTTATTTTACAATCTGTCCATAAAGATCGAAGTCCTCGGCGCTATCGATCTGAACATTTACGAAGCTGCCTGGTGTAGCATAATGCAGGTTAGCATCGATCAGAACTTCATTGTCCACCTCGGGTGAATCGAATTCGGTACGGCCCGCAAAGTATTCGCCATCCTTCTTATCAATGAGCACTTTAAAAGTCTTGCCGATCTTTCCCTGGTTCTTTTCGAAGGAAATGCCCTGTTGAATCTCCATAATGGCATCGGCGCGCTCCTGTTTAACCTCTTCCGCAACATCGTCTTCCAAAGAATAGGCATGCGTTTTTTCCTCGTGTGAATACGTAAAGCAGCCCAAACGGTCGAAACGGGTTTCTTCCACCCATTGCGCCATTTCATTAAAGTCCTGTTCCGTTTCGCCGGGATAGCCCGTTATCAGCGTGGTACGCATAGCAATACCCGGAACCTTATCGCGGATCTGGTTCACCAGGTCGATGGTTTTTTGCTTGGTAATACCACGGCGCATCGATTTCAGCATATTGTCGCTGATATGCTGTAAAGGCATATCCAGGTATTTGCAGATATTCGCGCGCTCGTTCATTGCATCCAAAATCTCCATCGGGAAACCGGAAGGATACGCGTATTGCAGGCGTATCCATTCAATACCGTTCACATCGGATAACCTGCGCAGCAGCTCATCCAGGTTACGTTTGCCGTAAATATCCAATCCGTAATAGGTCAGGTCCTGCGCGATGAGGATGAGTTCTTTAGTACCGTTTGCTGCTAATTTCCTGGCTTCAGTCACTAATTCGTCCATCGGCTTGCTTACGTGCTTACCACGCATCAGTGGGATAGCGCAAAACGAACAAGGACGGTTACAACCCTCGGCGATCTTGAAATAGGCGAAATGAGAGGGCGTGGTCAATAAACGTTCGCCGATCAATTCGTGCTTATAATCGGCCCCGACTGTCTGCAGAAGGTTTTGCAGATCGTTGGTGCCAAACCAGGCGTCGACACTGGTAATTTCGGCTTCCAGTTCGGGCTTATATCGTTCTGAGAGACATCCGGTAACGATCACCTTACCTACCTTACCCTGTTCCTTCAGCGCGCTGTATTGCAGGATGGTGTCGATGGATTCCTGCTTGGCGTTATCGATAAAGCCGCAGGTGTTGATGACGACGATGTCGTTCTTACCGACTTTTTCAGCCTCATGCACCACGTCAAAAGCATTACCCTTTAGCTGCCCCATTAAAACCTCTGAATCGTAGACGTTTTTTGAACAGCCCAAAGTCACTACGTTAACCCTTGGTTTAGTATTGGTCTTTAGTTTATCTACTGATTTTGTTCTCATGATTCCTTACTTCACTATCCTTTATGCGCGGGGTGTCATGTTGAGATTCTCGAAACATGCGGGCAAAGGCCTTCACGTTCACCCTTCGAATGCCTCAGGGTGACACCCCTTTTTATTGCTTAAACAAGCTATCCACAAACGCCTTTCTATCGAAAAGTTGGAGGTGATCCATCCCCTCGCCCACGCCGATATATTTCACCGGTATCTTAAACTGATCCGATATGCCGATCACTACACCGCCCTTGGCTGTACCGTCGAGTTTGGTTAGCGCCAAAGCATTGACGGCTGTAGCTTCGGTGAACTGTTTGCATTGCTCTATGGCATTCTGCCCGGTCGAGGCATCCAGCACCAGCAATATCTCGTGCGGCGCGCCGGGCACCACTTTTTGCATCACATTTTTGATCTTGGTCAGCTCGTTCATCAGTCCAACTTTGTTATGCAAACGACCGGCTGTATCGATGATAGCCACATCATCACCGTTAGCCACGGCCGAGCGCAATGTATCATACGCTACTGAAGCCGGGTCCGAACCCATCGCTTGCGCTACTACCTTTACACCCACACGTTCGCCCCACAATTGTATCTGGTCGACAGCCGCCGCCCGGAAGGTATCCGCAGCACCGATCACCACTTTGTTGCCCGCCTGCTTCAATTTATGCGCCAGCTTGCCGATGGTGGTGGTTTTACCTACACCGTTTACCCCAACAACCATAATTACATAAGGCTTTTGGTTACCATATTCGAAATTGGCGAAATCGTTGCTGTTGTTTTCGGCTAATAAGTGCTGTATCTCGTCGCGGAGCAGCGCGTTCAGCTCCGAGGTATTCACATATTTATCCCGGGCCACGCGATCCTGGATACGCTTGATGATTTTAAGCGTGGTGCTTACGCCAACATCCGAAGTTACCAGCACCTCCTCCAGGTCGTCGAGCACGTCGTCGTCCACGGTCGATTTACCCGCGACAACCTTCGTGATTTTGGAAAAGAAGCTGTCCTTGGTTTTCTCCAAACCGGTATCCAGCGCCTGCTGCTCCTGCGGCGTGCTTTCCTTCTTCTTAAAAAAATCGAATAGTCCCATTTTTTTGAGTCTTAAGTCGTGAGTTCTGAGTCTTTTAGTCATTGACCGCGGCTAACGACTTAAGACTTCGGACTCCCGACTAACAAAAAAAGCCCTCTCGCATTCACAAGACGGCTTTTATCTTTTTACCAGGCGCAATTACTGAGCCTTGGCTGCATTGATCGCATCTTTGATGTGATCGTTATGCACGATAACTTCCTTGAAAGTGTAAGCACCGGTCTTCGGCGATTTCGCCATAGTGATCACTTTTGAATATTCTTTGCCTTTGCCTGTCTTCAGCGTTGCAACTACTTTCTTTGCCATTTTCTTTACGTTTTACGTATTACGTTGGACGTTTTACGTTTTTATTCTTCGTACACGACATCATACGTATAACGTATAACGTCAAACGTACAACCTACTTTATCTCTTTATGAACGGTCACCTTCTTCAAAACCGGGTTGTATTTTTTCAACTCCAGCCTTTCGGTCGTGTTTTTCTTGTTCTTGGTAGTGATATAACGCGACATGCCCGGCAGACCGCTTTCTTTATGCTCGGTGCATTCTAAAATTACCTGAACCCTGTTGCCTTTCTTTGCCATTTCTTTTTTATGTTGTACGTATTACGTTGTACGTTCTACGTTTTTTGAATTCGGCTCCATCAGACATTCAACGTATAACGTAAAACGTCCAACGTCAAACCCTATTAAATATACCCTTTTTTAACGTATTTATTGATGCAGGCGGTAATACCATTTTTACTGATGGTTTTTACGGCCGAAGTGGAAACCTTCAAAGTGATCCACTTATCTTCCTCAGGAACATAAAACTTCTTCAGCTTTAAATTAGGGTAGAACTTGCGTTTAGTCTTAACGTTCGAGTTCGAAACGTTATGACCGTTCATGGCGCCTTTTCCTGTTAAATCACAAACTCTTGACATGACAAATGTTGATTAATTAAACTCCTTTTCTCAAAAGAGTTTGCAAATATCAGGATTTTAAGTCAAATAGGCAATAAGGATTTTAAAAATATTTGCAATAATCTACTTATACCCGGAACGCCTCGCGGCGAGGAACGAAAGTCATCTCTTCTCAAGGCTGCGACAGAAGATTTTTTCTATGAAATATATGGTGTAACGCGCTGCCAGATACTGCGTCTTATAGACGTGTATAAGACCTGCCTTCTTGCATTGATATTAAGTGCGGTCGCCATGCAGCAGTCGCAGGGACAGGCAACTTTTCCCGGCGGCGGTGAGCCTGCCAGCACGCCAGGTATTTTCGCGCCGGGCATCTTGTCTGACGGCCTAAGCAATATCGATTTTACTATTTCGCCTGATGGGGACGAAATATTCCTTACTTTGCAGCAGCCCCGTTTTTGGAGCAGTACCATATTGCACCTGGTTAAAAGAGACGGCCAATGGAGCCAACCGGAAGTCGCACCATTTTCGGGCCGGTATCGGGACCTGGAAACCACCTTCTCGCCTGATGGAAAAAGCATCTACTTTTCGTCCGACAGACCGGTACAGGGCGATAAACCCAAAGATTTCGATATCTGGAAAGTACGCCGCAAGGCCGACGGCAATTGGGGTGAACCGGAAAACCTGGGCCCGGATGTGAATTCGGATAAAGACGAGTTTTATCCTGCGGTTGCCAAAAACGGCGACCTGTATTTTACCACGGAGGCTGCATATGGCAAAGGGAGCGAGGATATTGTGGTATGCAAGTGGACCAATGGCCGGTACGCCAAACCCGAAGACCTGCCCGAAAACGTCAATACAAAATTCGACGAGTTTAATGCTTTTGTCGACCCGGATGAGCGGTTCATTATCTTCTCGTGCTATGGACGTCCCGACGACCTGGGCCGCGGCGACCTGTACATTAGTCATAAAGACGCAAACGGCAACTGGGTGCCGGCAAAGCACCTGCCCGCGCCAGTCAACTCGCCCTCGCTGGATTATTGCCCCTATGTTACCTCCGGCGGCAAATACCTGGTTTTTACCAGCAACCGCCCGGCCGCAGCTTTTACAAACGGAGAGGCCAAAACATACCCGCAACTATTACAAATGCTCACCCAACCCGGCAACGGAAATGACGATCTGTACTGGGTGAAATTCGACGAAGAATGGTTAAAATAAATTCATATGAAAAAACTCTTTCTAATTGCACTCAGTTGCATAAGCCTGGCTGGCTTTGCACAGCGGAAAAGCCCCTGTGCCTCCGAGCCCCATACACATGACTTCGACTATTGGATAGGCGAATGGGACGTATACCAAACCGGCACCCAGACACTGGTAGGTCACAGTGTGGTGCAAAGTATTTCGGGCGGTTGCGGTTTATTAGAGAATTGGACCGACCTGCAGGGCGGCAGCGGAAAAAGCATTAACTACTACGACCTTGCAGCAGGTAAATGGGAGCAGGACTGGGTCGGTTCAGGCGGCACTGCGCAGCATTATCTGAACGGCGAATACCGCGACAGCGTAATGCACTTTACCTTTGAGCGTATGATGAACGGCAAAAAGATCACAGGCAACTTTAAATTTTATAATCTCGGACCGAATACGGTGCGCCAGTACCAGGATATAAACAAAGGCGACGGCACGGTTACGGTTTCGTACGACCTCACCTACGTGCGAAAAAACCGGCAGTAACGGGCCGGCCTTACATCTTAATAAACTTGGTCTGCGCAACAAGCTGGCTGTCTTTGTTATTGGTCACGTTTACCAGGTAAGTTCCCGGCAGCAACCCGCTTACGTTACCCTGCCAGTTGGTGCCGCTAATATGGGCATTGGCAACCACCAGGCCGGCGCTGTTAGTAATGCTCACATTATACGTGGTATTATCCTGCGATTTGGGCACAAAGCTCAGATTGATGGTATTCACTGCCGGGTTAGGGTAAACATTCAGCGCTACGCTGCTGCCGTTAGCAAACTCCACGTCAACAGCGTTTGAATAAGCAATGTTATTGTCAATGTCCTGCTGCCTTAACCGGTAAAGATTCGACCCGGCTACGGGAGCCTTATCAGTCACGCTGTACGAACCCGACCCGTCCGAAAGCGCCGAGCCGATCATATTGTAAGTTTTACCGCCGTCGGTGCTGCGTTCAACAGCGAAGCTGGTATAGTTAAACTCATTTTGCGTTGTCCAGGTAATTTTTACCTGGCTGCCGGACTTTTGCGCGTCAAAGCTCAGCAGTTTGTAAGCCAGCACCGGATTCTCGCGCATGGTGATGGAGAAACGTTTAACGCTATAGCTGCCTGTGTCTGTAGTGATAGAAAACGAATAGCTTGTGGTTGTACGCATATTTACCGAATCGCCGGCAAAAGTATCTTTCAGCCAGATATCGTACATCTGCGGAATTCCTTTGGCATCCTTAAGGCTCAATGTATAGCTGCTGTAGGCATTTGAGCCCGCCTTTAATGGTATAGTAAGCCCGTTGTACAGCGGCAGTTTGTTAATAGCAAGAACTTGGTTGTCAACCGATACGCTGCTCAGGTTCACCTTACCAGAACCTGTCTTATGAAGCGCGTCCTCGGCAAAAGCATATCCGGGTTTAGCGTTGTTGTCAAATACGATCAATGCATCGTCGGTATTTGCAGTGTCCAGCGCCATTTGCAGCCGCAGCATTTGCGGAGTGCCGCCGGAATTAGCCGCAAGCGTCTTTCCTTTGGTGGTCATCAGCAAGTTGGTCGTCGGAATCGAACTCAAGGTTTTCGCCGTTTCGTTAAAGATCAACTCGCCGCCGGTGTTCGTTGCCTGTACAAAAAAGCCCTGGCCGCTGGCTATGTACTTGCTGCCGCTATTGGTGTAATAGCCGACGCCCGCTTCATAAATGTCATAATTCTGTGTTTTCGGATTCAGCTCATAAAAAAACGGCGATATGTTTGAACCGTATATACCGGAGGTAGTTGTCGTTGTATTAAAGTTATCCAGACTGATGGTACAGGCATAAGGGTTGGCGGCCAGGTTGAAACCTTCAACCGTTGCCGACGGATTTGAAAAGCCCGGCGCAGTGGACGACGGATTATACCAGTCCCTGAAAATGATCTGCCCCTGGTTCAGGTAGCCTGTTGCCGTTAACGTAGCGCTTGTTGCCGCATAGGTCGTTTTGGTCTCGGCGTCGAATGTAGCGCTTGCCCTGTTTCCCCTGAAGAAGAACAGGAAGCCGTTACTCGCCGGAATAGTATATGTCGACGCTTCATTATTCAGGCTGTAGGTCGGATAAGTCTTAATATTGCTGATGCCACGGTAGTTGCCGCTGATAAAGCTTGCGTTCGAAACAGGCACATCTTCGCGGTATAAGTAAAGCGTCGGATTTTCCGATGTGGTCGTCACTGTCGACGATACATCAAAGCCGCCGGCCGCCAAAGTTGTTCCGGTTACGTATGCCGACTTCTGTACATAGTTCAGACTATAAACCAGGTTACCGTTCCCGTCAACGGCGCCGGAATAATTTACAGGCGACGCTAATAAGCGATACCCTCTTTGCGCGCTCAGGTACCGTTGCACGTTCACCTGCCCGTTGATCGAGCCGGATGTCATGGCGTCGACGGATGCCGAACCTGCTGAGGTCGATTGCAGCACAAAAGACGTTCCCGGGTTTATCGTCAGGTCTCCCGTACCGATCACGCTCACGATGCCGGTTGAAATAACGTTATAAGTGCCGGCGCCGGAAAAAATTGGGGTTGCGTTGTTATTTACCTGTAATATGTTGTTTACCGTAAGAGAAGCGCCGCTTTGCACGGTTACTGTAGCTGAATTTAACGCGCCCATTACCAGGTAACCGACGCTAACCGATCCCTCGGTCGTGCTTATCACCGGGTCGTTCCCGCTGCTGTAGTTAACCACGCCGATACTGGCGTATGTCGACGCCGTAGGTACCGAATTAGCGCTCCAGTTTTGCTTGGTATTCCAATCCGTGCTTTTGCTGCCCGTCCAGTAATTATCCTTCACAAAAGCGAGGCTGATGGTAGTTGTACCGGTAAGCCCGGTCGATGTATTTTTTGCTGTGATAGTGTATACCGTCGCGGCCGATACGGTGGTGGTACTGCCGATTATGTTTCCCGAGGAAGTAAAGCTGAAACCAGCCGGTAAGCTTGGGCTGCTGGAAAAACTGTTCGGACTATTGGTTGTGACTGCCGTGAGTGTATCAAGGGTTCCAGTCGTAAAAACCTGTACAGACGGAACATAAACTATCGTCGGCGCCGAGGCATTTCCCGTGCATGAAATGGTAACCGTCGTACTGCTGCTGCCGCTGGCGTTATAGGCGGTTATCGTGTAAGTGGTAGACGAAAACGTCGTGGTCGGCGTGCCGCTGATGGTACCGGTGGAATAGTTGAAGCTTAAACCCGGCGGCAATTTGCCGCTGATAAAATATCCGCCTGTCGGCTGATACTTCGTTAAAGTATTGTTGGTATAATCAGTGACGTATAAGTTGCCTTTGCTGTCGGTGGTCATGCCCTCGGGGTCGGTCAGGCCGCTCAGGGTCGTTAAAAGGGTTCCCGACGAATTATAAACCTTTAGACTATTTGTTCCGCCGACACCTGAATCGCTGACATAAATATTCCCGGAACCGTCGATATACAGGCCGAAGGGATTGGTCAGTCCTGTACTTACCGGGATTGACTGATATGTGCCGGTGCTGGAAAATTTCACTACATCCTTGTTGGTATTGTCGAGCACATAGATATTCCCCGAATTGTCCGTCGCCACGTTTACCGGGTTTGGAATAGCAGCGTTGGTCAGGGTAAAATTTACGGCGCCGCCCGTGGTAAACTCAACCACTTGTGCATTGCCGCCGTTGGCGCTTTCTTCGGCCACATCCAGGTTTCCGCTGGCATTGTTAATTGCGATGCCCGTAGCGGGGCCTAAGCCTTGTACAGGAATGTTCAGCAATGTACCCGAAGAATTGTATTCGGCTATGTACGCATTGCCGTTGTAATTGCCATTGCCATTATTTGACCTTTGGTAGTTCAACACATAAACATTGCCCGAGTTGTCAATGGCTATGGCTGACGGATTGTTGACCGAGTCGGTAGCGAAAGTGCTCCAGGTGTGTGAACTTGCGGAATATTTGAGAACGGATCCCGGATCTTTTTTGTCGACACCAAGATTGGCTACATATACGTTGCCGGAAGCATCGGTCACTACGCCATAAGGATGATCGAGCGAGCCGCCGGTTATACTATTGGCCGTTCCATATCCAAACGCGCCGACCGCGCCGCCGGAGTTAACGGGCACCATAGGCGTTATCGCCGTGTTTTGCGTCATCGCATAAGTAGACGGCGTATAGGATATAATGGGCGCCTGGGCGAAAACAGCAGAAGGGATTACCGCCAGTGCATACCAAATCCAAGCAATATGGGGTAAATTCTTTAATAGCTTCATTTAATTAGGGTGTATCAGCAAATAAATTGGGAAACCGAAGGCAACAATCGTGCTGACAATAAGGAAGATAGCCCAAATACCCGCGTTTGCGCGTTCAAACAAGCATTTTTCCGCCAAACGATAGATTAAGCTATTGTTAATTTATAGCCTGGAATGTGTGGTTTATTCCCCAATTTGGGTAAGGGTAGGGTTGTCGGAACTATGATCTATGTAATTAAATGAAAGCTATGATGACCGGATTAATATATAAATCATAGTCCGTCAAAAAATCAAAAGAACCATAGTTCAGACAATAGTGGCATTAATAATAGGTGATCTTGCAGGCGGATTGTCTTTTGTCGTTAAAATACTACTACCGACAAGGCATTGCAGAATCTAAAGATACAAAAAACACTACCTATTCGCCGGAATTTTACTAATTTTCGCAAACCAATTTTACTATCTGTTATTCTTCATTACTTAGTGGGCCATGGAGCACTAACTAACGCAACCATATTTACCAATTACAACCACCAACCATGAAAATTACTTCGTTCGACGAGTACCAGCAAACCTATAAAAGAAGCGTTGACAAGCCCGAGGAATTCTGGGCCGATATTGCCGGCAATTTCCGCTGGCGCAAACCCTGGATAAAGGTACTGGACTGGAACTTCGAAGAGCCGAACGTTAAATGGTTCATCGGCGGCAAGCTGAACATCACCGAAAATTGCCTGGACCGCCATTTGGATAAGCTGGGCGACAAACCGGCTATCATCTGGGAACCGAACGACCCCACAGAGGACCACCGCGTGCTTACCTACCGCCAATTGCACGAGAAGGTTTGCGAGTTTGCCAACGTATTGAAGAACAACGGCGCCAAAAAAGGCGACCGCATCTGTATCTACATGCCCATGGTGCCCGAACTGGCTATCGCGGTGCTGGCATGCGCCCGCATCGGCGCGATACATTCCGTTGTTTTCGGTGGATTTTCGGCGCAATCCATCGCCGACCGTATCCAGGACGCGCAATGCAATATCGTGATCACCGCCGACGGCGGTTTCCGCGGCACCAAGGAAATACCTTTAAAAAATGTGATTGACGACGCCCTGGTGCAATGCCCGTCGGTAAAGAAAGTGATCGTGCTTACCCGCAGCCGTACGCCTATATCCATGATCAAGGGCCGCGACGTATGGTGGGAAGACGAGATCAAGAAAGTGGAAACCCAGGGCAACACCAATTGCGAAGCCGAGGAAATGGACTCAGAGGACATGCTGTTCATCCTGTACACCTCGGGATCTACCGGAAAGCCGAAAGGCGTGGTGCATACATGCGGAGGCTATATGGTTTACGCGGGCTACACCTTTGCCAACGTGTTCCAATACGAGCTTGGCGAAGTTTATTTCTGCACCGCTGATATCGGCTGGGTAACCGGGCACTCGTATATCGTTTATGGTCCGCTTTCGCAGGGCGCCACTTCATTGATGTTCGAGGGTATTCCTACCTGGCCGGATGCAGGCCGCTTTTGGGATGTGGTCGATAAACACAAAGTAAACATCTTATATACCGCGCCGACCGCCATCCGTTCGCTGATGAGCTTTGGGCTGGATTATGTTAACGATAAAGACCTGGGCTCGCTGCGTGTCTTAGGTTCCGTAGGCGAGCCGATCAACGAGGAAGCCTGGCATTGGTTTGATGAGCATATCGGCAAGGGCCGCTGCCCGATAGTAGATACCTGGTGGCAAACCGAAACCGGCGGTATCATGATCTCGCCGATAGCGGGCGTCACCAAAACTAAGCCGAGCTATGCCACGCTGCCATTGCCGGGTGTTCAGCCCGAATTGGTTGACGAAAACGGCAAAGTGATCGAAGGCAACGGCGTAAGCGGCAACCTGTGCATCAAATTCCCGTGGCCGGGCATAATACGCACCACTTATGGCGACCATGAGCGCTGCCGCAAAACCTATTTCGCCACCTATCCAGGCAAATATTTCACCGGCGACGGCTGCCTGCGCGATGAGGACGGCTACTACCGCATTACCGGCCGCGTGGACGACGTGCTGAACGTTTCCGGTCACCGTATCGGCACTGCCGAAGTAGAGAACGCCATCAATATGCACGCCAGCGTGGTGGAATCGGCCGTAGTAGGTTACCCGCACGACATTAAAGGTCAAGGCATTTACGCTTTTGTCATAAGTCCCAATACGCATGGCGACGAGAACCTTACCCGCCAGGATATCCTGATGACGGTATCACGCATCATCGGCCCTCTGGCCAAACCGGACAAAATACAGTTCGTAAGCGGTCTGCCGAAAACACGTTCGGGTAAGATCATGCGGCGTATCCTGCGCAAGATAGCCGAAGGCGACACATCAAATTTAGGCGACACCACTACCCTGCTCGATCCGGCGGTGGTGGAGGAGATCAAAGCGGGAGCGCTTTAGAAGCAAGAGCCAAGAATCAAGAGCCAAGAATCAAGAGCCAGGACAAAAACTCTGGCTTTTATTCATTCGCGTGCCGGTTTTTCCAATGCACTACCTTAAATCCAGTCGCGATAGAATCTTTATTAAAACCAATGGCCAGGTATGTGCCAGATTTCGGGTCAAGGTATCCGTAATTGACTGCTATGTCATAGATTAAACTATCACCGGCATCTTGATAATTCTCTGGTTCACCCAATGAATCAATCAATTGTTTGCAGGTTAGCCCTTTAATTTGATGATGTATGATTAGGTCGTTTACCATATCTTGCCGGTAAGGATATGACCGCAAATCACCTGTAGAATCCCATTTAGCTTTATCAAACCTGACATTATTTACGCTCATGCCACTACGACAAGCGACATAAGTACAAAGCAGCAGTAAAATAATGAAAGGAAGAAATGATTTAAGTTTCATAAAACTTATTCTAAAATACTTGATTGCTTTGTTAACAGCAAGTTTTGATTCTTGGCTCTTGATTCTTGGTTCAAAAAAACCAAACAGAGTTAAAAGATGTTCTCCAAATACATCTAAAAGAAAAACATCATGGACAAATTACAGATCAAAGGCGCCTGGAACGAAACTAAAGGCAAGATCAAACAAGCCTATGGCGACCTGACCGACGACGACCTCGCTTATGAAGAGGGTAAAGACGACGAAATGCTCGGGAAACTGCAAAAGAAAACCGGCAAGGGTCGTGATGAGCTGGTCAAATGGATAAACAGCTTATAAGTAAGGGCCTCTGAAATTCAGGGGCCTTCTTATTTCCGTGTAACATCCGCCCTGCTCTGTCGTCTGATCCTCAGGAAAATTATTAACTTCATCCATGGCAATTGCAGTAGCCCCGGCTATCGCCTCAGGCAGCAAAACCAAGATCGTCTATATTGACCACATCAAGGTGATCCTTATCATCCTGGTTGTCCTTCATCACACGTTTATCACCTATGGTGCGCCAGGTGGCTGGTATTATTATCAAAAAACCACGAACGAGGTGGCTAAAGGGATAATGACGTTCTTCGTCGCGACCAACCAGTCGTTCTTCATGGGCTTTTTCTTTTTCCTTTCAGCTTATTTTATTCCTGCCTCGCTCGAAAAGAAAGGCCCGGCAAAATTTATAAAAGACAGGCTGGTCAGGCTGGGGATACCGCTTGCATTTTACTCACTGGTACTTTCCCCGGTGTTAAATTACATTGTTGAACATTATGGTTATGGCCGGCATCATTCTTTTATCGAATACATGTCCGGCTATCACCATTGGATCGATTTCGGCGTGCTCTGGTTCGTAGCGGCGTTGCTGCTGTTTACCCTGCTGTATGTTGGCTGGGATTCTTTGACAAATAATAATGTAAGTAAACCAATACCGTCGCCGGGTTTAGGCAAGATCATGTTATTCGCAGCAATATTAGGACTGATCAGTTTTCTTGTTCGGTTAGTTTTCCCCGTCGGTTGGGTGCTGCAACCGGTTGGGTTCCAGTTAGGGCATTTTACCCAATATATTGCGCTCTTTGCTATGGGCATATTAGCTTCCAAAAACAAATGGCCCGACGGCATTAGCCGCAAGCAAGGCATAAACGCGCGCCGCATCGCTGCGCTTTTCGGCGTGTTGGTCTTTATATTGTTCTATATTATGCTGGCCGCTTTGAGATTTCCGGGAAGCTGGTTCAGCGGCGGCTTTCATCTTCCCGCTTTTCTTTATGCCATGTGGGAACAGGTAACGGGCATAGCTATCATGACTGCCTTCATCGGCCTCGGTAAACAGGGTTTGAATAACCCGTCGCCACTCTGGTCCGGGTTGTCCCGTTCAGCATTTGCGGTATATATATTCCACCCGCTGGTAGTCGTTGGCATAGCGCTGTTGGCAAGCCCGATCCAGATCGACCCGGCTTTAAAATTATTGTTCGCAGCTCCGTTAGCTGTTATCTGCAGTTTTTTGCTTGGTTCGCTGATTATAGCGGTGCCGGGAGTGAAAAGGATAGTTTAGGCAAATATTTTGGAAAGATCAAAACTTAACCCGGGCAATAGGACAGAATTAAGTTTCTCTGCTTTTTCCGCTTTTTGGTGCAAAGAATAAACCCCGTCTTTCAGCACATACAGGTCAGCATTTTGAGCTATGGGATCGATAATAACATATTCCTTTACGCCATACTTTTCGTAAATTTCTTTCTTTTTGCGCAGGTCATAATAAGCATTCGACGGGGATAATATCTCAATCGCTAAATCCGGAGCTCCTTCAACGCGATCTTTTACAATCTCAACCGCCCGTTCCGGCGAGACAAATAAAACGTCGGGCTGGAAGACATTACTTTCATCAAGCACAACATCCATAGATACAGCAATATAGCCGTTATTCTGTTTATCGTCTAAAAAGTTCAATATCATTTGAGAAAGACGGGCGACAATGGCCTGATGAATAGCATTAGGAGACGGCGACATGATAAGTTCATTTTCAACCAACTGAAAAGGCGCGCCTTCCTCCAGCATCATGTAGTCATCCACCGTATATTTCTTCTTTTCAGCAGTAAGCATAACCAAATATAGCTAATTTTGGGCCAAATGAAAAACGACCGCCCTACCATATTAGTAGTGAATGACGATGGTATTACCGCGCCGGGGATCAAATGCCTGATGGATGTAATGAGCGAACTGGGCAAGGTTGTCGTCGTAGCGCCGGACAGTCCGCAATCGGGTATGGGACACGCCATTACCATTGCCAGTCCTTTGCGGCTCGACAAAGTGGAGATATATGAGCACATCGACACTTACCGCTGTTCGGGCACGCCGGTGGATTGTGTGAAACTGGCCGTCAATAAAATACTGAAGGGCAAAAAACCGGACCTGTGCGTTTCGGGCATCAACCACGGCTTGAACAATTCGATCAATATCCTGTACTCAGGTACGATGTCGGCTGCCGTTGAGGGTGCGATTGAAAGTATTCCCTCCATCGGCTTTTCGCTGGACGACCATACGCTGCAGGCCGATTTTAACCATTGCCTGAAATATGTGAAGGAGATCGCGATGCAGGTTTTGCAAAATGGGTTGCCACCTGCTACGTTGCTGAATGTCAACTTTCCAAATACACCGAAGATCAAAGGCATCAGAATATGCCGGCAAGCTAACGCCAAATGGGCCGAAGAATTTGATGAACGCCTCGATCCGCAGAAAAGGCCCTATTACTGGCTTACAGGAGTCTTTCAACTGAACGACAGCGGCGAGGAAACCGATGTTTGGGCATTGGAAAACCATTATGCCTCGGTGGTACCGGTACAATTTGATATGACGGCGCATCACGCCATCCCTTTATTAAATACCTGGAAATTTAACATCTGACGGCTATGAAATATTACCTCGTGGCCGGTGAAGCTTCGGGCGACCTACATGGCGCCAACCTGATGAGGGCCCTGAAAGAAAAGGATCCGCGGGCCGAATTTCGCTTTTTTGGCGGCGACAAAATGCTTGTGGAAGGCGGCGAACTGGTAAAGCATTATGCCGATATGGCCTTTATGGGCTTTATCGAAGTGGTTGCCAACCTGCGCACTATTTCAAAGAACCTTAAATTTTGCAAACAGGACATAATCGCATGGAAGCCCGACGTGCTGTTACTAATCGATTTCCCTGGTTTCAACCTGCGTGTTGCCGAAGCCGCAAAAGATGCCGGTATATTGGTATGTTATTACATATCGCCTAAGGTATGGGCCTGGAACCAGAAACGTGTTTTAAAGATCAAACGTATCGTCGACCATTTGTTCTGTATCTTGCCTTTCGAGGTCGATTTTTATAAAAAATGGGGTATGACGGTTGATTACGTCGGCAATCCGCTGCTCGACGCCATAGCCGGATTTAAACCCGACCCGGACTTTAGAAAAAAGCATGGTTTAAAAGAGGGAAAAATCATCGCGCTTTTGCCAGGAAGCCGCAGGCAGGAAATCATGCGTATTTTGCCCGATATGGTGCAGGCCGCCGGCAGTTTCCCGGAGTACCAATTTGTTGTAGCAGGTGCACCGACATTTAATCAGGATTTTTATCAGCAGTTCCTTGAAGGAACCAATATTACAACGGTCTTCAATGCCACATACGACCTACTGAACCATGCCCACGCTGCCATAGTTACATCGGGAACGGCAACCCTGGAGACAGCCTTGCTTAATGTGCCGCAGGCAGTTGTATACAAAAGCAGTTTTATAAGCATCTCCATCGGACGGATGGTTATCAAAGTGAAATTTATCTCGCTGGTTAACCTGATCATGGACAAACTGGCAGTTAAGGAACTGATCCAAAAGGACTGCAATTCGCTTAAGATCAGCGAAGAATTAGAGCTTCTTATTAATGACGATAGTTATCGCACGCAAATGCTGGATAATTACAGGGCCCTGCATGAAAAGATGGGCAAACCTGGCGCTTCGGCGAGAACTGCGGATTTAATATTAAAATACGCATCAAAAAAATAAGGCCATGCACAATGCATAGCCTTATCCTCCATAGTTTTCGCAGTTGAATTTAACAGGCAGATGTATATGCTGATCAGGCTACCGACAAACGTGTTTGCAATTTCGCCTGGTTGTTGCTGTGCAGGTGTTGGTTGCGCATTCCGCGCACATTGTGCAGATCGCTCAGCAAAAGGGTTTTCAGCTCGTGATCGAAACGCGTTACCAGTTTGCTGGTCGAGGTCTTCCTAAAGCTCTTCATAATCATATCGTTTTAAGGCATTTACAGTTGTTAACTATATATACGTAATCAATCTGTTTTAGGTTTATCTATATGGTCTTTTTCGGAAAGATTTTCATGCCGGCGCTTCGCTTCCTTATACTGCCGTACGATTTGTTCCTTTTCCCGGCCATCTGACGGGCTTTCAGGATCGATGGGGTCTTCCCACTCCTTTTCTTCGTTTTGCGCCGGTTTGTCTTTTATCACAACCATAATGATGTTCCTGCTTTTCTTCAGTTCCAATGTTATGCCAAGATCTGCGTTTGCAAATCAAAAAAATCGTAAAGGCTATGTGTTTGTCGGTAAAATCTAATGGGAATGACTGAACGATTGTTTTTATACCATTTCAAAAGATAGTATTCTGAACATTGCCCAACCTTTGCCGGGAACACCGGCCGCGGCCGGTAACCATTTAACTATACACCGTGTCGCGCCTGGTGTATAGTTTTTTGGTTAAACAGGTGAAAAGCGAGGGCGATGACCGATAACGAAATCCCTACCGAGCATACGCCCGGCCACCGGTAATAACTCCAGGCCAGGCTGGTGATATACGTACCGACGCTGCCGCCGATAAAATAGGTTACCATA
>JAFDZK010000005.1 GCA_018267005.1 Bacteroidota bacterium
TTCGCTTTGGTCTTTCCGCTCCCAGGATCACAGCCCATTGTTTGTATTTTTCCGAGCTATCGAACATAACCTTCAGGATAGAGAGTATGGGCATGGCCAGGAACATTCCCGATATTCCGGCAATCGCTCCGCCTGCAATGATCCCAACGATTGAAACGAGCGCATTGATCTTCACCTGGCCGCCCACGATACGGGGCATCAGGATATTATTATCCAGGAACTGAACGACTGTGATGGCGGCCAGGACAATTAGAATGTCAGTTAAATTTTCAGATCCTGCAAGGGTTATAATAACGCCGAGAATATTACCTATAAGCGCGCCCAGATAAGGTATGAGATTCAAAAAAGCAAATAAAAGGCCGATCAAAAGCGCATTCTTTATACCGAATAAGGCCAGCGAACCTCCGAGTAATAGTGTAATGTAACCTATCTGTATGGCAAGACCGAACAGGTAGTGTTTGACCATTTTTTCGATTTGTATAACGCTTTCGGAAACTTTGGGCTGTTCGGCAGGCGTAAACCAAAGCAATACGAATTTTAAAAAGATGTTTCGGTAAAACATTACCAGGTAGGTATACACCGGTAACAGACCAAAGAATATTACCGCATTTGTTAACGATCCGAGCGCGCCTTTGATCAGTCCTTCGAGACCGCTGAAAAATTTGCTGCTCTGTTCGTTGATAAATTTAAGCTGGTCTTTGGGCGCAAAGCCGAAGGAGCGGCTGATCCACATACTCAGATGGTCTAAATGGAGCGCGACATTTCGCTGGATTTGTGTAAGATCGCTCAAAAGCGCCGCAACCCGGTCGGAAAACAACCAGATCACGGCTATTATCAATATTGTTAGCAAAAGAATCGGAAGAAAAATCGCTATTACTTCGGGCACTTTAAGCTTCCTGAAAAAGCGAAAAAGCGGCATCAGCAGCAGTCCAAAGAAAAAAGCCATCACCAATGGCATGATGACCGTGCTTCCCTGTGCTATGACTAAAACGACGAGGCATAGCCCAAGCAACTCGAGCGATCTTCGCACGGTTAGCGGTATTTCTTTCATCTCTTCGAGGTTTTGACAACAACAAACTTGCCCGACTGTATCAGGATAAGCGGCACAAGGCCGGCGGCAATACAAATAAGCCACGACTGCCCAGGCATCAAGGCCAGGTTAAGCACCGAACTCATTTGAGGAACAACATATGCCAAAGCGACGATCAGCAAGCAGAGCAGGATTGCCCACCACACAAATTTGTTCCTGGTGACTTCATTGGAAAATATCCGGGAGCGTTCATGAGGCATGTTGAAAACATGAGCCAGTTGTGCGAACGTGAGTGTAAAAAATGCAACATTGTTCAAAGTCGCGGGCGTGTATCCCAGGTAGCTGCTGTATTTGACTACCCCGATAACAGTCGTCGTCATAACAGCGGCGTACAGGATGATCTTTAACCATTTGTCCCGGTGCAATATTTCTTTGCCGGGATCGCGGGGTACCCGAAGCATAACGTTGTGATCGGCCTTACCTAAGCCCAGCGCTAACGCGGGGAATACGTCCGTTACTACGTTAAGAAATAATATCTGCAAAGGCAAAAGCGTCGCAGCGGGCATAATAACGCCCAGCAAAGTAATGGTCAGTATTTCAGCGAGGTTGCATGAGACAAGGTAGACCACAAACTTTTGAATGTTCTGAAAAATTGTCCTTCCCTGTGCAATTGCTTCAGTAATGGAGGCAAAAGAATCATCCTTCAGCACGATATCGGCCGTTTCCCGCGCTACCTGCGTCCCGCGAAGCCCCATGGCGATCCCGATATCGGCTTTTTTTAGCGCGGGGGCATCGTTTATGCCGTCTCCGGTCATCGCCACAATGTAACCTGCCTCCTTATAAATAGCTGCGATGTCAAGCTTTTGTTGCGGCGTCGTTCGCGCGAACACCGCTGCGTTCAGTATTTTCTTTTTCCACTCCGGCGTTATCTCCTTTACACCGGGAAGCAGTTTCCCGCTGACCACGTTAGTTTCAGCCTCCGTTGCCAGGCCGACTTTGCGGGCAATGTTTAATGCCGTATGCGGATGGTCGCCCGTGATCATTACCACACGAATTCCAGCGCGCAGGCAGCGGTGAATGGCATCTTTAACATCGGCACGGGGAGGGTCGAGAAAGCCGGCAAGCCCTGCGAATATTAAACCGTCTGAAAATCCATGATGGTCTAACGGCATATCTTCCTTCCAGGCCAACGCCAGTACGCGCAGCCCTTGCTGCGCCATATCGTCGGCCTGCCGGAGTATGTGCTCGTAATCAGTTGGTGTTAATTTGCGTACCTGCTGGCCCGATTGCATGCGGTCGCATATTTTTAGTAGCTGCTCCGCGGCGCCTTTGGCTGCGGTCAGATATCCTTTCGGGCCTTTGTGCAAAGTGATCATCATCATGGTTTCCGAACTGAAAGGGATCTCGGTAATTCGCGGATAGCTGGCGCGTATCTTATCCGTATTAAAACCAGTTATTTGGGCCAACTGCAGCAGCGACGATTCCATCGGCTCGGCTATCGTATGTCGCTGACTGTGCGCATTGTTACACAAAACACCCGCAAGCACTAATTTTTCAAGATTGACGGTGCTTTTTTCAAGCAGAGGCGCGTCGGAATCTCCCAAAAACGTGAACGTTTCTTCCGGGAAGGTCAGCGTATTGACGCTTATTTTGTTTTCCGTCAGTGTGCCCGTCTTATCGGTAAGGATAACGCCTATACTACCAAGCGTTTCCACTGCCGACAGCTTCTTCACGATTGCGTTTCGCCGGGCCATTAGCAGCACTCCCGTTGAAAGGGCAATCGTAGCGACAATAGGCAACCCTTCAGGTATCGAGGCAACAGAGAGCGCAACGGCCGTTTCCAAAATCAGGAAGAGGCTTTTGCCCCGCATGGCCTCCATAAAAATGTATAAAGCCGTGATCAGCAATGTGCCGTATATCAGCCTGCGCGTAAGCGTGTTCAATTTTCGGTTTAGCGGCGTAGTTTCTTCATCCGGTGCCTGCTCTACGAGCGCAGCGATTTGCCCCAACTCCGTATTCTTTGCAATACCCGTAACGATAGCCCTGCCATTGCCCTTTACTACTGAAGCGCCTTTAAAAACCATGTTAATTTGTTCAGCCGGAATGATAGCCGGGTGAAGTGCCCCGATCTTTTTAAAAACCGGCTGTGATTCTCCGGTTAGCGCTGATTCATCACATTGCAGTTGCTGTACTTCCGCCAGGCGGCCATCGGCTGGCACAATATCTCCTGCTTCGAGGTAGATAATATCGCCCGGCACTATTTCGCCGGCATCGATTACCGAGAGATAATCATCGCGCAAAACCTTGCCAGTTATAATTTCTAATTTTTTCAGCTCATCCATCGAATTCCTCGCCTGCCACTCCATCGAAAAACCTATCAGCGCGTTGATCAGGATAACTGCCAAAATGGATATGGCTTCCGGTATATCATTAAAATAGAAAGAAATTACTGCACCGCCTGCCAGGATATAAACCACCGCTCCTTTAAACTGCCTGGTAAAAAGTGCGATTAAACTTCGGGGCTTCCTGTGCTCATAAATATTAGGGCCGAACTGTTCATGCCGCTTCCTGGCTTCCTGTTCGCTGAGCCCTCTTTGTAAATCGACGCGGAGTGCCGTTGCAAGCGCCCCGGGCTCTAAAATATAGGGTTGAGCTATTGGATAAGTAACTGACATCTTCAAAAACAGTTACTCCAAATGTAATGATGGGAAACAAGGGAATATCTGACACAAAACAGGCTCAATAATGATAAGAGTCATTATTTGGGCCAGCGGCCTGATATTAACGAAAACTGATAAAACTCACTATCTTTTATGATGGCAATCAGTGCCTTATCCTTTGATGCAGTCTACTTTTAGGTTAAATAATGCCTGACATGAGACTACGTACACTATTCGTGCTTATAACCTCTCTTTTTTTAAGAGCCGCCGGACAGAATGCAACCGAAATCGTAAAAAAAGCCGATGATAAAATGCGCGGAAACACCATGCAGGCTGACATGGTGATCAGGACAATCCGCCCGACCTGGAGCAGGGAGATGCAGTGCAAAACCTGGATGAAGGGAAATAATCTTGCAATGATCCTGATCACTGCGCCGGCAAAGGATAAAGGCGTTGTCTTTTTGAAAAGAAAAAAAGAAGTATGGACCTGGGTGCCATCGCTGGAACGCACCGTAAAACTCCCTCCATCCATGATGGGACAAAACTGGATGGGAACCGACTTCACCAATGACGACCTGGTTAAGGAGTCATCGGTTGCAGAGGACTACAACCATTCAATTGCCGGCGATACGCTCATCCAGGGGCGCACATGTTATATCATCAATATGATACCGAAACCGGAGGCGGCGGTGGTATGGAGCAAAGTGATCATCTGTATCGATAAGAAGGACTTTCTTGAATTGAACTGCCGCTTTTATGACGAAGACGGAAAGCTGGTCAATACTATGAACAGCTATGACATAAAAACTATGGACGACAGGTTTATTCCTACGCGCTTTGAGATGATACCGGCAGATAAAAAAGGGCAAAAAACGGAGATGATCTACAAAAGTGTCCGCTACAACCAGCCGATTGACGATAGTTTTTTTACGGTTGAAAAAACGCAAACCCTTTACTGAAATGTGGTTGGTTAAATTATCGTGGAAAAATATCTGGCGCAACAAGAACCGGAGCATGATCACCATTGCGGCGATCTTCTTTGCCGTGATCTTATCAGTTGTTGCCAGCAGCCTCCAGGATGGCATTTTCGGTAATTTGGTCAAAAACATCGTAAGCTTTTATACCGGCTACATACAAGTACATAAAAAGGGTTATTGGGATGAGCAGGTGCTCGATAATAGCTTCCGGGCGGACCGGCATGTTACCCGGAAGATACTTCAGGTTAAAAATATAACCGCTGTAACCCCGCGCCTGGAATCATTTGCATTAATTTCTTCGGGCGACGTTACCAAAGGTGGTCTTGTCGTTGGCATTGATCCTGCGAAAGAAAATGACATCACGCTGTTGAAGCAAAAACTCGTACAGGGCAGGTACCTTTCAGACAATGACAGAACGGTACTGATCGCTCAAGGGCTGGCCGGCCGGCTTAAGCTCAAACTAAACGACACCGTGGTGCTGATCGGACAAGGGTATCACGGCGTTATGGCTGCCGGCAAGTACCCGATTAAAGGCATCGTTAAATTCGGTTCGCCTGACCTGAACGAACGTGTGCTTTTTATGCCCATCTCAACTGCGATGGACCTTTACGGGGCCGACAGCATGGCAACTTCCTACATCCTTTCGGTGCGTGACATTGCGAAACTTCAATCGACTGCCGCAGACGTACAATCGTCACTCGGGGCTGATTATGAGACGATGACCTGGGAACAGATCATGCCGGACGTAAGGCAGCATATCCAGGCCGACACCAACAGCATGAAATATATCCAGGGCATTTTATATCTGCTCATCTGTTTCGGAATTTTCGGTACGCTGCTGATGGTGATGGTAGAGCGAAAATATGAATTGGGGATGCTGATTGCCATCGGCATGAAAAAGGGCAGGCTTGCAGTTCTGCTGATGCTTGAATCGATGTTCACCGTGATCACGGGATGCGTGCTTGGCATCTTAGTAAGTATTCCGGTGGTATATTATCTCAATAAATACCCGCTGAGGATGGGCGGCGAAACAGCCAAAGCTTACGAAAAATTTGGTTTTGAGGCCGTATTTCCCACATCTATCGATGCATCCAATTTTATTACACAGGGACTAATTGTCATGGGTGTCGGGCTTGTCCTTTCATTATACCCGATATACAAGATCATAAGGCTGGACCCGGTAACGGCAATGAAACGTTGACATGATGATACTGATGATGGCATGGCGGAATATATGGCGCAATAAAATGCGGAGCCTGGTTATTATCCTGTCGATAGCGCTCGGCCTCTTCGCCGGGATTTCAGTGCTCGGTTTATACAAGGGAATGATGAAAAGCCGGGTGCGCAACGTGATCGATGCCGAACAAAGCCATTTGCAAATACACGATCCTGGTTTTAAAAACGACTACGAACCCAAATTCATCTTGCAGAACGGTAGTTCGCTTTTAAAAACGATCAATGCTTTACCGCAGGTAAAAACCGCCAGTCCGCGCAGCATAACCAACGGTATGCTTGCGACGGCCAGTGGAAGCTCGGGAGTGCAGATCAACGGCGTTATCCCCGACCTGGAATACAAAACAACGCAACTAAAGGCCAAGATCATTGAAGGCAAAGCTTTTGACCCTGCGCGCAAAAACCAGGTTATCATAGGTAAGAAACTGGCGACTAAGATGAAACTGAAAACCGGGGCAAAGCTGGTGCTGACCTTCACCGACACAGCAGGCAACCTGGTATCGGGCGCGTTTCGCGTTGCAGCAATTTATCGCAGCGACAACGCTCCGCTTGATGAAAGAAATGTCTATGTCAATATCAGCGACCTCGACAATCTATTGAATATTCCGGGGGCGTTTCATGAGATAGCCATCCTGTTAAAAAGTGACGAAGATGTGGGGCCGGTACAACAACTGCTGAAGCAGAAATTTCCGGGTTATCAAATTGAGAACTGGCGGGAGATATCGCCGGAAACCGATCTGATGGTTAAAACCACCGATCAGTATTCTTATATCATCATGGTCATTATCATGTTCGCCCTGGCCTTTGGCATTATTAATACCATGCTGATGGCCATCCTGGAAAGGACCAGGGAAATCGGTATGATGGTGGCCCTGGGTACGACACGCGTCCGTATCTTTTTGCTGATCCTGACAGAGACCATCTTTATAACCATTACCGGAACACCCATTGGGATCGCGGCCGGGTGGCTCGTTATCAATCATTTCAATAAACACGGTCTTGATGTATCGGGTATGGGCGGCGAAATGATGAGCAGCTTTGGATTCGGCACGATGATATATCCTGAATTTCCGATCGACAAATTGTTCGGCATACTGGTAATTGTCATCGGCACAGCGCTTATTTCATGCCTGTTTCCCGCCATGAAGGCGTTACGGCTGCGTCCTTCTGAAGCGTTAACCAGGTAAGCACAAAAAATTATGCAACGGTATATGAAAATAGTAGCAAATATTGACAAGGAGCCGGTTAACAAGGAAACCGTTATAGATGCGCACAACATCAGCAAGGTCTATAATCCCGACACCATTCCGGTGTATGCAGTGAACAATGTGCACCTGCATTTGCTCAAAGGAGAGTTTACGGCGCTCGTCGGCCCGTCCGGCTCCGGTAAGACCACCTTGCTTAACCTGATCGGCGGCCTGGATAAGCCCGATAGCGGCAATATTTATATCAATGGCGTTGACATCACCCAATTATCGTCCGGCGAACTGATCGATTTCAGGCTGAAGAATATCGGCTTTGTATTCCAGTCCTTTAACCTCATACCGGTACTTACGGCAAAGGAAAATGTGGAATTTATCATGCTGCTGCAAGGCGCCGGTCGGTCGGAGAGAGATGACAGGATAAAGCAATTATTCAGGCAGATTCAACTCGAGGACAAATTAGACAGCCGCCCGGCGCAATTATCGGGCGGCCAGCAGCAACGTGTAGCTGTTGCCCGCGCGCTGGCCAGTAAGCCCAGGTTTGTACTGGCCGATGAACCCACCGCCAATCTTGATTCGCAATCAGCGTCAAATCTGCTCGACATAATGGCTAAGTTAAATAAGGAAGAAGATATTACTTTTCTGTTCTCAACCCACGATCAGCGGGTTATCGACAGGGCCCGGCGGGTGGTCAGGCTGGTTGACGGCAAAATCGTCAGCGACTCCGCCGCGGTTGCCACCGAACACGCCTAATTTTTAATCCGATGAAAAAGTTGCTGCTCCTGGTGCTGAATCTATCTCTGGCGTCATTTTCCCTGGCGCAGGATAGCACGACCGTCAGCAAGTTTTTTATAAACGGATATATTAAAGATATGCAGACCTTTAGTATCGACAGCAGCTTCAAAAATACCGAATGGGGCAACCTGGTCCACAACAGGGTTAACCTGAAATGGAAACCATCCGACAACATTACAGGCGCTGTGGAGGTAAGATCACGTATATTTTACAGTGATGCGCCCGAACTGCCTGCCGGTTCAATCGCGATAAGGAACGTAAATGAGTATGTGAACATGCAGGAAGTGTGGGTCAATACGCATTCGGTAGTTTTCACCAGCAATGTCGAGAGGCTTTACCTCGATTACCGTTCGGGCAAATTTAACTTCAGGGTTGGTCGCCAGCGTATCAACTGGGGGATGGCGACCACCTGGAACCCCAATGATATTTTCAACAGCTACAATTTCCTGGATTTCGACTATGAAGAACGGCCGGGAACTGACGGGGCAAAACTAACGTACATTACGAATAATACTTCGAGTCTCGAATTTGCCTATGCGCATACCGCTTTAAGCAACGGAAATATCGGCGCGCTCAAATATGCCTTCAACAAATGGAACTACGATTTTCAAATACTAACCGGCGTATACTATGATAAGCCGACGGTTGGAGCCGGATGGGCAGGGTATATTGGCGACGCGGGCTTTAAAGGTGAAGCGCAATATTTTTTTGCCGGAAGGGATTCCACCGGGCATTTGAACCTGACGATGGAAACCGATTATAAATTTGCAGGAGACTGGTACATTAATTTCGGCTTGTTATACAACAATTACGGTTTATCGGGGCCCGTCAATACCGCTAATGCCATCGATCTGAACCTTTCGCCCAAAAATCTGATGCCGACCAAATGGAATTTTATCCTTACCACTACCAAACAGTTTTCGCCCCGGCTATCGGCCAGCACCGCCTTACTGTTATCGCCGGGCACCAATCTTTTTATTTTTTTGCCGTCGGTTCAATACAACCTGGCGACAAACCTTGATCTTGACCTGTTCTGGCAATCGTTCTTTGCTGAGGTGAACAATGATTTTAAAGCAATGCGGCACCTGGGTTATCTAAGGGTGAAATTTAGTTTTTAGCAGCGTATAATGTCACATCTTTAAATGACAGCCATCATTATTCATCCCGGGAATAATAAGGAGCTTTAACCTCGAGGCGATTGATTAATTGGCAGCGCTTTTTAAACCTGAACAGTTATGAAATACTATTTCAATAAAAAGATAAATGGAAGTTTCGACGATGCCGTTCAAAAAGTTACGGAAGGCCTGGGAAAAGAAGGTTTTGGCGTCTTAACAGAAATCGACGTCAAAGCGACTTTAAAAAAGAAACTCGGCGAGGATTTTTACAACTATAAAATATTGGGTGCATGTAACCCGCCATACGCGCACAAAGCATTATTGGCTGAAGATAAGATCGGTACGATGTTACCCTGCAATGTGATCGTCCAGGAACGCAAGCCGGGCAAAATAGAAGTGTCGGCCATTAATCCGATGTCATCGATGAAATCGGTATTGAATAAAGATTTACATGCTATAGCGGCAGAAATTGCTGCCAAACTAAAAAAGGTAATTAAGCAGCTCTGAGGAGCGCCATCGCGCCGGCACCGGAGGGAGAAGGCCGGGGTGCCTAAAATCATTTAATAAGATGACCGCTGTCATTGGCCGGTAAGGCGCAAACCATCAGCTTTGATCATAACCTTTCTTTAAAACCAACCATCATGAAAAAGCTCATTTTCGGCTTTTGCGCCATTGCTATCATTCTTTCGTGCAGGCAAAGCAGTAAAAAGCCTACGCCCGTTTTATCTAAACAATGGGAGGATTCTCTTATGCAATTGGCTCAAAACACTTTTAAGGTATTACCTGTCACGGCCGATAGTAAAACCAACCCGCTAACTCCCGAAAAAATCAAGCTTGGCAAAGTATTGTTTTTTGACACGAGGCTTTCGAAAACGGGGAATAATAGTTGTAATTCGTGCCATAACCTTGAAACCTATGGCGTAGACAATCTGCCTACGTCGGTGGGCGATGCCGGCAAGCACGGCGGCCGAAATTCACCTACTGTGTTTAATGCAGCCTTACAGAACATGCAGTTTTGGGATGGCAGGGCAACGGACGTAGAAGAACAGGCAGGTATGCCGATATTAAATCCGGTTGAGATGGCTATTCCTCACAAGGGCTTTTTAATCGACAGGTTAAGCTCAATTAAGTTGTACCAGGATCTGTTTAAAGCGGCATTTCCGGGCGAAAAAAAGCCGATCACCTACAAGAATCTGCAAAAGGCGATTGGCGCTTTCGAGCGCACGTTGCTTACCCCGTCGCGATTTGACAAATATATGGCCGGCGATACGAATGCGATAACGATGGAAGAAAAGCTGGGGTTAAAGGTGTTTACAGAATCGGGCTGCGCCGGTTGTCACCATGGGGTGGGCGTTGGCGGGGGGACCTTGCAAAAATTTGGGTTAGTAACCGACTATCGCACGCTTACCGGCAGCAAAATGAACGATGAGGGGAAAAAACAGGTATCACACAAGGATCAGGATAAGGATGTGTTTAAAGTACCGACGCTTCGGAATGTTGCGGGAACGCATCCCTATTTTCATGACGGAAGCATAGCAAGCCTGGATACGGCGGTTAAGATTATGGGCAAAGCCCAGTTAAACAAAAACTTGTCCAGGTTACAGGTAAAACAGGTGGTCGCATTCTTAAATTCATTGTCAGGCCAGATCAACCCGGAAGACAAAACATTTCCGTCAGAACTGGCAAAGAAATAGCGCGTGCTGTCATTACAATATTATCCGTACGAATCCAGTGAGCTTTTCATTTCAATCACCATATACAGTTGATCCGAAATATAAAACAGCGGTGGCTTATTTCTGTATGGAATATGCTATCGGCCAATCGCTGAAAACCTACGCCGGCGGACTGGGCTATCTCGCCGGCTCGTTTATGCGAAGCGCGTATGAACTTAAGCAGAATATCGTCGGCATTGGCATCCTATGGAAATACGGCTATTATGACCAGGGACGAAAAACGGACCAGGCTATGGAAGTTGTTTTCCGCGAAAAGATGTATCGTTTCCTGGTCGACACCAAAATCAGGTTCACGATAAAAATATCAGGTCATGAAGTGTGGGTAACCGCTTTTTATTTGCCGCCCGGGATTTTTAAAACAGCTCCCCTTTTCTTTTTAACAACCGACCTGCCCGAAAACGACCATCTCGCCCATACGGTTTCGCATAAGCTTTACGATTGTAATCCCGAAACCCAGGCCGCGGCTGCAATATTACTGGGTGAAGGCGGAGCGAAACTGCTGGAACAATTAAACTTTCAGCCGGAACTTTACCATCTGAATGAATCGCATGCGTTGCCGCTTATTTTTTATTTGTTCAGGCAATACGGATCTATTGGGGAAGTACGAAAAAGAGTCGTTTTCACAAACCACACGCCCGAACCGGGCGGCAACCTTAAATCGGATGTTTACCTGCTGCATAAGATGGGTTTTGCCGGCGATCTTCCTTTAGAACAAATGAAATCCATAACGCAAAGTAAGGACTACCTCGACCATACTTTAACTGCGTTGCGCTTTGCGGGTAAGGCAAACGCGGTTTCCGGGATACATTTAAATACGCTGAGGGACATGTGGAACGGGTTTAGCGACGTGTGTGAGCTTATATCAATTACCAATGCGCAGAATTACTCGTATTGGGCGGACAAGCAAATGTACGAGGCGCTTAAGGCCGGTGACGACAGGGCATTAACCGGAAGAAAGCGAGCCTGTAAGGCGTCGCTGTTCGAGGAAGTGGCCGATCAATGCGGCGTTCTGCTTGACCCTGGCGTACTGACCATCGTATTCGCAAAACGATTTGCCGGGTATAAAAGGTCCGAGCTATTGCTGCACGATATGGATTTTTTTCACAATCTGCTGACCGATGAAATGCGGCCGGTTCAAATGATATGGGCCGGAAAGCCATATCCTATGGATTACCCCGCAATAGCAAGTTTTGATAAGATCGTAAATTTATGCAAGACCCTGCCGAATTGCGCGATTCTTACAGGTTATGAATTGAAACTGTCACGCTTGCTTAAGCAGGGCGCTGATGTTTGGCTGAACACACCCCGGCTAAACCATGAAGCATCGGGAACCAGCGGCATGTCGGCGGCTATGAATGGCTGTGTAAATGTCTCCATTCCCGATGGCTGGTTCCCCGAATTTGCACGCGACGGGGTTAACAGCTTTATAATTCCCAACACGGAAGTAACAGAGCACAAGTTTCAGCAGGACGAGACCGATGCCCATAATCTTTACAGCTTACTGTCTGAAACGGTTATACCTATGTATTATGACCGTCCGCTGGAATGGATCAAAGTCATGAAAAATAGCATGACCGATGTCATTCCTCGATTTGACAGCAATCGCATGGCGGACGAGTATTACACGAAGCTCTATACCGGTTCAGCCTTCGCTTAGATTAGGGCACTTATACGAAATTATGCGGCCTTCAGGCAATATTCATTGTAAAAGGCCGTGTTCCGTTATACTTTTGACGATAAGCTGGCCATATTCATGCCCCAGGCTTTCCGAGTCGGATGGATTGAATGATTGCGTCTGAACAGAAAACAATAGTTTCTGCGTATCCATTTCATATACATTGCTTTCCCAAAAATACCGTGTGTTCATTACATAATAGCCCGGCTCGTAAATGCGCCTGTAAATGGCGGTATGGTAGCCCCAAAAATGCCGGTAATAATAGCTGTACGGCGAATAATAATAAATATGGCCGGGCACGTAACTCTTCTCCTTTTCCTTATCGAGCAAGACGATGGTTATCACGGCATCGACGCCGCTGTTTTTTAGTTTATTCATGGCGGCCTGCTCATCCATGCCATCAAAAGCTTTCGGGCCGTACTCGTGCAGCGAAGATACAGCGTTATATCCCAGGGCCTGCAAGTCTCCCACCATATGACTTTCCATGTTTTCCTGCAGGGTCCGGTCGGCGGTACGGATTAGGCCCAGCACCATGATCTTGTTGTAGCGCTGCGCGGCGGCGTCCGGCGCTTTCCATGCCGAAGTAATTCTCGATGTGCCGCAGCCTGTCATGAGCACCAGGCTGAAAACGACGAACGATAGTAAGGTTTTCATTATTGAATATTTTTAGATTTTGATTCTATCTTAAGCAAAGGACGAAGCTGTCATCGCTGCGGACAACAGCTTCATGGGCCAGGTACTATTTGCTTTTGCTGAAGCGCTCCACTTCACGTACTTCACCATTTTCTTCACGAACCAGGACCAGCAGTTTGCCGTACTCTACATTCGCCAGCCATATGCTGCGGTTGTCCTGGTTTACCTGGATGGTGGTTGTTATTATTCCGCCTTTATATTCGCGATTGATCTTTTCCGCGATGTCGGCCGGCAGGTTTCTTCCGGTCCCATAAGCCAAATGGTAATACAGATATCCGTTCTTATCATACAGCGCGTGATTTTTTTGCTCATTGGAGATAAATTTTACCAGGTAATTTTTATCGATCTTGTACCAGGTATGGCTGACCACGTCTTTGAACTTTTCGTGGAATGCGTCACTAACTTTTTGATTCACATAAGATTTGGCCGTAATTACAACCATAGGCAGAGTGTCCACTTTGGCCACTTCCTGGGCATAGGAGCTTTGCACCGATAGCAAAACCATCAGGACGCCCATTGCCTGGCAATACAATAATTTTTTCATGACTTGAATAGTTTTTAGAATGGTTACGCAAACAAAGTTTGAGCACAATAGACTGTTTTCAAATGATTTATGTCATTTGCTAACCTGACTTGCATCATTTATCTCCTGTAAAACATCCCGAATATTTGTGATTATAAATCATTCATCCGGGCTTTGATCATGGGAAATATTCTCGTTTTGACCGATTTTTCAGAAAACTCATTCAGGGCAGCGGAATGGGCTTTACTATTGGCTGAAAAGAGCCGCGCCAGGCTGGTTATATTTCACAGCTACCTCGGCGTTCCGGTAATTCCGTACGACACTTACACGGGTCAGGGCTCCGAACCGGAGCCACTTATGAGGATAGACGAAGAATTCAAACAAGCGCTTTCGGAATTTGCGCAGCGCCTGGAACATAAAGCTGCCGAAAACGATTCAAATAACTTCACGCCGGTCATTGAAACCGAATTGGGTGAAGGCAATCTCGGAATTAATGTCAAAGAATTAATTGAAAAAAAGGACATTGAATTGGTGGTAATGGGATCAACGGAAAAAACACGCTTCGGCCACCTGCTTATGGGCAATAAGATCGGCCAGGTAATCGAAAAAGTTAACACACCTGTTTTAATCGTGCCTGTACAATCGCGGCCCGCCCGACTGGAGAAAGTTACTTTCGCGGTAAATTTCGACAATTCCGAAATACGGGCATTCCATCTCCTGGCTCATCTTTCCGAGCGATTCGGCTTTAGCGTCGAGGTTGTCCACATAATCACAGCGGGCGAAAGTTACAACGATGAGGCAAAACGCGCCCTCATGGATAAATTAAACAATGGCAACCGGATAGTCAACCTGGGTTATCATGCCGTGAAAGGCACAGCCGTCCTTGCGCGGCTCAAACGCGAATGCAAAAAAAATGGCTGCGATTTACTGGCTATGACGCACCGGCAGTATAGCTTACTGCAAAGAATGTTTCATAAAAGCACCGCCCGTGCGGCATTGCACGACCAAAAGTTGCCCCTTTTGATCTTTCCCTCAAAAGCAGAAGAATAACACCACCGACATATTTAAATAGCATTAGTCATGAACGCAGCGCATTATCACTTATTGGTGAATCACTTACCGATCATTATTCCGATAGCGGGGCTTTTGGTACTGGTTGGAGGATTCATATTTCGCTCGGAAATTGTGAAAAGAACCTCTTTCTTCCTTTTTATATTAGCCGCATTGTCGGCGATCGCCGCATCCTCGACGGGAGACGGCGCGGAGGACGCTATTGAACATCTGCCCGGCATTAGCGAACACCTGATCCACGCCCATGAACGTTCGGCTGAAATTTTTTCGATAGTTCTTTATGTGCTTGGAGGTTTGTCCGTTATCGCGCTTTGGGCAAATTGGAAGCAAAAGTCGTATTCAGGTTTGCTGTCGTGGTTTGTTATTGGATTTAGCGTGGTCGTATTGTTCTTTTCCAGGCAGACCGGTACATCCGGCGGTGTTATCCGTCATACTGAAATCAGAACGGATACGACCGGAATTCAAGGCAATCAGAATCAAAATAACGACGACGAGTGAGATAAGCGCTGCCAGGCTGGCATTTCTATAGGAAAGTATTTAGCGTTTTTTACCGGGAATACACCAAAAAATCGCGACGCGTTAACAAACCAAATTTGGATTAGGGTAATTATCGCCTTGATCTTCGGACACGTTATCGAGGCATTGAAAATCCTTTTCGACCAGTAAATAAAGCGGTCCTTTTTGATCAAAGCCAACGATATCGGTTTCAATCCATTCATCGGCCCAAATTTCAGGTATAAAAACAACGATCTTGTTATTCGTAAATTTGGCTTCCAGGTTTTGGGCCGGACTTTTCTGCAGCGCGTAAATAAGTCGTGATTCGCCGAAATCAACAGTTTCGTCTATATAGCCGTCGCGTCCAAACCGCGCGACATCAGACATCGAAAGCCTGTACCGTAATGAATTTCCCTTAATGCGTACCTTCATGTTCGTCCATATTTAGCATATTTCTCAACTCAACTACATACCCTATGATTATAATAGCCGGGTGGCTCAAGCCATTATTTTCCGCCATGGCCGCCAAATCTTTTACCAGCCCCGATGCCGATTTTTGATGATCCAGTGAAGCGTGCTGTATAATAGCCGCCGGCGTATCGCCCCTTCCCTCGTTTATATAAGTATCCGCAATGGAATCCAACTGTTTCATTCCCATGTAAACCACTACCGTAGCATTGCTTTGCATGGCCAGGCGCAGATCGGCAGATAACGTTCCATCTTTTTTGGTTCCGGTCACCACCCAAATACCTTCACTTACCGCGCGATGGGTAAGGGGAATATCTTCCATGCCGCAAGCCTGCATACTGGTAATGCCCGGTATAAAATGCGTTTTGATACCGATTTGCCTTGCATAAATGATCTCCTCGAAACCCCGTCCGAAGATAAAGGGGTCGCCGCCTTTCAGCCGGACTACTCTGCCTTTGGTAAAACAAAAGTGTTTTATCAATTCGAGAATGGATTCCTGCGGTGTATATTGCCCGTACGGTTGCTTACCCACATATATTTTATCCGCCCATTCGGGGGCAATACCCAGGAGTTCCTTATTAGCCAGGTTGTCGTATAGCACCACATCAGCCTGCTGCAATATTTTATATCCTCTAACGGTCAGCAATTCAGGGTCTCCCGGGCCGGCCCCCAGGACAAATAACTCCGGCACAATCACTTTGGCATCCATATTTGCTGATATATCTGACATTTTCTGGCACAAATCACACAAAATCGCTTAGAAATCCTTTTACAACGCAAAATAAGTTATTAAAAACCGCCTAACTCATGAAATTATCTAAAAAATAAAACAATTTTATAATTAATTATTACCATTATCATAAAAATCACTTAAAACAATAAAAATTCAGGCGATTTTATTGACAAATATCATAAAATTAACTAACATTGCTATTGTAAATACATTTTCGGTCGCAACTTGGGTGTATTTATTAAAAATTGCTTTAACATTTAAAAAATCAGTATGTCGAAACCAACCATTATAGTAGTTGGCAACGGTATGGTTGGATATAAATTTTGCGAGAAACTTGTATCCCGGTCAACAAACTACAATATCGTAGTTTTTGGCGAAGAACCGCGCCATGCATACGACAGGGTTCACCTGAGCGAATACTTTGCCGGCAAGACGGCTGACGATCTTTCGCTTTCGGCCGCGTCCTGGTACGCGGACAACGATATAACGCTTCACCTCGATGATCCGATACAGGAGATCAACCGGGCAGCGAAAACCGTTCATTCTTTAAAAGGACTAAACCTAAATTATGACTACCTGGTACTGGCCACGGGCTCGTCGGCTTTTGTACCTGATATTCCCGGGGTCGAAAAAGAAGGTGTATTTGTTTACCGCACCATCGAAGACCTCGATCTGATCAAGGCCTACGCAGTTAATGCAAAGAGGGGCGCCGTGATGGGCGGTGGCCTTCTTGGCCTGGAAGCTGCCAAGGCGCTGATCGACCTCGGCATCAGCGAAACTCATGTCATAGAATTTGCCCCCAGACTAATGCCCCGGCAGATCGACTCGGCCGGAAGCGCCATGCTGCAGGCTAAACTAAAGCAATTGGGTGTAAATATCCATTTAAACAGGAACACGGCCTGTATTACTGGCAACCATAAGATAGAGTCGTTAAAATTCAACGACGATACGGCATTACCAATTGATATGCTGGTTATAAGCGCGGGTATCCGCCCGCGCGATGAACTGGCTAAGCTGGCCGGCTTGCAGACCGGCTCGCGCGGCGGCATCACCGTAAATGAGAAAATGCAGACCAGCGACCCCTCGGTCTTCGCTATCGGCGAGTGCGCGCTGTACGAAAACATGATCTATGGTCTGGTAGCGCCGGGCTACGAAATGGCCGACGTGGCGGTGTCGCAAGTGATCGGTTCAGAAAAGTCGTTCCACGGTTTTGATATGAGCACAAAGCTGAAGCTGATCGGTATTGATGTAGCCAGCTTTGGTGACGCCTTTATAACCGAACCCGAGTGCCGGACCATTATTTTCGAAGACACGCACAAAGGCGTTTACAAACGCATCAACATCAGCAACGATGGCAAGTATTTACTGGGCGGCATCCTGATCGGTGAAGCCGAGGCTTATAATATGCTGCTGCAGACGGTTAACAACAAGATCGTTTTACCGCCAAATCCTGAAGACCTGATCCTGGGTTCGCGCGGCGGCGAAGCCGCGAATGAAGGTACAGGTGTACTGAGCCTGCCCGATGACGCGCTGATCTGCTCGTGCGAGGCGGTAACCAAAGCCACCATATGCGGCGCAGTGAATGATGGCTGCACCACGGTTGACGGCATAAAAAAATGCACCAAAGCCGGCACAGGTTGCGGCGGCTGCGTGCCGCTGGTAAAGGACCTGATAGCGGGCACCATGAAGGCCAACGGGCAGTATATTAAGAATGTAATATGTGAACACTTTGATTATTCAAGACAGGAGCTTTACGACCTGGTTAAGATAAATGAGCTGAAAAGTTACGACCTGGTACTGGATCATTTTGGCAAGGGCGATGGCTGCGAGGTGTGCAAGCCTGCGGTTGCCAGCATCCTTTCGAGCCTGTGGAACGACGTGATCGTGAAGCAGGATACGATACAGGACAGCAACGACCGTTTCCTGGCCAATATCCAGAAGGGCGGCACCTATTCAGTAGTTCCGCGTGTGCCGGGCGGCGAGATCACCGCCGATAAACTGATCGTGTTGGGTCAGGTCGCAAAAAAATATGGCCTCTATACGAAAATAACCGGCGGGCAGCGTATCGACCTGTTCGGCGCACACTTGAACGACCTGCCCCTGATATGGGAAGAACTGATCGATGCCGGCTTTGAAAGCGGCCATGCCTATGGCAAGGCATTGCGTACCGTAAAAAGCTGCGTTGGCAGCACCTGGTGCCGCTTTGGTTTACACGACAGCGTTTCATTCGCCATCGAGATCGAAGAAAGATACAAGGGGATCCGCGCTCCCCACAAGATCAAGGGCGGTGTAAGCGGCTGTATCCGGGAATGCGCGGAAGCACAATCCAAAGACTTTGGCGTCATAGCAACTGAAAAGGGCTGGAACCTGTATGTATGCGGCAATGGCGGTTCGAAACCACAGCACGCGCAGTTATTAGCCAGCGATTTAGATAAGGAAACGCTAATAAAATATCTCGATCGTTTCCTGATGTTTTATATCAAAACAGCCGACCCGCTGACCCGCACCGCAACGTGGCTGAACAAAATGGAAGGCGGCTTAAGCTACCTGAAGAATGTGGTGATAAACGACAGCCTGGGTATTGGCGCACAGTTGGAGGAAGAAATACAGTCGCTGATCGATAGCTACCACTGCGAATGGAAAGAAGTGGTCAACAGCCCGGAATTGCGCAAACGTTTTGCACACTTTATCAACGCACCGGAAGAAAAAGACCCGACCGTAAAGTTTGAGCCGATGCGGGAACAGTTGAAGGCGAAATGGTAATTGAGTCATTAAGGCATTGGGTCATTAGGTCATTGGTTAGTTCTTCAGAAGTCAGGATTTAGAAATTAGAATTTATCGATATATGGAAACATTAATAGATATCAAATGGGTAATGGCCTGCTACTGCGACGATATACCCGAAAATGGCGGCGCTTGCGTGAAGCACGGCGATGAGCAAATCGCGATCTATAATTTTTCGCGCAGGGGCGAATGGTTCGCCACGCAGAACCTGTGCCCGCATAAACAGCAAATGGTTTTGTCGCGCGGCATGATCGGCAGCACCGGTGAGGCCTGCGAGCCTAAAGTGGCCTGCCCCTTCCACAAAAAAACGTTTTCATTGCTCACCGGCGAGTGCCTGAGCGGAGAAGAATTCCAGATCAAAACCTACCCGGTTAAGATACAGGACGGCAGGGTTTATATCGGCATTGCGGCTTAACAGGCGGCAAGCTTTGCAAGACCTTCACGGTCGGCAATTGCGATGCTTTTGCCCGAAAGCCTGATCAGCTTTTCCTTGACGAGTTCGTTGATCATCCGGAAAACGGTTTCATAAGTTGCGCCTGCAAATGAGGCCAGGTCCTGCCGGCTGAGATCGATGCCGATAAAGCCTTTGTCATCCTCGCCAAACAATTCGCTCAAATGAAGCAACGCATCGGCAACGCGGCCCTTCACAGGCATATGCGCCAGGTTACGCATTTTTTTTTCGGACTCGCAAAGCTCCTCCGCAAAAAACTGCAGCAATTGCGCACCGAATTCAGCATTCGTTTTTAGTGTAGCCTCAAATAATTTGGTATCGATAAAACAAACCACGCTCGGTTCAAGGGCCGCGGCCGATATCGGATAAACAAAATTATTGCCCAGTCCCCGATGGCCCACCATGGCGCCATCCTTTGCGAAGCGTATGATCAGCTCCTTATCTTCATCCCACTGCTTATAGACCTTCAGGCTTCCGGCATAGACAAAATAAACCCCAGTTACCGGGTCGCCTTCTTTAAAAAGAACCTCGCCTTTTTTAAGTTTGATGTTCTTTTTACCCAAAGCAACAGCCGGTTGCCACTCTTTCAGACAGTTTTGGCACATAAAACAAGTATTTGCATCACAAATGGCGGAATTTTTGTTCATTTTTTACTTAGATATTGTGTTATATATACACTTTCTTTTCTGTCTTGGATAAATCAGTAGCCAATTTCATATTTTCCAGTAGAAATTGACCAATTAAGGTTGATTATTCTAAATAAATTTTCCTAAATGATTCAATTTATGAAGAAATTTAAATCAATACATCAATAACTAACCGATATTTTGGCATAATTGATAATTTTTCTCAATATAAATTTTTGTAAAATATCATTTTTAACAATATCGATCCGATTTAAATTAAAATTTTTATAAAAAATTAACTTTTATATAATTTAAATCATAAAAATTTACCAAATCGATCGTTTTTATTGTCAAGAAACATTAATCAGGGTATATTTATATCAAATAAATGATTGCAACGATCGAAATTGATAAAACTTTAACGCCTATGGTTAAAATATAATAAAGGTCAAAAAAAATCCCCGCCCGGAGGTCGCAGTCCAGGCAGGGTTAACAGTTTTTCTTGCTTTAACAATTAAAAAACTAAATCAAATGTACAAAAATGTATTAAATCAATACACGCCTGTTCTTTTTCTATTTTTTGTCGGTTTCAGCACGCAAAAGGCTAAGGCTCAGCTATCACTATCCGGCCAGCTACGCAGCCGCGGCGAACTCCGCGACGGGTACGGCACCCTCGAACCTATAAATAATAAGGATGCCGCGTTTATCTCACAGCGCACAAGGATCATCTTCAACTATCGTTCAAGCAAATTAGTTTTTCACACCTCGGTTCAGGACGTTCGTCTCTGGGGGCAGGATGCATCCACTACCACCATAACCGACGGCAACCGGCTCGAGGTTCATGAAGCCTGGGCGGAACTTATACTCTCCAATAAAAGAGATAGTGCATTTAAAATATCTCCTTTTGACTATTTCGGCATACGAGTTGGAAGGCAGGAATTGGTTTACGATGACGAACGATTGCTCGGCAACCTCGACTGGACGCAACAGGCTCGCCGGCACGACGCCATCGTGTTTAAAGCGCTTCAAAGCGGCTGGCAATTTGACCTGGGCGCAGCCTTCAATCAGAACACCGACGCCATTAATTATAATGGCACCTATTACACTCCGGCCAACGTCGCAGCAACGGTTAAGGATAGTAAAGGCAATCTCGCTAACACGCCAACGGGTTTGATCCCGCTGGTTAACAGTTCGGGCGTTAGCGCCAAAAATGGCAGCCCGGCATTCGCCAACCCGCCCGGCACCAATGCTGCCACACAGGACTACAAGGCGATGCAATATTTATACGTGGCCAAAAAGTTTAATAAAACCAAGATATCCGGTTTATTCCTTACCGACCAATTTGGCAAATATGTACTTGATTCGGTTAAAAACGTATCTGGTACGGATGTTGGCTACGTGTACGGCCGCAGGTTTAATCAGCCTGGCGTCAACACAAGATTCACCGCGGGCATCCTCGCGAACCCTGTATTTGGCAGTAACGATGAATGGCTTGGCACAGCCGGGTATTATTACCAGGGCGGTCGTAACCGCGACGGAGCATCCCTAAGTGCTCATACCTACACCCTTTCGCTAACCTACAAGCCGGGCAATATCGGTTATACGGCGGGTTGGGATTATCTTTCAGGCAATAACAGCTTCAGCAGTTCAGCTACGGATCACCGTTTCGACCCGCTTTACGGTACTCCCCACAAGTTTTGGGGCTACATGGATTATTTCTACGCGGTAAGCGGCGCACCCACGGGCGGTTTAAGCAATCCTTATTTGAAGGTAAAGTATAGCGCAAGCCGTCTTTCGGTAGAATTGGCTAACCACTATTTCAACCTGGCGCAGGAACAAAAAGACAACACCGGTCAGCCGGTCAGCAAGTACCTGGGCACCGAGTTCGATCTGACTACCGGGTACAAGCTGAACAAATTCACCAATGTTGACTTAGGGCTTTCCTACATGGCGGCTACAGCAAGTATGGAGTATGCCAAAAATATCACGCCGGGCGCCGCCAGGCTCAGCCCGGTTTGGGCATACCTGCAATTGAACATCAAGCCTGAATTTTTAAATAAATAGTTTTTTGACTAACGAATTAAAAATACGCTCATGAAAAATCAACTCACCAAACTCAATATATTTTCCCTGAAAGGCGTACAGATGCGCACCTTTCACCTCACCTGGCTCATGTTTTTTGTATGCTTCTTTGGCTGGTTCGGCCTTGCGCCGCTGATGCCGACTATCCGCGCAGAACTGCATTTGACCAAAGCCATGGTTGGCAATACCATTATTGCATCCGTTGCATCAACCATTATTGCCCGCCTTATTATAGGCAAGCTGTGCGATACCTGGGGACCGCGAAAAACAGCGGTAAGATTACTGCTTGTTGGCTCGTTGCCGGTGTTCATGGTGGGGCTGGCACATAGCTATACCACCTTCCTGCTGTTCCGGCTGGCAATAGGGGTTATCGGCGCTTCATTCGTCATCACGCAGTTCCATACTTCGATGATGTTTGCTCCTAAAATAAAAGGGACGGCCAACGCGGTAACCGGCGGGTGGGGTAACCTGGGCGGCGGCGTGACCAACATGGTAATGCCATTGATCTTCGCTGCCATCGTTGGTTTTGGGTATACCAAAGCAGAAGCCTGGCGCTATGCCATGATCGTACCGGGCGTAATGATGCTGATCATCGCTTTCCTGTACTGGAAATACACCAAAGACACACCCGAAGGCAACTATGATGAGATCGGTCACACCAAATCAAAATCTCATAAAACCAACTGGAAAATACTGGCCGACTGGCGCATCTGGGCGCTGACCGTGGCTTATGCGATGTGCTTCGGCTTGGAGATCACCTTTGACAATGTGGCCTCGCTGCATTTTGTTGATTCGTTTCACCTTTCGCAAAGCAGGGCTGGTTTCTGGGCCGGCATATTCGGCTCTATGAACATTTTCGCGCGAGCATTGGGCGGCATCGTGTCCGACAAGGTTGGCGGCAAGTACGGTATGCGCGGCAAAGGTTTATTACTGGCCGGTGTGCTATTACTTGAAGGGTGCGGATTGCTGTTGTTTGCACAGGCAGGTAATCTTGTAGCGGCAATTTCTTTTATGCTGATGTTCGCGCTGTTCCTCAAAATGTCCAATGGAGCCACTTACGGCATTGTCCCGTTCATTGACAGCAAAAACGTCGGCCTGGTGGCCGGTATCGTTGGCGCCGGCGGCAACCTGGGCGGGATGCTGTTCGGCTTCCTGTTCAAATCCACATCCATCACCTATGTGCGGGCATTTACTTACATCGGCTATTCGGTCATCATCGTTTCGCTGATCGTTTTGATCACGCGTTTCCGTAAAGAAAAGGCATTGCAGGAGGAAGTGAAGCCGATGATTGCGGGCAGCGTGGCGTAAAGCCTCACCCTGCCCTCTCCAAAGGAGCGGGTAGATATAAGTAAAATAGACAACCTGGCTTTTCAGCCCCTCTCCCTTGGAGAGGGGTCGGGTGAGGCAAAAAAATAAGCATGACCGCACACAAAAAGAAAGACAACAAACTCACATCAACCTGCTGCTATTGTGGGGTTGGCTGCGGCGTGGTTATCCACAAAGAAAAGAACGGCAACATTACGGTCGAAGGCAACAAGGATTACCCGGTAAACAAGGGTATGCTTTGCAGCAAAGGAATGAACCTGCACTACACCGTCAACGACCGCAGCGACAGGCTTTGGTATCCGCAGATGCGCTATAACCGAAGTATGCCGATGCAAAGGGTAAGTTGGGATGAGGCGCTCGACCGCGCCGCTGCGGTTTTTAAAACTTTGATCAATAAATACGGCCCCGATTCGGTGGCCTTTTATGCTTCGGGGCAATGCCTCACCGAGGAGTATTATGTGATCAACAAGCTAATGAAGGGATTCATCGGCAGCAATAATATCGACACCAATTCGCGGCTGTGCATGAGCAGTGCCGTAGCCGCTTATAAAATGGCTTTAGGCGGAGACAGCGTGCCGGTTTGTTACGATGATATCGAGCTGGCCGATTGTTTTTATGTAACCGGCGCAAATCCCGCCTGGTGCCACCCGATTTTATGGCGACGGGTTGAAAATCGTAAGGCCACCAACCCGAATGCAAAGATCATCATCGTTGACCCTCGTGTTACCGATAGTTGTTCGATTGCCGATCTACATCTCCAGATCAACCCTGGCACAGATATTACCGTAAATCATGCTATCGGCCGGTTGCTGATCGAAAACGGCGATATCGACATTGATTTTGTACGAAATCATACTGAAGGTTTTGAAGCGTATAGTTCCCTGGTTTTTCAGCAGACAGTTGAAGAAGCGGCGAATATCTGCGGGCTGGATGAGCGGGATATTCGCTTAGTGGCTCAATATATCGGCGAAGCAAAAGGCTTTATATCGATGTGGACGATGGGACTGAACCAAAGCTCGGTCGGCGTCAATAAAAATCTAAGCCTCATTAATCTGAACCTGATCACGGGCCACATCGGCAAACCGGGTTCAGGTCCGTTATCGCTTACCGGTCAACCCAATGCCATGGGCGGCCGCGAGGTAGGCGGACTGGCCAACCTGCTGCCCGCGCACCGCGACCTGGATAACCCGCAGCACCGCGAACAAGTGCAGCTATTTTGGGGCGGGACTACGATTAGCCCGAATGCGGGTTTGACAGCTACCGAAATGTTCAAAGCACTGGACGATGGACGTCTGAAAGCGATCTGGATTATGTGCACCAACCCGATCACGAGTATGCCGAATACCCGGTTTGTGGAACAAGCATTGAAAAAAGCAAAGTTCGTGGTGGTGCAGGAGATCAGCGATAAACCTGAAACGCTGGCTTTTGCCGACGTGATCCTCCCCGCCGCCGCCTGGGCCGAAAAGGAAGGCACGATGACCAATTCGGAAAGACGCATCAGCTACCTGAACAAGGTGATCGAGCCGCCGGGTGAAGCGCTGCCCGATGCGGAGATCATCTGCCGCTTCGCACAGAAAATGGGTTACAAAGGGTTCGGCTTTGAGAACGCTGCGGCGATTTACGCAGAGCATGCCCGGCTCACATCGAAAACCAACATCGATATCAGCGGGCTTAGCCATGAGACCATTAAAGAGAAAGTTTCAGTGCAATGGCCTTATAAAAAGAAGGGTAAGACGGTCGGCACGCCGAGGTTGTTCACCGACGGATCATTTCATACCTCTTCGCAAAAAGCCATCATTCATGATGTGCCCGAAATGCATTCGAGCGAAAGAACAGACCACGATTACCCGTTCATCCTCACCACCGGCCGTATCCGCGATCAGTGGCATACCATGAGCAAAACCGGCAAAGTGAATAAACTGAATCAGCACCTGAAGGAAGCTTTTGTGGAGATCAACCCGGCGAATGCTAAAGCATTGAAATTGAATGAGGGGGATGTAACTGTTATCAGCTCACGGCGCGGTGAAGTTCGGGTTAAGGCTAAAATTACGCCTGGCGTCAAAAAAGGCGTCATCTTTCTGCCGATGCATTGGGGTAAAATTCTGAACAGCGATCTCAATCGCGCCAATAACATTACCAATGATATAGTCGATCCAATCTCAAAAGAGCCGGACTTTAAGTATTGTGCAGTTAATGTACAGAAATATAAAAAACCTCACCAGCGCATTATTGTCGTCGGCGCGGGCGCGGGGGCCTTCGGCTTTGTGAAATCCTATCGCGAGCTTAACCCGGACGACGAGATCACGATCTTCAGCAAGGAGAATTTTCCATTCTATAACCGTGTACAGTTGCCCGATTACATAAGCGGTGAACTGCAATGGGAACAGCTGGTAAAAATGAAGGACTCTGAAGAACCTGCTTATAATATCCGGCTGCTGAGAGGCGTAAGCATCGACCGGATCGATCGCGCCAATAAACAGGTAACCGACTCACGCGGCCTAAAATATTTCTACGATATTTTAATACTGGCTACCGGCAGCCGCCCCGCGCGGCCAAAAAACATGCCTATGCTGCCGGGCATTTTCACCATGCGCAGCCGGGCAGACGCCGACGACTTTAAAAAACATATGCCGGCTGACGGGCACGTCGTGATCATTGGCGGAGGCTTGCTTGGCCTGGAGATGGCGGCTGCGCTGCGCGAAATGGGCACGCGGGTTACCATTATTCACCGTACATCCCGGTTCCTTAACAAGCAACTGGACCCATTGGGCAGCCAACTACTCAGCGAAGAAATGGCCGACCAGGGCTGTGATATTTATTACAATGATGAGGTGCAGCTATACTATGGCCGGTCAAAACTTACAGGTGTCGGTTTGCGAAGCGGCCGAAAGATCGATTGCGACGCGATGATCATAGCCATCGGTACCATCCCCAACATTGAGCTGGCTAAAAACTGCAGCCTGGATTGCAATCGCGGGGTGATCGTAAACGAACGGCTGCAAACCAGCGACCCGGATATTTATGCTGTTGGCGAAATCGCCGAGCATAACGGTGAATTATATGGTTTTACCGCCGCTGCCGAACAACAGGCGGAGGTAGTTGCCAAATACCTCAACGGCGATATTGCCGGTTACTATAAAGGCACCACGCTGATGAATATCATTAAAATTCACGGATTCGACCTGTGCAGTATCGGCATGCCCGAGTGCCCGGCAGAGGTGGATTACGAGGAGGTGACCTTTATTGATAAGGCTAAGCGTTATTACAAAAAATGTATCATTCACCAGGATAGGCTGGTGGGTGCTATCCTTATAGGCGACAAGAGTGAATTTTTGGAATTCAGGGAACTGATTGCCAATAAAATTGAACTGAGCGAGAAGCGGCTTCAGCTACTGCGCAGCGGCAATAAAGCCGATCCCGTTTTGGGCAGGCTGGTTTGCAGTTGCAATAATGTGGGCAGTGAAAACATCCATAAAAAGATAGCGGAAGGATGTGATAACATGCAGGACCTATGCACAATAACCGGCGCGGGAACGGGCTGCGGCTCGTGCAGGCCGGAAGTGAAGCGATTGTTAGACGAGGCTTTAAAGAATTTGATTCCGCAGGGATAAATGATCATGGAGCATATCATCAAAATAAATCTCATGGGTGGCTATGTTTCAGCGGGCGACCTGTACGAAATATTGCTGATCGCCGAAAGCGCCGGGGCAAGGGACCTTCGCTTTGGTAACCGCCAGCAACTATATTTTACTGTTAAACACAGCGACCTTGAAACCCTGGAGATGGAAATGCTGCGCGTGAACATCCCATACGAAGTGGATGCCGACGAACATGCCAACATCATCAGTTCATACGTCGGCGATACGATTTTCAGCAACGAAAGCTGGCTGAAGGAAGGCGTTTACCGCGACATTTTTGACCTGTTCAATTATCAGCCAAAACTTAAGATAAACCTCGTCGATCAGCAGCAAACGTTTGTGCCGTTCTTTAGCGGCAACCTCAATTTCATCTCGTCCGACATCAGTAATTACTGGCATTTTTATATACGCTTTCCGAAATCCAACCAGTTTTACCGTTGGCCCTCGCTGGTTTATTCGGATGACATCGCGGTATTGGCAAAGATCACCGAAGACGTAGTTTTTGCGCAAAAAGAGTACTTTTTTGATCAACCAAAAGTTAACGAGTTGTTTTTCTATAAGCTGGTAAGCTCGAAGATACCGACATCGCTGAGCCATCGCAGCGAACCGCTAAAACTGCCCGATTTTTACCTGCCCTACTACGAGGGTTTTAACAAATACGGCAACGGCCAATACTGGCTCGGCATTTACCGGCGTAACGAACTCTTTCCCCTTGAATTTCTAAAAGATGTATGCACCCTGTGCGTTAAAACAAGGATCGGCCAGATCTATACCACGCCCTGGAAATCGATCATCATTAAAGGAATTGAACAGGCCGACCGTATCGAATGGGGGCATATCTTGGACAGATACCGTCTAAACGTACGCCACGCCGCCAACGAGCTTAACTGGCAGATCGAGGACCTGTGCGCGGAGGGGCTGAGCCTGAAACATCGATTGGTTCGCGAGTTCGAGGAAGCGGATATTCGTACGTACCGGCTCAGCTTTGCCATTAAAACACAGCCGAAAACAGGTTTGCTGGGATCGGTGGTGATCAAGAAACGATCGCCCGGCACATTCGACATACAGCATACGCGTGATTTTAATCCCAATAATAAAGACCTAATTGTTTATAGGGAAGCGCTGGAAATAGAAGACCTGGCGCCAAGCCTCGCCGAACTGTGCGAATATTATTATTCGGTCGCCGCCCGGGATAAGGTTGCGGCTAATTTTAAAAAACCGAAAGACGACGCCGGCAAAAGCAGCCAACGCCTCGCGTATCAATGCAAAAATTGCCTGAATATCTACGATGAACAATATGGCGACGGATTGAATGGCATTCCGGCTGGTACGCGATTTGAAAGTATGGATAATTACACTTGCTCAGTTTGCGAATCGCCGAAGGACGATTTTACGATCATTCAAGCAGTCGCCTGAATATATTCCCCGGTAAGTCATGCCGGCCGCCGCATACCGGCTCTGCTAAAGCGCCAATTAGGCGAACTGCTACCTCTGCTTCACAACTGTTAATAAAGCCGGACTTGTTAACAAATAAATCACACTGGCTTGACGTTTATATGCATAGTTATCACTTAATTTTATAGACCTGAAAATCAGGTCACTTAAAATTAACCTAAGAAAATTTTATGACCTGGAGAAAATTTAGCGGCGAGATCATTCACACGCCCATCCTCGAAGAAGTCGAAAAAGCCATCGAAAGGGAAACCAACCTGGGTAACAAGCTCAAGGTTTGCATTGGCACCGATTCACAGGTAAAGGGCAACATCACCGATTTTGCCACGGTGATCGTTTTCCTGCGCGAAAAACGCGGCGGCTTTATGTACATCCACCAGGAGCGCACCGGGCAAAAGATGAGCATCAAGGAGCGCATGCTGACCGAGGTACAGAAGTCCATCGACATTGCTTATAAACTGTGCGACTTGCTGGACCTGTACGATGTGGACCTGGAAGTGCATGCCGACATCAACACGAACCCGATGTTCAAGTCGAACCAGGCTTTGCATGAAGCCATGGGTTACATCCTGAGCATGGGCTTTGTATTCAAAGCCAAACCGGAAGCCTTTGCCAGCTCTTATTGCGCGAATAAAATAGTGCAGTAATTGAGTCATAAGTCTTGAGTTCTGAGTCTTGAGTCATCACCGGGACAGTGATTCCAGGCCTACAATCAAAGACTGACGGCTTCGTTCCAAAGGCAGAAAAACGCTGCCCCTGAAAATCGACCCTCCAAAACAGGCCTGCTTTCCCTTTCGTTGGTTACCTTCGTATCAAATTTTGTCTGATGAGCCCAATTGTCATACGGCACGCGACTTTAGCCGACCTTGATACCCTGCTTGATTTCGAAAAGGGCATCATGGAGTTCGAGCGCCCCTTAGACCCGACGATAAAAGAAGGCGATGCACATTACTATGACCTGGCGGCATTGATCAAGTCGCCTGATGCGCAAGTTATTGCGGCGGAACAGGACGGTGAATTGGTCGGCAGCGGTTATGCGCATATTATAGAGTCGAAACCCTATCTAAAACACCCGAAACACGCCCACATGGGTTTTATGTACGTAAAACCGAACCATCGCGGTAAAGGCATTAATCAAATGATCATGCAGGCGCTGCAGCAATGGGCACTGTCAAAAAACATCAACGAATTCAGGCTGGAAGTATACCATAACAATCCAAGCGCCATCAGGGCTTATGAAAAAATAGGCTTTATGCCCTTGCTTTTGGAAATGCGCATGCAACTGCCGATGGAAAGAAAGCAATAAAACCGTGCGGCTGTTTACATCGTTAGTTCCATTGTGAAAACTTACTCTTTCCGTCGCGAAACATTGATCCCCGTCACACTGGACATGGCCTGGGACTTTTTTACCTCACCGCTGAACCTGACTAAGATAACCCCGGCTGAAATGAACTTTGTAGTGACGTCGGACTTTCAACCCGGCACTAAAGTTTATCCGGGCATGATCATCACCTACAAAGTGTCGCCGCTGTGGGGCATTAAAATGAACTGGATGACGGAGATCACCCAGGTAAAAGAAAAGCAATATTTTATCGATGAACAGCGTTTCGGTCCATACGCGTTATGGCATCACCAGCATCATTTTCAGGAAACCGACCGCGGAGTATTGATGACCGACATCGTTAATTATGCCATAGGCTGGGGCTTTATCGGGCGGATAGCAAACAGCCTGGTTGTCGCCAAAAAACTGGAAGAGGTGTTTGATTACAGGGAGAAGGTGATACGTAAGATATTTTGAAATTTATAGGCACCACACGCGTAGATTAGTAATTTAAATTATTTACAATACTCCCTCACCTTTTCCCGCGCAGCTTTTGAACCTATTTCCGCAGCCCTGTTAAAATCGCCGCAGGCGCCGGCTTTATTGTTCAAATTGATCTGTGCAAGGCCGCCCGTATAATAAATTTCTTCGTTGTTCGGACTAAGGCGGATAGCCTCCTCCAGGTCGGCATTGGCCTGCTCTTTTTCGCCCAGGTAACTTTCGGCCAGCGCACGGTAAGCAAACGCTTCGATGTTATTGTCCAGGTCGAAGAATAAGGCGCTGCTGTAATCGTCTTTAGCGCCCTGGTAGTTCTTCAAAGCCATTTTAATATTGCCGCGAATAAGATAGGCCTTGTCGTCCTTATCGTTCAGCATGATAGCCTTGTCCACGTCCTTCATAGCGCCATCGTAATCCTTCATGACTGCTTTTACGCTGCCGCGGTTATGATAGCCGTCGATGCTGGCGTTGTCCATTTGCAACACTTTGTTATCGTCGGCTGAGGCTTCATGCAGGTTGCCGAGTTTTTCGTCGGCAATGCCGCGCTGGATATAGTATTTAACATTCCTGGGAAATTTGGTGATGAGCAAATTGAAGGTCTGCAGCGCCTCACCGTAAAAGCGGTTATTGATCATCAGGTAACCCAACCTCGAGTACATGCTGTAATCTTTGGAGTTCAACTCCATAATTTTTTTGAAATCCTGCGAGGCCCCGGCCCTGTCGCCGGTTTTTACACGGGCGCTTATGCGTTTGATATAATTCTCCGAGTTTCCGCCATTCAGCTCAACAGCCTTGTCATAATCCTTCAGGGCTGCCGTGTATTGTTTCATAGCGCTTTCAATATCCCCGCGCACAGCATAGGCATAGTCGTTGCTCTTATTGTTGTAGTCGACTGCCGTATTAATATCTTTCAACGCGGCGCTGGTGTCGTGTAAAGCCATATTTGCCCGCGAGCGCGTTATATATGCCGGGCTGTTCCTCGGGTCGAGCTTGATCGACGTATCCGCATCATCTTTGGCCTCCGCATAATTGCCGAGCTCGAGCTTAATGTCGCCGCGGGCCTGGTACGCATCGCTGCTTTTGCGATCCAGTTCGATAGACTTTTCAAAATCGTCCAGCGCGGCCTGCTTATCGCCCAGGTCTTTCTTCACCACGCCATCATACAGGTAAAGCTCGGCGTTATCAGGGTCCTTTTTGATCAGGTTGCCGAAATATGCCAATGCGGCCCGGCTATCGTCGCTATGCCCAAGCACATTGGCAAGGTACTTATAAACGTGCGGCATGCGCGGGTTCATCTGGATGGTCCGTTCGTAATCGGCGACAGCATTTTCATAATCCGCCAGGTTCGCTTCAGCATTGCCGCGATAAAAGACCGCCTCGGCATTGCGTGGGTTTAGCTTAATGGCTGTTGAATAATCGGCAATCGCTCCTTTATAATCGCCGAGATTGCCCCTGGCATTGGCCCGGTAAAAGGCCAGGTCGGCATTATTGGGATCCATCTTAATCGCTTTGTCATAATCGGCTATGGCGGCCCGTTCATTTTTCTGGTTGCTTTTAGCCACACCGCGGTATTCGTACAACGCAGGGTCGTTGGGCGTGAGCCGGATAGCCGCTGTAAAATCAGCTTCAGCGCCTGCATAATCGCCCGAGTTCGCCTTGGCATTGGCCCGGTAATGATACATGTCGGCGCTCGGGTGAGCGCTAAGCGATATCGCTTTATTAAAGTCGGCAATGGCGCCTGTATAATCGTCGATAGCATTCTTTGCATTGGCGCGGTAAAACCAGGCTTTTACATTATTCGGCTCAAGCTCTATGGTTTTGGTAAAGTCGGCTATGGCTTCGCGCTGCTCGTTCAGGTTGGCATAAGCGTTGGCACGGTAAAACCAGGTGGATGCTTTGGTATCACCCAGTTGTATAGCCTTGGTGAAATCGGCCACTGCTCCACGGTAATCTTTTTCGTTCGCTTTGGCATTGCCGCTCCGCACATAACTATCGGCGGTCTGGGCAGCACACCAAAAAGGAAGAGTAAGGAATATGATCAATAACCTTTTCATAAATTTTTTGCAGAAGCAAATAACATAACTTATTCCTTTAATTAATAACTGTTTGGCTTTACCAGCCCCAAACTGTGTATCATTCGCCACTCTCAAAAATGATCTTTACCCGCTTTGGCGACTTGCTTATACATGCGCGCATTTACTTCCGGCAATCCGGGCGCTTTTGAGCAAATGGCATAGGTTTTGTATCGCGTTTGTTACAATTCAGATTTCACACAATGAAGAAGCTCAAACAATCATTTGCCGAAGTAATATCCGGTCAGCCGAACAAAGAACATTACATCAAAGTAGCAATTTCAATCTTAATTATTTCAACTATCCTCGGAAGCGGCCTGCTGCTGGCTTTCCAATATTTCAATATCACCAAATAAATCGCGGCATCAATTATCGCGTGTCAATACGATAGATCAGCGACAATGATGCGCTGGTGCCCTCGCCCGTGTTTCGTCCGGCTATAAACTGGCTGCCGGTCAGGAATACGGTAAAATCCCTGCTGAAACTGTGCCCGTAGCTCAGCGAAACCTGCTTGAACGAAAAATTTGTGCTGGTGTAAAAGTTGGCTACCTGGTAAGGCGTAAGCGTTTTATACTTACTGGTAGTATAAAATCCGCCCAGGCTTAGCGACACCTGGTCCTTCAAACTTTTATTGAGCGTCATGCCCACCGTACCCGAATACCTGCCCTGCAGCGGCCCTATCGAGCCGAAATACTGGCGTATGCCATCGTCCAGGTTAAAATAGCAGTTATTGCCAAACATCATAAAGCTGCCTGCGAATGATGCTTTAAATTCGGCGCCGGTTTGACCGTAGCCCAAAGCCAGGTTTTTATATAAGGGCGTTATGACGGTGCCCTGTACCGAAAAATAATACTGGTAGCTGATGTTTGCCAGGTAATATTTCAAGCCGGTTTCCAGGTCAGTAAAACCTTGTATGGCACCGGGATGATAGGTATCGTCCTGGTAATTATTGATGCTGTAGGGCAGCGTTCCGATAAATGACAGCCGCCTGCTGATACCGTATTCCATGTACCATGCGGCAGTAATGGAATTAAATTTACCGTGGTTGGGGAAAGGCATCAGGTGACTGTTGGCGTTCCACTCGCGATTGGCCCAGAAATAGCTTGCCGACGGCGATAGCAGGAACCTGCCGGGACGCAGCGGGAAACCGCCGGCGAACACTCGGGCCTGCAACATCGTCAGCAGCAATAGTAAAACGAATTTGTATCCGGAGGGTCTGTTCAGCGTCATGTTCATGTTTTAAAATAATCCGAAGGTATCCCTCATCCATCTGCCCTCATAATTTTTATATCGCACCGCTACTTCGTGCCCCAGGTCCTTAAAAATAATGATATGCTTCTTTGCCGTAATATTGTTGTACGCCGCATACTCGTTTGCGGGCGGAGCAAGCGGATCAAGCACCCCGATACCCATCAGCGTGGGGCATTCGATATCCGTCGCGAAATTTTTTACGTCGAAATAATCGAGGTTGTCCAGCGCTTTTTGTAATGTCAGGCCGGGCACCGTCCGGACGTATTTCTTCATGTCCTCTATGGGCCACTCCACCTCGCCTACCAGGTTATGCACATCGCACAGGATGGGATTTTGAGCCGAGCACAGCGTTACCCGCTTATCCAGCGCAGCCGTCGCGATAGCAAGGAAACCACCCATGCTGCCGCCCGATACCAGGATGTTGTCGTGCCGCAGTTCGGGACGCGAAAAAATAAAGTCGACCGCGCGCACACAATCCATAATTACGCCGCGCATGACGTATTTATTCTTATCGTCCAGGTTATAGAATAAAAACTCATCCCTGGGCCGTTGGATCACATCGGTGCTGTTACCCTGCCCGCGAACATTAAGCGTGATAATAGCCAGGTCGACGTCCGAACCGAACATAGGCGGCAGTCCCACCTGGTAGCCCGGCAAGCCGAGCAGCACGGCGAATTTCTTGTGCGTATTGTTCGTCTTGGGAATGGTAAGCCAGCCGCGTATGGTCATATTGTCGAGCGACTTCATTTCGAACCCGAATACCCGGCGGTTGTCCCTGGTCGAATCGGGGTATTCCTTCACCTTAAAATCGGGCTTAACTTTTGCCAGGTCATCTTTTGCTTTTTGCCAAAACTGGTCGAAATCGGCCGGCTTCGGATATTGCGAGCGGATCTCTTCGGGCCGGATGCCGAATGCGCGGCGGGTAGTATCGTCATAGTCGGATACATTGATCATAAAGTTGATCTTGTAAAAGCCGGCCTTCAGACCGGGTATGTCAAAATCATAACTTTCGTTGGTGTTCCGGTCGATCTTTACCTTGATGACCTTATCCTGCAGTTTAACGCCCTTTTCGGTCATCAGTAGGTAGCTGACGGTGCCCACCTGGTCGGTATCGAGCGTATTCTTTACCGAAAAAGTGAATGAAGCCGTTCCCTTGAAAATGGCGTTGCCGTCGTGTATCACCAGGTCGGTTGTTACCTCGCCGCCGGCTTTAAAGCTTTTACCGTTATTGGCCGCGGCTGCTTTCCGGGGAAAAACCAGGCCCGACAACAACGTCATCACTAAAAAAACCTTCATACTGAATGTAAACTTACCCGACATGGCTCATTTGTTTTGGCTTCGCCCTGATCAAAAAATTAGATTTACGTATATAGTGGTTTAAAGGTTCCTCGATACACTTGAATAAAAGTATAGATAAACCATTTAATAAAATAAAAGCATAGATAATATTTAACCAGTCGTATTCAAAGGGCGAGTGCCAGTCGACGCCCCATTTATCGTACAAGTCAAATACCCGGTCGTTAAGCCAGTTGATGCCCCTGCTAATAAAGATGTACATGTAACCCAGGTGTATGAGATAAAAAATATACGAGCTTTTACCCAGCAGCTCCACAAATGGATTGGCCAGCACGCTCTTCATCCTGGTAGTTTCGGTTATGAGCCCGTAAAAGAACGAGGCTATAGCGATGGGCAATAAATAATTGTTGGTAATGATACCGAAAGGGTTTTGCAGACCGACGAACCACCCGGCCGGGATCGGCAGCCGTGACAGTATCCACACGCAGAAAAATATGCCAAAGAAACCGATATACGTAAATTTCAGCTTGTTTTTTCGTTCCACACCATTCTTACGGACCATCAGCGCGAGCTTGATGCCGACAAAAAATTCGAAACAGCGTCCGAGAAAAGTGTACAGCATCATGAAGGTGAAATTGCCAAAGAAGCCGTCCCAGTCGACATTCCTGAAGATCAGCACCAGCAAAAAGCCCAAACCGGTAATGGCGACGATCTGCAGGAAAAACTTCCTGTACTTGCTGATGACGAGGAATATGACGGGCGCTGAAAAATAAAAACACTCCTCGACTGTAAGCGACCAGCCCTGGGCGATGCCTGTAAATTTCAACTGATGAAAGAAACCACGCACGAAAGTAATGTTCATAAAAAACAAGCCCACGGCGCTCGGGAAGCCGTTTGTTATTGCCGGGTCGCGACTAAAATAGTAGTAAATGAATACGCCTGTGGTAAGCAGGAAGTACATGGGGTAAATTCGCGCCACGCGGTTTTTCAGGTATTGCAGGAACCACTCCTTCGTTAAATGGAAGTTGCCGTAATACCTGAAAGCGATCAAAAAGCCCGACAGTACAAAAAAGATGGTTACGCCGATATGAAATTCCAGGAAAAAGCGCTTCAAAAAATGCGGAAAGTTAGCGTCGAACGTATCCAGGTAGTGCGAAATGAAGACGAGGTAGGCGGCCATAGCGCGCACCCCTGTCAACGCCGGAATGTAATTCTGCTGCTCTCGCTGTGACAAAATCTATTTTATTTATCGCTTTTTACGCCGTTTAGCGGAATGGGGTTTTTACCCATTATTAATTAAACAATAATAAAAAAAATTATCTCAAAGGGAATTACATTAACAGGCATTATTGAAAATGGCGGTGCAGTTTTTGTAATTTTGTTAATATACCTATGGGAAAAAGAATACTAAGTTTTGTTCTCAGCACCATCCTCGCCGCGGCGATCATTGCGGGTATCGTCATGATCACCAAAAGTGACACACCGCACCATGACGAGATCGACGGGATCATCAGCAAGCTTGATTATGTGATGAACAAGCGCGACCGCTCAAAAGATTATGCGGTGATCAGCACTAATGAAGGAGAATATAAGCTGATCCTTGTCCCCGTAGCCGGCCAGGCGCAGTTTTACCAGGTTGCCAAAGCAGGCGACCGGATCTATTCGCGCGCCGATGCGGATACGCTGTACCTTTATCACCAGGATGCGAAGCTTAGATACCTGGCTAAACCGGCTGAGCTTTGATGGAACAAGTAAGCCATCTCAGGACCCCACGACCGTCGTTACGTGAAACCACAGGGCTGAACCACGGGCACGACGAAGCATTTTTGGTCAAGATAAACAACATCATCGATTTGCATGTGCAGGGATGGCCACGCTATCGCTCGCCATGACGATCAGCTGGTGGTTCGGCTCATAGCGCCGAACCCTGCACAATGCCCCTATCGGCAATCGTCTTATCGATATAATGCTGTATCTCGGATTTTTTGAGGCCCCAGTTGGGCGCAATAAGCAGTTCCATGTCCGAAAGCCCGAATAAACGCTGGACCACAACGTCCGGGCGGACGAGCGGCAATAGCTCGCAAAGAAAATCGGTGTACTCGGACAAGGAGAATAATTTAAACGGCTGACGCTTGTATTTTACACCCATCACCGAACCTTCCACGATATGCAGGTGATGGAACTTAACAAATTTGATCTGCCGGAAACGGTTGATCTCGCCGGCATACTTCAGCATCATTTCCTTAGTTTCCCAGGGGAAGCCGAAAATGGTATGTACACAAATATCCAGCGGGCTGTTTTGCACCAGGTTCAGCGCATTTACCAGATCTTCGTGCGTGCAGCCGCGGTTGATCTGCGCCAGTGTATCGTTATAGATCGACTCCATACCCATTTCCAGGTCGACGTCGAAACGGTCCGTATAACTTTCCAGCAGGGCTATCTTTTCGGCATCGATGCAATCGGGGCGAGTGCCTACCGACAGCCCGACGATATTTTCGGTATTGATGCTCAACGCTTCGTCGTACAGCATTTTCAGGTAATGCGCCGGGGCATAAGTGTTGGTGTTCGGCTGGAAATAGATGATGAACTTATCGGCTTTGTTACCCTTTACGGCACGCTCCATGCCCTTGATCACCTGCTCGCGCAGGGTAGGCGTTTTGCGTGACACCTCGGGCGTAAAGGAATCGACATTACAGTAGGTGCAGCCGCCATAGCCTTTTGAGCCATCGCGGTTGGGACAGGTAAAGCCGCCGTCAACGATCACTTTGAACACGCGCTCGCCCTTATATTTTTCGCGCAGCCATGCCCCGTAATTGTTGTAGCCTTTGATACCTTGTTGTAAGAGGGATTCCACCGGGATTATTATTTTGATTACACCGATTACTATATTTGATTACACCGATTACTGTGTTTGATTTACACCGATTGATTTCGGATTATGACGATTGTACCGATTGGGCAAAGATACAATTTTGAAACGGACGCGATTGGCGGCAGCCCTATTAAAAGTGATCTTCGTCATTTCGGCCGGCCGCGCGATTACCGAACTTTGCCGCTTTTATAAAGCAACCGCATGCGGGCCACCTCATTTGAATATTATACAGGCGCCACAAAAACTAAAAACAATAAAGCAATTATCTATTGGCTAAGCCTCGGCGCCTGCATGCTGATAGTGCAGGTACTGCTCGGCGGCATTACCCGGCTAACCGGTTCAGGTTTATCGATCACGGAATGGAAACCGCTAATGGGCGCTTTGCCGCCGCTGAACAAAGCCGAATGGCTGCAAAGTTTTGAAAAGTACCGGCAAATAGCACAGTTCAAAAAAGTCAACAGCAGTTTTACACTCGCCGACTACCAGGCAATTTTCTTCTGGGAATGGCTGCACCGCGAATGGGCCCGCCTTATGGGACTGGTATTCCTGGTGCCGTTCATCGTCTTTGTGATTCA
>JAFDZK010000060.1 GCA_018267005.1 Bacteroidota bacterium
CTTTTCGTTTATGATCTGTGTGCTTATAGGGCGCAGCGTTCACGCTTTTGAAGACATGACCAATTACCAGGTAGGGCATCTGTCGTTTGTAAACCGGATAACCGCCATCGCCTCGACCATTGTTTTCGCCGTTTCATACCTGTTTTTCGAAAAAAAATATATTAACGAGCTGGTAGATCAAAGCAATCGGGTTATCGAAGCGCGCACCCGATTCCTGGCCACGATGGGCCATGAATTGCGTACGCCGCTTAACGGGATTATCGGCGTGATCAGCTTACTAAAAACGGAAAAGGACGCAGTCAAGCAAGAGGAATATTTTCAGATATTGAAGTACTGTTCCGACCATATGCTGCACCAGGTTAACAACATCCTCGATTTTAATAAGATCGAGGCCGATAAGCTCGAGATCCACCCGATCGAACTCAACCTGCGGCAATTACTTTTAAACGTCGGGATGCCTTTTGCCGCCCTTTTCGCCGAAAAGGGAGTGGAGCTGCAAACAGAAATCGACCCATGTCTTGATGTACCGGTACTGGCCGATGACGTGCGCTTGATACAGATATTCAATAATCTTTTTTCAAATGCATTGAAATTTACGGATTCGGGCTTTGTGCGTCTGGAGGTTAGTTGCAAAAACAAGAACAGCCAAAGCGTGGAAGTGAGTTTTAGTGTGAAAGATACCGGCATGGGTATAGCAGCGGCCGATCAGCAAAGGATATTTGAAAGTTTCGGCCAGGTGTATCATGAAGACACTAAAAAGTTTGCCGGCACAGGTTTAGGTCTGACGATATGTTCGAAACTACTGCAGTTGATGGGCGGAAAGCTTACCCTGGAAAGCGAAGAAGGCAAAGGAAGCACATTTACGTTTGACCTCAAATTCGAACGGGTGAAGGAAATGCATTTGTCGGGCAGGAAGGATAGCGTTACCGGAAACCTGGATGGCTTAAAGGTCCTGCTGGCTGAAGACAACCAGTTGAACATGATGGTGGCTAAAAAAATACTGAACGGCTATAAGGCGTCGGTCACTTCCGTATATAATGGCGAGGAGGCCATAGCCGAGCTGGCAGTGAATAGTGCATACGATATCATTCTGATGGACCTTGAAATGCCCGTAATGAGTGGCTATGAAGCTATTTTTAAAATAAAGAGAGACTATCCTGATATACCTGTAATCGCTTTTACCGCATCGCTTGTCGACCAGAATATGCTTGCCGAACTGATCCAGAGCGGTTTTGTTGCCTGTATTCTCAAACCGTTCCAGCCACAGCAGTTGCTCTCGGATATCCGTAAACACATCACAAGGCCGACAGCCGTCGCCTGATAAACGTTTTTATTTTTTCAATTTTTTCAGAAAAGGCTCATTTTCTAAAAACAACAGGAAATTGTCAGGGTTGGCAATGATCTTATCGTGCTCATTCAGGCTATGGATAAATACCAGCCGGTTATCTTCAAGCAATTTCGGCGTCGCGTTTCTTTCTTCGGTATGCACGTAGGCCAATTGAGCCGTGTCCAGCAATTTCATCATACCGCGTGTCTCGTCGTCGGTGCCGCCGTGGTCGGTATAAATATCGATAAAGCGGTGTTTCCCATCTGCTTTTATCCAATTCATAAAATTGCCGGTTTCGGCATATAAGGCATCGAATAAAATAACCTCGTCAACCGGCATTTGACCATTTTTTAGGATACGCGCCATTACCCGGTAAGCTCCACTGTGCCCTGCCAGCAAAATATGACCCGCCACGCAGTTTTTCGATATAAGCCGTTTCGATGTTAACCCGTTCAAGACATCGGTAACCAGTGCCGGGAACATGCCCGGGTTTTCGAGTTTGCCGCCGTAACTGTCCGGTGAATCCCTGGCGGTTTCTGCCAGCACCAGCACGGCATTGAGGTGCGATGCCAGGAATTGTCGTGTAAGCTGATATTTAACAGCGGCCGTATCTACATTATTTCGCCAGCCATGGAACCAGAAAACTACGTCGACCTTCTTTTTAGCGTCAAGGCCTTTAGGAGCGATGATCAGCACGGTGCTGTCGTGGTAGTGCTCAGCTTCGCTGTATAATACCTTATCGTAAACGTGGCCATTGGCTCTGCCGGTATCCGGAAATGAGGTATGCGACGACCTTATGTGAAATATCACCGCGTCGGGCGCGTTTTGAGCGAACGAATTCTGAAAGGCAAAAAAAAGCAGTACGACGGGTAAAAACCGATATAGGCGCATAGCAGGTTAAAAAACTAAATATAGAAAAAATCAATTTACCTTTTTACGCTGGGCTATCTGCGTCGTAGTATCGGGCGGGAATATAAGGCTGTCAACCCTGACCGGCTTTTTATTTTTTAACTGAGCGAGGGCATAGTTGGTCTTTTTCCAGTCGAAAGAATACCTGGGCGGCTTGGATGTACTATCCGCTTTTTTGAAGAACGAAAGGATATTTTGCTTCAAAGGGCTGGTAGTATTATGGAAATCATCTTTATCGAGGTTTACGACGAGCTGACTATAGCTTTGATCGGCTAAACCATATTCTCCGAATACAGTAGGCATGCCCGTATCAAAATCCATGTTGGAAAGTTTGGGGTCCTCGTGTCTTTTTATTTTCTGTAAGACATGCGTATATTCCACAAGAGAGGTATCGAAAGCCTTGATGAACAGCTTTTCCGCCTTCGGACCCGGCGCCTGGAATTTAAGCGCCCTCAGCGGACCGATCTTGGGCAAAATGGTAATTAGAAAAGCAGTTATGCGGTTTCGTAGATTCGGCCTTTCACGATCGCGGCCATATTTTTGGTAATATTCCTTCCGTTTCATCCTGAAATGGAACTTCCGGCTGGTCATGCCGGGCTCATTCTTTATAATCTCCTGCTTTTTAAGCGCCCAGGCGGTACGTGTAAGGCCGGGCAAAAGACTCCGAACCGCCCAGCGGAATGTCGAGATGTTCAGATCGAGCTTGCCTTTAAATACACTGTCAAGATTTTGGCCATAGGTGATCTCGAATGCTCTTTGCAAGACCGGTTTGGAAACGTTAAAGCCGATAAAATCATGATAAGCCTGCGAGGCATAATTGCCGCGGGCTGTTTGCAATACGTCGAATCCGAATTCCATACGGCTGTGATAGATCGGGTCTTCTTCATAGGTAACGATATTACCGAATTTCTCAGCCACTTTGGGGTAGACCATCGGTTCGGCTACGTTGGTCGACAAAGAGTGTCCGTATTCATCTGTAAGGTAATGCGATATGGCGCCGAGCGCGAAGGCATATTCATCTATGGTTCGTGCTTGTTTGAGCAGGTTCTCCATAAAGTCGCCGGTACGCACATAGTGCACCAGGTTAGTAAAATATTCGCTGCCAAATGGGAAATAGCCCATGTCGGGCATCAGGCTGCCCCCATACGCATAAGAGTGGGCTTCCTTTATTTGCTCGTCGGTGGCGTTTGGAAACCGTTGCTTAAGCAGGGGCACAATGCTTGTTTTCCAACTGGCGTCAATAACAGCCATATGCGCGAAAACGGAATAGGCTTTCGACTTGAGCGGACACAACAGGAACAGCAAAATACTGACCGCCAATAGCTTACTAATGAATGCAGGCTTCACACCTTTTTTTAAATCACCTATTTAATACAGAAAAGCTTAAAATTGTTTTCGCGCAGTTAAAAAACTTCATATTTGAATACTTTTAAAACGGAGGAAGTTAGAAACAATGACCCTGAAAACTATTTTAGCTTTAATATTATTACCTGTTTTGCCGGCTTCCTCAAAACCTGTAAGGGCATTACCATCTTACGATAATTACCCGGTTTATACCGGGAACGATCTCGGCGTTCATTATTTTCACGGCAAAACTGTTTTTAAGATATGGGCGCCTACCGCCTCGGCGGTAAAGCTCCGTTTATATGCCGCCGACAACGGCGGTAAAGCGCTCCACACCATCCGCCTTTTTAAAGCAAATAAAGGCACATGGCAGACAATCGTCAGCGGCGACCTGAAAAATTCCTATTACACTTTCCAGGTAAATATCAATGGCAGGTGGCTGAAAGAGCGCCCGGACATTTATGCGAAGGCGGTTGGAGTCAACGGAATGCGCGGAATGGTGGTCGACCTGAAGGCAACGAACCCCGTTGGGTGGTCGAAGGACAAAAGGCCGGCGCAGAAAAATTTTACCGATATTATTATTTACGAATTGCACGTCCGCGATCTGTCGGAAAACCCCAATTCGGGCATAAAACACAAAGGAAAGTTTTTGGGTTTGACGGAAACCGGCACCAGGTCGCCTCAGGGAGAAATGACGGGCCTGGATCATATAAAATCGCTCGGCGTAACACATGTCCATCTATTGCCTTCGTTCGACTATAATTCGATCGACGAAACCAAACCCGACGAAAAATACAATTGGGGTTATGACCCGCTGAATTATAATGTTCCGGAAGGCAGTTACTCCACGGATCCGTATAATGGCAATGTACGGATCAGGGAGTTTAAGAAGATGATTGAGACACTGCATGACAACGGGCTTCGCGTGATATTGGACGTGGTGTATAATCATACATCCGACACTTCATCGAATTTCAACCAGTTTGTGCCGGGGTATTTTTATCGTCATACAGCCAAAGGCGCATATTCCAATGGAACAGGCTGCGGCAATGAAACAGCGTCCGAACGTCCTATGATGCGCAAATACATGATCGAATCGGTATGCTATTGGGCGAAGGAATACCATTTGGATGGTTTCCGCTTCGACCTGATGGGTGTGCACGACATCGAGACTATGAACGAGATAAGCGCGGCCCTGCATAAAATTGACCCGACCATATTTATTTATGGCGAGGGATGGTCGGCCGGCAACTGCGGGCTCGATGAGAACCTGAGGGCGGTAAAGGCAAATGCGGCTAAGCTGGATAAAGTAGCTGTGTTTAACGATGATACGCGCGATGGCATCAAAGGCGGCTGGAGCGATGTGAAGTCCAAAGGTTTTGTTAGCGCCGCGCCGGGAACTGCCGAAAGCGTAAAGTTTGGCATTGTTGGCGCCATTTCGCACCCGCAGGTCGATTACAGCAAAGTGGATTATTCAAAAACGGCCTGGGCAGCCGAACCTTATCAAACCATAAACTACGTATCGTGCCATGACGATAATACCCTGTGGGACCGGTTAAAAATTTCGAATCCTGCCGCTTCAGAGCCCGAACTGATAAAAATGGATAAGCTAAGCAATGCCATTGTGCTCACCTCGCAGGGCGTAGCCTTTTTGCATGCCGGCGCCGAAATGCTGCGTTCGAAACACGGCGTTGCCAACTCCTTCGAGAGCCCGGACAGCATTAACCAGCTCGACTGGAGCCGCAAGGCCAAATACAAAGCTGTATTTGATTACTATAGCGGCCTTGTGGCGCTCAGAAAACATCATCCGGCATTTAGGATGCCGTCGGCGAAGATGATACGGGCCAACCTGAAATTCCTGCCTGCCGGCGACCCCAACGTTATCGCCTACCGGCTTAACGGACGCGCGTGCGACGACCAATGGAAAAGCATCGTCGTTATCTTTAACGGGAACACGACCGACAAAAGGGTCGAACTGCCGTCAGGCTCATGGACTATTGCTGTTGACGGCGACTCCGTCAATGAGGCTGGTATACGGGTGATAAACGGGCCCGGTATTACCATTCCCGCAACCAGCGCCTGCATACTTTTTCAATAATTTACAAAAGAAGCGTCTTGATTTTAAAAGCTTACCTTACATTATATTCAATTTGTTACATTTGATAGCTGCTATATCATTGACTGATCGAAATGGATAAGATCAATATCAAAGTTTTAGCCAAAGAGCTGAAGCTATCGACCTCTACCATATCCCGTGCGTTTAACGCAAGCTCTGATATCAATAAGGATACCAGGGAGCGCATATTGGCGCTTGCCAGGAAGCATAATTTTTTGCCCAATCATTATGCGAGCAGCCTGCGCGACAAAAAGACCAAGACCATCGCCGTTATCGTCCCCGAGATCGCTAACGACTTTTTTGCGCAGGCAATAAACGGTATAGAAGAGGTGGCGCGGAAAAAGGGCTTTTACATCCTGCTTTACCGCACCGATGATGTATTTGAAAAAGAAGTATCCTTTGTTAATTACCTGAACAACGGCAAGGCCGATGGCATTATCATGTCCGTATCCGGCGAGGCGAACGACCATAACTATCTGAAAGCGTTAGAGCAAAAGAATGTGCCGGTGGTGTTTTTCGACCGCGTTTATGAAGACATCGATGTTTCTAAGGTAACGACGAACGACTATGAAAGTAGTTTCGAGGCAACGGAGCACCTTATCGAAACCGGGTGTAAACGGATAGCTTATTTGGTAGTTAACAAAAGCATATCCATTGGTAAAGTGCGTATGCAGGGTTATGTCGACGCGCTTGAAAAACATGGCATAGCTTTCGATGACGAGTTAGTGATCGATTGCAGCCAGGATGAAAAGATCAATTATGCTATTATTAAAAAAGTAATTGAAGAAATAAAGCCGGATGGCATATTCAGTTCGGTTGAACGTCTGGCGTTTGCCACTTACTACGTTTGCAATGATATGCACATATCCATTCCGGAGAACCTGAAGATCGTCAGCTTTTCGAGCCTGGGAATTGCGCCGCTGCTTTGCCCGGCGCTTTCAACTATTACCCAGCCGGCTTATGAGATGGGCATCAAGGCCGCGACTTTGTTGTTTGATGAACTGGAGAAAAAAGACCGCGGTCCGATAGTTAAGAAGCAGCACGTACTGAAATCAAAACTGTTTATCCGCAAATCGTCAGGAGGATAGTTTAAGGCGATTTAAATTTAATGGCCGCACCGGTTGCTATGAAAACTCAAATTTCGACAACAACAAACCCGCAACCGGCGCCGGGCCATCAAATATTTTTATAGGCGGATGAAAAGCTCTTCTTCGGGCCTGCGCACCTTGGCAAGCTTGCTATAAACATCGTCAGTTGAACGAAAGCCAATGGCAGCGATCACGGCTGTGGTTAGGCCTTTTTCCCTCAAACCAAGAATTTCATCAAACCGGGCAGCGCTGAAACCTTCCATCGGGCAGGTATCGATGCCCATTTCGGCAGCCGCAGTTAATAAAACGCCCAGCGCGATGTAAACCTGTTTGTTTGCCCAAACGATACGCTGGTCGTCCGTCAGGCGGGTAACATTGCCCATGATCATTTGCTTGTAACCCGAAAGCGTTTCAGGCGCCATACGTCTTGTTTCGGCGACCAGGTCGATATATTGCGTTACATACGCCTCGTCAAGATTGGTTTCGGAAGCAAAAACGACCAGGTGGGACGAGTCGGTTATTTGCGATTGACCGTGTGCGGCTTCACGCAATTTTTTTCTTATTTCAGGGTTCTCAATAACCAGTACCTTATACGATTGCAGACCAGCCGACGAGGGCGAAAGCCGAACGGCTTCGAGCAATTCATCCAATTGCGCAGTGCTTAATTTTTTGGTATGATCGAACTTTTTAGTGGCATAACGCCAGTTTAGTTTTTCTACGAGTGACATAAATAACTATTTGAACAAAAATACATGTTCAAACATCTAATAGGGTCATTCACATGTCAACGTTACAACAGTCCTTTGTCACGAAGTTCTTTCTCACGCTCTCTTTCGAGTTTTTTCAGTGCCCGTTTTTCCTGCCTGATCTGTTTTTTGGTCTTGCCGACGGTATCTACCTCCAGCTCTTCCTTTTTAGCCGAGGTGGTGTCTTTTTTACCAAACAAGCGCTGGAAGAATCCGGGCCTTTTCTCGGGTTCAGTAGGTTTTTGCTGCAGAATGGGAACATTGTCGTCGTCTTCGTCGTCGTTATTCTGGCGGATCAGGCTATCGGCAACCGATGCCGGAACCGGGGCGACTTCCTGCCGCAGGCCTTGCTTCAATCGCACTGCGAAGTATCCATAGCTGGATGTGCTGTCGGCTTCCGTCCAGCCGTGGGTAGCCATCAATCTGCCGATGAGGTTGTAATAACCCTGGAGGCTTGGCCGCAAGGTTCCATCCGGCAAAAAGGAATACAATCCTGTTTTAGGATGCGGCAGTATGCTGGCCAGGTAGATGCCCTCACCCAACGTAAGCTGTGATGGGCTTTTGCCGAAGTAATAATGAGAAGCTTCACCGATCCCGTATACATTGTATCCCCATTCCACTACATTGAAGTAAACTTCAAGCATACGGTCCTTGCTCATGATATTATCGTTCTCGATCAGCCAGACGATCAGGATCTCTTCTATCTTCCGGGCCAGCGTTTTTTCGCGGCTCAGGAAGGTGTTCTTGATCAACTGCATCGAAATGGTGCTGCCGCCGCGCTTAAATTTCTTTTGCTTGAAATCGGTGGCTATGGAACGGCGAATGGATTCCTCGACAAAACCGTGGTTGGTGTAAAATGACGGGTCCTCCGAGGTCATTACCGCATATTTCAAGTTAGGCGAAATATCCTGCAAAGGCGTAAAATCGGGGTTGGCAGGCCCGATGATCCGTGAAGGCATCGGCTTACCCTTCTCGTACGGTGTGTAAACGAAAGGCCGGTTTAGCTTTGCCAGGTCGGTTTTGCCGAATTTGTTGATATGAAAGCCATCTTTGCTTAGAGCCGATTCAAACTGCACCTGGTCGGGGTTTGACGTGTCTAAGAACAGGTGTAAATGGTACTTTAGCTTACCTGTAACCTGTATCCCATCCAGCGAATCGAACATGCCCTGCGGCATGGAATCAAAAGCATCCTGCGCGTTCAGCCAGTCGGTATTTATTTTTACAGTGTATATCTTTACCGGGCTCAACTGGTATTTAATGTAGGGTTTTATCGTGATCTTGTGCAGGTGGATCAGCGAAGAGCTGTCGAGCGAAACATAATTCTTTCCCACGAACATACTGGCATCAATAGAGCCATAGGGTACAACGATATCGTTTGAAGCAAGCGCGCGGTGATTAATGAGGAGATTGCGCACTGACCATGATCCGTATATTTTGGTGATGTCGTCGCTGTTTTCCACTTTCTGCAAACGCGTGGTAATCGTATCGAAATTAACTTTGAGATGATAGCGTTTTTCGATGACCGGTATTTCCACTTTTTTCCCGCCTTCGGCATAAAGGCTCACGGCTATATTCCTGTCCGACGGGTGCATCTTTCCGGCGAAATGCCAGGTAGCCGCGCCGTTATCCACTTTGATAGTCGATGTCAACTGCCCGTTTTTTATCTGGGCAGTCTGTGTAAGCAGCTTTACGCTGGCGCTGTCGTCGGCGAAAGTGACCAGGAAATTGTTGAGTTGCAGGTTATCCGGTATCTTATACAGAACCTGGTTGACCAGCCTGTAGGCAACGTCTGAAAGGTCGATCTTTTTCTTTTCGGTGGTGTCTTTTTTCTTCCTGAAAATAAAATCAAAATTCTTTACGCCCTTAATAATTGTCAGGTTCAGGTGGCCGTCGTTCAGCGTCACGTCGGCTAATTTGACGTCACCGAATATCAGCGGCATAAGCTTAACGTTGACATCAAACTCTTTAATGCTCAGCAGGCTGTCGCGGTTCTCTGGAACAATGGTGATATTGGAAAGCGAAACCGTGCTTAGCCCGCTAAAGTGCGCCGAGCCTATTTTTACGTCGAGATTATAATCCTTTTTAGCTTTAGCAGTAGCTTTGCTAATAGCTTTTTGGAGTAGCGCTTCCCGCTTGCCGTAGGCAATATATGCCCCGATGGACAGCAGGATGATGAATAAAATAACAATGATCCCGGTTATCCGGATATATTTAGGCAGCGGGCGCTTCATCAGGCAATTTTTCCAAAACTAAAGAAATCTTAACGGCAATAAACGATTTGTATTTCAAATTATTTGCCTAACAAAAGCAAAGCCGCTCTGTTTTAATAAATTTGCGCTTACAAAATGACCATTACCCGCGAACAAGTTTTACACGCCCTGGGCCATGTGGAGGAACCCGACCTGAAAAAGGACCTGGTGACCCTGAACATGATACAGGATATTAAGATCGATGGCAACAAGCTGAGCTTTTCGGTTATATTGACCACCCCGGCCTGCCCGCTGAAGGCGATGATTGAAAATGCCTGCCGCAATGCCATCGGCCATTTCATCAGCAAAGAAGTTGAGGTAACTATTAACATGACCTCGCGTGTTACTACGCAAAAGTCGGCCGGATTGCCTGGCGTGAAAAACATTATCGCCGTGGCTTCGGGTAAAGGCGGCGTAGGTAAGTCGACCGTTGCGGTAAACCTGGCGTTGAGCCTTTCGCAGGCCGGCGCCAAGGTGGGGTTGATCGACGCGGACATTTATGGCCCTTCCCTGCCCATCATGTTCGGGCTGGAAGGTGCGCGGCCGAAGGGCAGCCAGGTGGAGGGAAAAACGAGGATCGAGCCAATCGAGAAATATGGCATTAAACTGTTATCGATCGGGTTTTTCACTGACCCTAATCAGCCCGTACCCTGGCGCGGACCTATGGTATCTACAGCGGTAAAGCAACTATTCAACGATGCCGATTGGGGCGAGCTGGACTATCTTGTGGTCGACCTGCCGCCAGGTACCGGCGATATCCACATTACGGTAGCGCAGGGCTTCCCTATCACCGGAGCGGTTATCGTGACGACGCCCCAAAATGTGGCTTTGGCGGACGCAAAAAAGGGCATAGGTATGTTTATGATGAACGCCATCAATATCCCGCTGCTCGGCATCGTCGAAAACATGTCCTACTTCACTCCTGCCGAACTGCCGGATCATAAATATTATATTTTCGGCGAAGGCGGCGGCAGAAAGCTTGCGGGCCAATTGGATGTTCCATTCCTGGGCGAGATACCTTTGGTGAAAAGCATCAGCGAGAGCGGCGACGCGGGTAAGCCTGTTGTGCTCGACAGCGAAAACCCGATGAGCAAGGCATTTACAGAAATGGCGCAACGTGTGGCCCAGCAGGTGGCTATATGCAATGCTGGCGTCAATAATAAAACTTTGGTAAATAATTAGTAATTTTACTTTATAAATTGGTAGGAATGAGTTTATTGGAACAGGTGGAAGCAGCTTTGGATACGATACGGCCGTACCTGGAAACGGATGGCGGAAATGTGTCGGTGGAGGAGATCACCCCTGATAAAATTGTAAAATTAAAGTTACTCGGAGCTTGCGGCAACTGCCCGATGAGTATCATGACGCTGAAGGCCGGTATCGAAGAAGCTATTAAAAAAGCCGTTCCGGAGATTGCAGGCGTAGAAGCGACGAACCTGACCGACATTGACGACCCGAACGCCGTATTGCCAGCCAATCTGCGATGACTTTGTTAAGTAATGTTAAAATGCATCAATATCCGTTGCAACGGTTTATTTTTGTCATTAAAATTATTGAAACCAATTTTTCGCTTACAGGTATAAATAGATAAAACGATCGTGAAGCGCCTTATCGGCATATTGTTATTGTTCTTAGCCGCCGGGGCCAGCGCCCAGCAAAAGGAAAGACCGTTGGTTCAGTTCAGTGGTATTGTTTACAATGCCGATAGCGCTAAGGTGATCGTACCTTACGTAACGGTTACCAACAAATCATTCCACAACCAGGTTTTTGTAACGAATTACAACGGCTATTTTTCGTTTGTTGCACACGAGCAGGATACACTGGTTTTCAGCAGTATCGGTTTCGCATCTGCCCAGATTATTATTCCGGCTGATATGCCCAGTAAAAGCTATACGGTCCAGGTGAAGATAAAGCCGCAGGCTATTAATCTTCCGGCATTCCGGGTATTCCCCTGGGCCACAACCGACGAGTTTAAAAAGGACTTCCTGACGATGAAGATAGCTGATGACGACCTGGAAATAGCCAGGAAAAATATTGAACATATTTCGGTAGCTACGATGGAAAATACTTTGCCCAGGGATGCGCAGGAAATACAGTCAAGCTGGGCTCAGAACGAGCATTACAATATTGTAAACTCCCATTCTATAACCAATCCGCTGCTCAATCCCATAGCCTGGGGAACCTTGATCAACCAGATAGCAGCCGGGGATAAGAGCCGTGCGAACGGAAATTAATCTTTTGGCCGCTGGAAGTCAGAGCATAGCTTTAGATTTGTAACCGGATTCATTCCCGGGCGTCCGGCATTTGACTTCGCCGACTATCGTCCTTTCTTAGCAGCCGGAAATTTCATTTTATAATCCACATTCACCATACCCCGCGAAATATCGTTGAGTTTCTTTTCGATCAGGCGTTTTCTTAAGGGGCTTAATTTGTCGGTAAAGAGCTTGCCCTCGATATGGTCGTATTCGTGCTGGACGATACGCGCGGCCATGCCCCGGAAGGTTTCTTCGTGGTGTTTCCAGTCCTCATCATAATACGATATGCGGATATGCGGCTGCCGGTAAATATCTTCGCGTATGTCGGGAATGCTCAGGCAGCCTTCGTTAAAGGCCCACTCGTCGCCGCTTTCCTCCAGGATACATGCGTTGATGAAGGTTTTTTTGAAGTCTTTCAGTTCGGGTTCCTCATCCGCAAAGGGCGTAGCGTCAACTACAAATAGCCGCATCGAAAGACCTACCTGCGGCGCAGCCAGTCCCACCCCCCGCGCGCCGTACATGGTCTCGAACATATCTTCGATAAGCTGTTTAATGTTCGGGTATTCGTCCGGCTCGATGGCGGTAGCTTTACGTTTCAGTACCGGGTCTCCGTAGGCGATGATGGGTAACTTCATTCTGCAAAAATACGGGTTTATTGTTTAGGCTCAAAAATCAAAGTAGTTAGCTTATTATCAAATATTTCGTTACTTATCTCCAGTAATTGTTCCGCGGTAACGGCATTTATTTTAGCTATCACCTGCTCAAGCGTATCCACGCAGCCAAAATCGAGCAGGCTTTTGGCCATCGAGATGATCAGGCCTGCGCGGTTCTCCTCGGCCAGCGCTATTTGCCCGGTAAACTTTTGCTTGGCCTGCTGCAACTGCAGGCTGCCCAGCTTTTGCTCGCGAAGTTTTCTTAGTTCCCTGTGCACCAATTTTAGCGCCCTGCCTGATTTTTCCGCATCCGTTCCGAAATAAATGGAAAATATGCCGGTATCCGACAAAGGTGCATAGTTCGACTCGATAGAATAAGCGATCCCGTATTTCTCGCGGATCTCCAGGTTCAGGCGGTTGCTCATGCCGATGCCCCCGAGCAGGTTGTTCAGCAGCAGCAAAGCGTTTTTATAACGGTGGGCCGATGGGTAAGCCCGGCCGCCGATAATGCAATGCGTTTGCGCTATAGGCCGCGATACTACGGATGTAATTGCCGGATGCTCCGTAGGAACCACCCTTTGTTTTGTGCTTTGATTTTCCGGTATCCTCCCAAAGTATTTTTCAGCAAGTTTAACGAGGCTGCCAAGATCATGGTCGCCATAAACGGCAAAGACCATTTCGGAAGTATTGTAATTGGCTCTAAGAAAATTGCCGATATCAGTTTTATTTAGCGCCGATACCGATTCGGGCGTACCCAGAATGTTATTGCCCAGGGGGTGGTTTTTGAATAAAATTTCTTCAAAATCGTCCTGTATCGCTTCTTCGGGCTGATCGAGGTATGAAGCGATCTCGTCCAGGATCACGCTGCGTTCCTTTTCCAATTCTTTATCAGGAAAGGTGGAGTGGAACAGGATATCTTCAAACAGATCGACGGTTCGCTCCAGGTACTCGCCCAAAAGCGAGGCATGGATACAGGTATATTCCTTGGTGGTGTACGCATTCAGGTCGGCGCCGACCAGCTCGAGCCGGTTCAGTATCTGGTTGGTGTTGCGTTTTTCGGTTTGCTTGAAAAGCAGGTGTTCGATAAAATGCGCCAGGCCTTCTTTATGTTCGGCCTCATCTCGCGAGCCGGCGTTTACAACAAAACAGCAATGCGTAATAGGCGAAGGTGAATGTTTCAGTAAGATGCGGATACCATTGGATAAGGCATGCACCTGGTAGTCAACTGTCATGGGGTGCAAAGATAGCGGTTTTTAGTCCGAAAGTCGGGAAAGTCAGAAAGTCCGAAAGATTGATTCGTCAATTTTTTGTGTTTGAGCCTGGACGAACGTTTTAATCAAACATTCGCTGCCAGAATTATTTAACTTCTCCAAACCTGCTTTGGCACCCGCAGGACGCCGCGCCCACAGTTATCAGAAACCTACCCGGACATATTGATTATCACAATTTTTTTTAAATTAGTACCCCGCTTCGGCGGATCCTGACAAAGCGAATAGAAGCCAATTCAATAACCGATAAGTGTGTTGATATGAAAAAGCTTACGTTGTTGTTAATCGCAGTAGCCATAGGGTTGCTGTCCTGCACTAAGAAAGGTGTTGATCCGGCGCCTGTAAATTCAGCGACAGATACTGTTGTAACCATCGGGGGCGGTGCTTATCCTGTTGTGAGGATCGGTTCCCAAAGCTGGACAGCCGTAAACTACACCGGCCCCGGCGGGGTTTTTAATTCGGGGAACCCGCTTGAGACGCCGCTCGATGGCAAACTATACACGCCCGCAGAAGCTGCACAGATAAATCTGCCTGCCGGCTGGCATATACCGACCTATAATGATTACCTGAATTTACTGATCGCCCGCGGCGCTACAAAAGAAAGCGATGGCACCTACACCGCCGGGCTGAATGTGGCGCAATCGCTGATGGCCGAGAGCGGCTGGTCGGAAGGCGGCGGCAATAATTACTCCAAATTCAATGCGCTCCCAACCGGTTTTTATCATTTGGATGTTTTTTACGGTTCGGGCAATGGTGCTTCTTTTCTTCATTCATTAACTGCCGGTACACCGCCGGATGAGGCTTTTACCATCGGTCCGGGTCCCGACGGCCAACCTTTTATTTACCTGGGGCTTACCCTGATCGATGGCGACCGCTGCTCGATACGTTTTGTAAAGAATAATTAGCGAATACCATCAACCGCGGATATTTAATATTTCCGGCTATATTTAAAACGTGAAAATCCAGGTTGCCGACCTCCATTTTAAATTGCTGATCGATAGCGATAAGATCGCGAAGCGCGTCAAAGAAATAGCCGAACAGATCAGCAATGATTATTGCGGCCGGACCCCGATTGTAGTGGGCGTTTTGAATGGCAGCTTTCTTTTTACTGCCGATCTGCTCAGGGAAATCGATATCCCGGTTGAAGTGGCATTTACCAAGCTGGCTTCCTATTTCGGGGGAACATCAAGCACACGTAAAATACGCGATGATTTCGATATAGCCGTGGACATTAAGGGACGCGATATTATCCTTATTGAAGACATTGTCGATACCGGGAATACACTGCATTACCTGGTCGATAAGTTAAGTGTGCGCGAGCCGGCTTCGATAGTTGCCTGTTCACTGCTGTTGAAGCCTAAAGCATTGGAGCGAACCGTCGACGAATTAAAATACGTGGGTTTCGAGATCAGGAACGAATTTGTAGTAGGCTATGGCCTCGATTACAAGGAGCAGGGCCGGAACCTAAAGGGAATTTATAAGAAGGTATAGCTTTAAAATGACTTTAGCGATTACAGGAGTCGACAGGATGAAAATCAATAGTGTTACCTCTCATGATCCGGCAGGTTTCTCAATATAAATATAAAAAAAGCCCGGATTAAGTAACCTTTTTGATAATTTCATGGCACCCCAAAATGTCGGCATAAGCCCATGACCAATTCTTTAACCTATTTACTGATCCTGTTATTAACCGGCATAACGGCTATCGTTGTGTTAACGACCCGGTTTAAGGTTCCTGCTTTTTTTTCGCTGTTCGCCGCCTGCCTGCTGGTTGGTTTCGGCATAAAAATGCCCGCGGGCGAAGTGGTCACTACCATAAAAGATGGTTTCGGTAATATCCTGAAATCGCTGGGACTGATCATCGTATTTGGCAATACGCTTGGCGTACTGCTGGAATATACCGGCAGCACCACAACTATGGCTTCGTTCCTTTTAAAGCGAATGGGCAACCGCTATGCATCCTGGGCCATGAGCATAACCGGTTTTATCGTCGGATTGCCTGTATTTTGCGATTCAGGTTTTATGGTTCTTAACGGGCTTAATCATTCGATGGTAAAACGGACCGGAGCCTCACTGGCTGCAATGTCCGTATCATTAGCTACCGGGCTATACGCCATTCATTGCCTTATTCCTCCCCATCCGGGCGCATCGGCCGCCGCAGCGACGATCGGGGTCGATTTTGGCAGGCTGATCCTTATAGGTTCGCTGGTGGCAATCCCGGCTATGGTCGCCGGCAATTTATGGGCAAACTACGCCGGCCGGAAGGCGCCTGATGCATTAGCCGATGATATCCTGGACGAAGGAACGACCGGAACCGGGCCTTCCCTTTTTAAGGCCTGCCTGCCCGTGTTTGTTCCGATCGCGCTGATGGCGGTGCGCTCTGTTTTGACCGGGGGCGGCAGATTGCCGCAAGGATGGGTGTCATTTATTATTCCTTTCGGCGACCCCGTGATCGCCTTATTGATCGGCGTATTGCTGGCCCTTAATTGCAAACGTTCGTGGAAGCGAACAGAACTGAGCAGGTTATTGCAGGAATCGGTTGAAAAAGCGGGAGGTGTGCTGATGATCATCGGAATGGGCGGCGCATTCGGCGCCATACTGGCGGCAACTAAAATCGGTCAGCATTTCGGCGAGTCAATGGACCTGGCCGGGATGGGCATATTCTTCCCGTTCTTGCTGACGTCGGTTTTAAAAACGGCGCAGGGCTCGTCCACCGTCGCAATCATCACGGCGTCATCACTTGTTCTGCCGCTCTTGCCGGCACTGGGTTTAAACGACGAACACGGTAAATTGCTTTGCGTGCTCGCCATGGGTGCAGGCTCGATGATGATATCACATGCTAACGATGGCTATTTTTGGGCGATCGGTAAGTTTGCCGGGCTGGAAATGAAGACGATGCTCCGTGTTTATTCCGTAGCGACCATCATAATGGGACTGACATCGATAACCTGTGTTTATATTTTATCCAAGATTCTGTAATGCACATCCTCATCGCTCCGAACGCTTTTAAGAATAGCCTCGACGCTACGCATGTAGCACAGGCTATCGAAGAGGGATTGAGGCAAAGCGGGTTGAATTTTACGACCGAACGTTTTCCCATCGCCGACGGCGGCGATGGCACAGGCAGCCTGATCGTTGAACGTTGCGGGGGCCAAAGGATAGCCTGTGAGGTTCACGATCCGCTTGGGAGAAAGATCAGCTCGTCATTCGGACTGATCGAAGACGGTAAAACGGCGATCATTGAAATGGCCGATGCTTCCGGGCTGCGGCTTTTGAAAAAGAATGAGCTAAACCCTTTGCTAGCCTCATCTGCCGGCACCGGCGAACTGATCAAATTGGCATTAGACAGAGGTGTGAACAAGGTCATTATCGCTATGGGAGGTTCCGCCACCGTTGACGGCGGCTGCGGTGTACTGAGTGCCCTGGGCATAACTTTTTGGGATGCGAATGGAAAGCAGTTGCGGGCGGTTCCGGGAGAGCTTATCAACTTAGCTAAGATCGATCCATCGGGAATTGATAAACGGATATTCGACACTGAAATTGTTGTGCTGTGCGATGTGGAGAATAAACTTTTAGGCGCGCAGGGTGCGGCTGCGGTTTTTGGTCCGCAGAAAGGCGCCTCGCCCGCTGAAGTAAAATTGCTGGAGAGTTTCCTGCAAAATTTCGTGTCCGTTACGCTGGCACAAACCGGCCGAAATATGGATCAAATCCGGTACGGCGGCGCGGCAGGCGGCGCCTCGGCCGGGCTGAATGCCTGGATAAACGCCAGGCTGGTGAACGGCATCGAATATTTTCTGTCGTTGACCCATTTCGACGAGGCGCTCAGCCGCGCCGACCTGGTCATTACCGGGGAAGGCAGCATCGACCGGCAGACGCTGAATGGCAAAGGCCCCTACGGTGTAGCGGTGAAAGCGAAGGAAAAGGGCATTCGGGTGATCGGCGTGGCGGGCAAAGTTGAAAAAGATGAGAAGTTGAACAGCTATTTTGACGAACTGGTTTCAATCAACCAAGAGCCGGTTGAC
>JAFDZK010000061.1 GCA_018267005.1 Bacteroidota bacterium
CTACAAACGCGTATTCAGCGGGCCGCGCTGGGAAAAATTAGCTGCTAAAGGAGCCAAACCGCAGCGTTTACTTTGGGCCAGCACGAGCAGCAAAAACCCTGTCTTTAAAGACACCAAATATGTTGAAGCGCTGATTGGCCCGGATACGGTAGATACCGTTCCGCTGGAAACCATTGAAGCATTTCGCGATCACGGCATTGCTGAAAACACTTTGGAGCAGGGATTAGATAAGGCAACTGCAACTTTAGAGAAACTAAAAGCTGTGGGTATCAATATCGACGAGATTACCCAGAAGCTGGAGGATGAAGGAATTGAGAAGTTCAACAAACCTTTTGAGAAACTGCTGCAAGCCATTGAAGATCAGAAAGCTAAAGTAAAGCAATAAATGGAGGCAGCGGCTTTAAAGATATTATTTTTTGATATCGGGGGCGTATTGCTGACAAATGGCTGGGGGCACGAATCGCGGAAAAAGGCAGCGGAAAAATTCGGCATTGACTATGCCGAAATGGATGCTTTGCACAATTTTATTTTCAACGTGTATGAGATCGGAAGCATAACGCTGGATGAATACCTGGACACCGTCGTGTTTAACCATCCGCGCGAGTTTACACGCGAAGATTTCAAAGACTTCATGCACAAGGAAAGCATTGAATTGCCTTACATGCTGGAATGGATAAAGGAATGGAAAAAAGACTGCGGTTTTCGCATTATATCCATCAACAACGAAGGCAAGGAGCTGAATGATTACCGTGTCAAAAAGTTCAAATTGCACGACTGTTTCGACGCTTTTGTTTCCTCGTGCGAAGTGAATATGCGCAAACCGGATCCTGGCATTTTTAAGCTTGCGATGGGTATAGCACATGCGCTGCCGCAGCAATGTGTTTATTTCGACGACAGGATCATGTTCGTCAGAGCTGCACAGAAATTAGGCATCCGGTCATTTCAGCACACCAACTTTGAATCTACCAAAAACATTCTTGAAGACCTTAAACGGGAAAAATTCGAATAATATGAGCGACAACACATCTAAATATGATTTTGGCATGATCGGCCTTGGCACGATGGGCCGTAACCTGCTGCTGAATATGGGCGACCACGGCGTTAAAGGCGCGGGTTTCGATAAGGACGCCTCGAAAGGTCAGCAATTGGAAAAAGAAGACCAGCATGGCAACTTGAAAGGGTTCAGCGAGGTTGAACCGTTCGTCGGCGCCTTAAATAAACCACGCGCTATCATGATGCTGGTGCCGGCAGGTAAAATTGTCGACGATGTGATCAATGAACTGCTACCGTTACTTAACCAGGGCGACATCCTGATCGATGGCGGTAACTCCCATTTTACCGATACTAATCGCCGTGTTGCTGAACTGGAAGCAAAAGGTTTCCATTTCTTCGGCATGGGCGTATCGGGCGGTGAAGAAGGTGCGCGCCGTGGCCCGAGTATGATGCCGGGCGGCGATAAAGACGCCTATAATGTGATGAAGCCGATCCTGGAATCGATTGCAGCAAAGGTTGATGGTGAACCCTGCGTTACCTATATCGGTCCGGGCGCGTCAGGCCATTTTGTAAAGATGGTGCATAACGGTATCGAATACGGTTTAATGCAGCTTATTGCCGAAGCTTATGAGATCATGAAAAAAGGCCTCGCGATGGATAATGCAGCTATCGGGCAGGTATTTGCCAAATGGAATGATGGCCGTTTGCAGTCGTTCCTGATCGAGATCACCAAAGACATATTTAATTACAACGCTCCCGGAACGGATCATCTGCTGATAGACGATATAAAGGATGAAGCGAGAGCCAAAGGTACCGGTAAATGGACTTCGCAGGTTGCCATGGATCTGCAGGCGCCTATCCCAACCATCGATACCGCCGTGTCCATGCGTGACTTGTCGAAATACAAGGAATTGCGTGTCAAAGCTTCGGAGATATATAACGAAGGCGAGCAGGAATTGGATGTAGACACGGAAGAGTTTCTTGACGCGCTGGAGCAGGCATTCTTTTTCAGTATGATCATTACTTACGCACAGGGCATGCACCTGCTTTCTAACGCATCGGCCGAATATAAATACGAATTAAAATTAGATCAGATAGCCAAAATATGGCGCGGGGGTTGTATCATTCGGTCGGCATTCCTGAACGATATTTACAACGCCTACCAGAGGGATCCGAATCTTGCGCATTTGCTGCTTGACAATGGAGTTGCCGGTTTAGTTTCCGGTTCAGTTAAAGGAGCCAGAACAGTATTGGCGGCAGTGATCGAGGCTGGTATTGCTGCGCCGGCGTTCGCTGCGTCTTTAAGCTATTTCGACAATTTTAGAAATAAACGCATGCCATCCAATCTTACCCAGGCTCAGCGCGACTATTTTGGTGCGCATACGTACGAGCTGATAGGCAAGGAAGGTGTTTTCCATACGCAGTGGACAAAAAAATAATTGATACCTGAAAAGACACATTAAGATGAGTTCGAATCCCAATTCAGCACCCACTATATTTATCATTTTCGGCGGAACAGGCGACCTGAACGCCCGTAAGATCATGCCGGCGCTGTATAATCTGTATTTAGACGGCTGGATGCCGGCGCAATTCTCCATCGTTGGCACCGGCCGTACCCCGCTAACGGACGAGCAGTTCAGAAACAACATGCTTGAAGATATCAACCAGTTTTCGCGCAGCGGTAAAGCCGACAAGGATAAATGGGCAAAATTTGAGGCGAGCGTTTTTTACCAGGTTTCGGATGCCAAGGACGCTGAAACCTATAAGGAATTTGGCAAAAAAATAGAACAACATAACGCCGAATGGAAAACGAAAGCGAATGTGATCTATTACCTGGCAGTATCGCCGAACCTTTTCCCGGTTATTGCGTCTAACATCGCGAAAGCTAAACTGGCTGAGGATAAGAACAGGACCCGTATTGTCATCGAAAAGCCGTTCGGTCACGACCTGGAAACAGCCAGGGAGCTTAACGAATTGCTGGCCAAAATATTCGACGAATGCCAGATATACCGTATCGACCATTACCTGGGCAAGGAAACCGTTCAGAACATTATGGCTTTTCGCTTTGCCAATTCCATTATGGAGCCGCTGTGGAACCGTAATTATATAGAGTATGTGCAGATATCGGTCACCGAGCAGTTGGGCGTCGAAGAGCGGGGTGACTATTATGAAGGGTCGGGGGCGTTAAGGGACATGATACAAAACCACCTGCTGCAGCTTCTCTGCCATGTGGCTATGGAGCCCCCTGTGAGTTTTAATGCCGACGAGGTGCGCGACCGGAAGGTTGACGTACTGAAAGCGATGAGGAAATTCACGCCGGAAGATGTACGCACGTCGGCTGTACGCGGCCAGTATGGTAACGGGTGGATGAAAGGTAAAGAAGTACCCGCTTACCGCGACGAACCCAAGGTCGACCCGCAATCGAACACCGAAACCTTTGCTGCTATCAAATTCTTTGTCGACAACTGGCGCTGGCAGGGCGTACCGTTCTACGTTCGTACCGGCAAGCGCATGCACCAAACTTCATCAGTAATTACCATCCAGTTTAAGGACGTTCCGCACCTGATATTTCCAACCGAGGCGGCCGAGAGCTGGCAGCAAAACAGGCTGATCATCAGCATTCAGCCTGAAATGAGCATCCGTTTGCAGGTACAGGCAAAGCGCCCTGGAATCGATATGGTGCTTAATGTGGTGGATATGGTGTTCGACTATAAAGGCACCTATTCTCAGCAGGCCCCCGAGGCATACGAAACACTGATACTGGATACTATGCTTGGCGACCAAACACTCTTCATGCGGGGCGACCAGGTAGAAGCGGCCTGGGAATTAGTTATGCCTATACTAACGACATGGCAAAATAAGAAGAGCCTCAACTTCCCGAATTATTCGGCTGATTCGTGGGGACCTGAATCGGCAGAGGCGCTAATAGCGCGCGATGGGTTCAATTGGTTTACATTACCCGTTAACGGTAAAAAATAAACGAAATGAAAATAAACGTTTTTGACACCGAGAATGAATTGTTGGACGGGCTTGCTAAATACTTCGTGCAGGTTGCCGCCGATTCCATTGCCGAACACGGGCAATTCTCTGTTGCCCTTTCGGGCGGAAATTCCCCAAAAAAGCTTTACGAGTTGCTTGCGTCGGCTAAATATAAAGACAAGGTGGAATGGAATAAAGTTCATTTCTTTTTCGGCGACGAGCGTTATGTTCCGCATACCGATCCGCAGAGTAACTACCTGATGGCCAAAAAGTCGATCCTTGAACCGCTTGGGTTAAGCTATCGCCAGATATTTCCGATCAATACATCAGTCACGCCCGAAGAAGCAGCATCAAGATATACCATCGATATCAATCAATATTTTGCGGGCTTCGATGCGCGTTTCGACCTGATCCTACTGGGTTTGGGCGATAACTCGCATACAGCCTCTTTGTTTCCGCATACGCCGGTATTACATGATAAAGTTCCCCAGGTTAAAGAGGTTTTCCTTGAAGACCAGCAGGTTTACCGTATTACCATGACAGCTCCGTTGATCAACCAGGCGCATCACATCGCTTATCTTGTTTTTGGACAAGGTAAGGCAGCAGCTGTTCATAACGTGATAGAAGGCAAGACCAATATTGAAGAATACCCGGCACAGTTGATCAAGCCGTCTGACGGCGATTTGCAGTGGTTCCTTGATAAGACAGCGGCTTCGGCGCTAAAAGAGCGTTAATTAAGCATGACAATTGTTTGAAGCATCCCCGGCCTGACTGGGGATGCTTTTTTTAATTCCCCAGTGCGGTTATTTTAACTGTGGTATAAAATTTGTAAATATTAGTTGTGTCGGTAACAATAATCAAAATGTTCCGTACTACTGGTTTAAACTTTATTTATTAATTTTATATCATCCCGCAACTACACCCTTGTTACAATGCCTGAAACCGTTTTTTCAGATAACGCTACAGCAAAGGCCGATATAAACTATTGGGAAAACAAGCTGCAAGGCTCAACGCCTTTGGGCCTGCCAGCGGATTTTACGAGGCCGACATCAAAAGCCCGCGGAGACACTGGAATAGTTAACGCTACGGTTGAGGGTGCATTGTACAGGCAAATATTTGAAAACTGTGACAAGTACCAAATCAAGCCACCGGTCTTTCTGCTAACGATTTTTCAAGCGTTGCTTTATCGCTACACCGACAAGGACGATATATTATTGTGGAGCATTTTACCCCTTTTGGGCGATGACGGCCGGACCATTTTGCTTCCGGTAAGAAACATCGTAAACGGCAACCAAATTTTTACAGACCTCCTCGAAAAAGTAAATGAAGAGATAGAAAAAGGCCTGGACTGCAGTGAAGCACCTGCTGCTGGAAATTCTTCATCGTTCTTATCTATAGACGTTTTGTTTGCTTACGGAAATGGCGCCGGGAACGTTTTAGCACAGGAGGCAAGTACGCGCGCTGAATTAAAACTGACTGTTCAAAACACCGGGGAATCATTTAAGCTTGATTTTGAATACGATAAGAGCTTATTTAAGGAAGATACCATTAGCCGGATGTCCGGTCATTATCAGCAGCTTTTAAAGGCTGCGACCAACGATCCGGAGAAACGTATAGGATCTTTGCAGATGCTCACGCCGGAGGAATGGCAAAGTATTATCGCTGATTTCAATAATACCTTAACGCCATACGCTTCAGAGAAGAATTTAGCACAATTATTTGAAGAGCAGGCAGAAAGAACGCCGGATGCGATCGCTTTACTCCAGCATGAGGGGTCAATGACTTATAATGAACTGAACGAAAAAGCGAATATCCTGGCATGGCGGCTTATTGAGAACGGTGTTAGCACCGGCGACAATATTGGTCTTATAGCTGCACGCGGGTTCGACATGATTGTCGGTATGTACGGCATTATGAAGGCAGGCGGCGCCTATGTGCCGATAGACCCGGAATATCCGCTCGAACGCCAGCAATACATCTTGAGCAATTCGTCGGTAACAAGGGTCGTGGCCGACAACGACTACCCCTTGCAAAATTCTGTTAATCCTGAGGTATTTGTTAACCTGCATTCCACCGATTTGAACGGTGTGAGGAAGGATAATCCCGGGATAAAAATTGACAGCAAGCAATTAGCTTATACTATTTATACTTCGGGTTCGACAGGACGGCCGAAGGGGGTGATGATCGAACATCACTCGGCGGTGAACCTGGTACAATGGGTCAATAAACAATTTAATATCTGCGGCGATGACCGGTTATTGTTCATTACATCCATGTGTTTCGACCTGTCGGTTTATGATATATTCGGTATGCTGGCCGCGGGCGGTTCCATTGCTGTAGTTAAACAGGAAGAGGTGATGGATGTGGCCAAATTGAAAGATATGATGCTGAAATATGGCATCACTTTCTGGGACTCGGTGCCTACCACCATGGATTATTTGGTAAGGGAACTGGAAAATCACGACAGCGATTACCTGCAACCTTCGCTCCGAATAGTATTCATGAGCGGGGACTGGATACCGGTAAATTTGCCCGGCAGGATCAAAAAATTCTTTCCCAATGCCGACGTGATCAGTCTTGGCGGCGCTACGGAAGGCACCATATGGTCGAACTTTTACCCGGTTAAACAGGCCGGCAAAGATTGGAGCAGCATACCATACGGCAGACCGATAGACAACAATTTCTTTTATATCCTGAACGAACAATTGCAGCCCGCGCCGCTTGGCGTGGCAGGAGAGTTGTATATAGGCGGGGTAGGAGTTGCGCGCGGCTATGCGAACGACCCAGATAAGACCAATTATTCATTTGTCAGTGATCCGTTCAATGACAAGGCAGGCGGTCGTATGTACCGCACAGGCGATCTTGGCCGTATGCTTCCCGATATGAACATGGAGTTCATCGGCCGTAAGGACGACCAGGTAAAGATCCGCGGCTTCAGGATAGAATTAGGCGAGATCGAAAGTGTCCTGAAACAATGCGGTGCGGTACGGGATGTGGTGGTACTGGCTAAAAACGATAAGGAAGGCAAAAAACGGCTTATCAGCTATATTGTTCCTTCGGAACATTATAAGCGCGACGAGGTTATTGCTTTCCTGAAGACCAAAGTGCCTGACTACATGGTCCCATCGCTTTGGATGGAACTGGCTAAACTTCCGCTTACGACAAACGGCAAAGTTGACAAAAAAGCCCTTCCGGATTTTGAAGCGGAAATACAGTTAAAGGAAACCTATGCGGCACCGCAAACGGAGTCCGAAAAATTGTTGGCGGATATTTGGTCTCAGGTTCTGAAAATTGGTCAGGTAGGGGTGCAAGATAATTTTTTTGATATTGGTGGCCATTCTTTGCTGGCGGTGCAGATCATGAGCAGGATTGAAAAGAAAACAGGCAAAAAGTTTCCTATCGCCACTTTGTTCAGGTTCCCGACGATAGCGTCGCTTGGGGCTTTCCTTGATGAGGAAGAAGAAAAAGATTACCATTGGCGCTCTCTCGTCCCCATAAAACCCTCCGGGCATAAAACGCCTGTTTACCTTGTTCATGGTATCGGGATGAACGTGCTTAATTTCAACGACCTGGCGTCATATGTCGACACCGAACAGCCCGTCTACGGCTTCCAGGGGCTGGGTTTGGACGGCGCCGGAAACCCGCCCGCGAGCATTGAAGAAATCGCCTCCTTTTATGTCAATGAATTGCTTAAGCATAACCCGAAAGGGCCCTATGCTGTTGCTGGTTACTCTATAGGCGGCTTTATAGCAGTTGAAATGGCACGGCAGCTTTTGGCACAAGGCCGGCAAATAAAAATGTTTGGAATATTTGATACCGATGCCGAAAATGCCCGGGAAAATGAGCCGTGGCACATTATCATCCCAAAAGTGGTAAAGCGCTATTTGCCGCGCTTTATGGGCGGCGAAAAGTCGTTACGCAAACAACTGGCTTACGTCATCAGAACGCGTACCGAAGCTATCGGCGACAAGGTGGGAATTGCAAAACAAGCTGAATCGAAACTGTACTATGCTTTGCTTAACGAACTCATTGGCCGGTACCAATCCGCGTTGGATAATTATACCATAAAACCCGTCGGTGCTAAGGTTCATTTATTCAAAGCTAAGATCAACGTTCACTACAATGATGACAAAGAATATCTTGGCTGGAAAAAATTCGCAAAAAATGGCGTGGAGCTTTTGGCCGTTCCGGGCGACCACCTGGATATGCTCAAAATGCCCAATGCGGCTGTGTTCGGCCGGATACTTCAAAATGCATTGGATAATGATTGATCCGGTGTTTTCCCGGCCACAAAAGAATCATTTACTTTAATAAAACCAACAAAAATGACCATAAGACCACTAATAATGAGCGATATCGAGGGGTGCGCGGCATTGTACCGGCAGGCATATAATCGCGCGCCCTGGAATTACAATTTTACGCTCGAAAAAGCTATCCGGTACTTAACCGAATATGCTGAAAGAAACCGTTTTGTTGGTTTTGTGGGATGTGAGGAGGATTTGATAGTGGGCGCGATGCTGGGCCATTCAAAAACGTGGTGGACCAACGATCTGCTTTATATCGACGAGCTTTTTATTTCGCCCGATAGACAACGGATGGGTTATGGAAAGATGCTGATAGATCGGAGCGAGAAATACGCGTCAGAAAATGGGCTTGAAGTGATTACGTTAATGACAAACCGGCACATGCCGGCGCTAAAATTCTATGAAAATAACGACTTTATCCAGGCGGATCACTTCACGATATTATTTAAACCGGTATGAGGCTATTTCATGATCATTCGAATCACCAGTCCGCAAACAAAGCAGAAAGTGATAATGCTGATGGAATAAATTGTGACAACAAGGGCGGTGTCAAGTTTAGTCATTTTTTTGGTTGAAGAATCCATAATCACTGATCTTAAGAGAATGTCTGTAACTTTATACGGAGCAGGTTTTTGCCAGGTTGCAAGAATTTAGTGTTTTTTTGATAAACCGATCACGTTATTGCATGCTGTCATCTATACGGAATAAAGTTCAAAGTTTTTGGGAGGCCGGTCACGAGCGCACGATAAGGATCAAGAAAAACATTGCCTGGTCGTTCCTGATCAAAGGAGCCAGCGTTCTGATCAGTTATTTGCTTGTTCCGCTTACACTCAATTACATAAACAGCTTGCAGTACGGCATCTGGATTACCATAAGTTCACTGGTAGCCTGGACGAACACCTTCGATATCGGCCTGGGCAACGGGCTGCGCAACAAACTGGCGCATTCCCACGCGTTGAATGACAAGGAAAATAATGTCAAATATGTCAGCACCGCTTACGCAATGCTGTTTATTATTGGCGGTTCCATATTTATTGCCTTTTTTCTTGCCGGATCGTTCTTTAACTGGAATCAACTGCTGAACATCCCCGGCGCAGTTGGCTACAGCGTTTGGCCTATTATACTCATTACCATGGGTACATTTTGTGTACAATTTGTTTTGCAGCCGGTCAACAATATTCTTACCGCAACGCACGATCCTTATAAATCGTCGCTGATTTTTCTTTTTTGCCAGTTTTTAACTTTGGTGGTCGTTTATATTCTGACCAAAACTACGGAGGGAAACCTGATGTCGCTGGTTGTGGCTGCAACCGGCTGCCCGGTGCTTGTTTTCCTTATTGCTAATGTTTATCTCTTCGGCACTTCGTTGAAAAGCTTTATGCCGCGTTTCAGTGCAATCGATTTCAGCAGTGCCAAAAGCTTACTTAATGTCGGTGGAGTATTTTTCTTTATCCAGATCGGAGCGTTGATCCTATACGAAACCGACAACATAGTTATCGCTAAAACCCTGGGCCCGGCAGATGTCACGATATTCAACATCGCTTTCAAATATTTTTCGATACTCACCGTTGCGTTGGCCATCTTTATGACGCCGTACTGGAGTGCGTTTACCGATGCTTATGCCAAGAGAGACATGAATTGGATCCGGGATTCCATGAAAAAAATGCGCCGGCTTTGGTTTTACGCGACGATAGCGGCTATAATTTTGTGCTGCATCTCGAATTTCGTATATAAATTTTGGGTCGGCACCTCTATTTCGATTTGGATATCACTATCCCTGGCTATCAACGTCAGCGTACAAACCTGGCAGATCATCCACAGCTACATGCTTAATGGAGTAGGAAAGCTTAAGGTGCAACTCGTTCTTGTTGTGATTGCGGGCGTCCTGAATATACCCCTTTCGATAGTCCTTATCAGGCAAATCGGCATACCCGGCACGGTAGTTGCCAATATTGTGCTGCAATTGGCGATGAACGTGGTATTTACTTATCAATGCCGTTTGATCATGGAGGAAAAAGCGAGCGGTATCTGGGCAAAATAGTTTGATGAAAATGTATACCTGATATGATTTTATGCGTATAAGATTCCAGAAGGCGGTTCTGCAAATAATTTATAATTTTATAGTAGTTATAAATCTGCGATAAAGTGTGGATTTAATTCTATGCCGCTGAATCAGAAAAGTAATTATTACCCCAACCCCTGATTAATTTAAAATTGGTATGGATTATTTTATTACCCTGATCTTTTTACTGTTGTCGTCGAGTGCGAACGCCATATCGCATAACGATTATATATGGTTTGGAATATTGGTGCTGATGTCTATCTATGCACTGGTCAAAAAGCAGTTCAAGGTAAAAGACCTGAAAGTTTTTGGCTTATTTTCCCTGGTATACTTGTTATACGTCGGTATACGCTATTTTATAGTCGTTAATTTCTTTGGGGTCAATATCGACCTGGAGTTCCTTCAAAGCGATGTGCTATTCCTCTTCAAGTACGGGCTGCTCACCTTTGTTTACTGTATTATCTTAAGAGAAAAGCTAATAGATAATGTAATCAAAGTGATGCTGCACCTGACCATTATCGACCTGGTAATTTACTTGTTCCAGGTAGCGGGCTTTGCGGATGTGATATACAGCTTTTCCGAGTCGCTTGGTCTTCCCAAGGCAAATACGATCCCCGGGTTTACTAATTTTATTATCTTCAGCTTTACCAAAGGATTGCACGAATATCGTAATTCAGGCTTCGTATGGGAGCCGGGCGCCTACGGCTGCTTCCTGACCATAACGTTGCTATTTCACTTCTTCAGGAATAAATTCCGGTTCGCTACGATAGCTATCATTTTTATTGTCGCCATTATTACCACGTTCTCGACAACCAACTATCTCGCCCTGTTTATAGTGTTCTTCCTGGCTTATCGCTACCGTGTGCCAAAAGTAAACCTCTGGGTTGTGCTTATGATACCGGCGTTTATTATCCTGTTTATGACCATACCGGTCTTGGGCCAAAAAATTCAGGCAGTATATGATGACGATATGGACGGATTAAAACACTTTAAAGAGATATCGATGTATCACAAAAAACACAGCGAACAGATACCGCTAAACCGGTTTGCGAGTATGACCTACCTTGAAGATAACCTGGGATACAACCTTATATTAGGCTTGAGCAATAAATACGATGCTGTGATCACTAAACAATATAACGTTAACATATCAAACGGGATATTCGATTTCCTGGCGAAATTTGGTGTTATAGGGTTGCTCTTTTTAGTGTTTGGCTATGTTAAACTCTGCGCGAATTTTCTCAAACGGAAAGAGTACCTGGTTTATGCTGTACTTGTGTTGCTTGCAATCAGCTTTGGTGAGCCGATTCTTTTTTTGCCCCTGTTCCTGGTGTTTATATTCCTGCCATTTTTAACGGTCGATTTCGGTAAACTGGAAAAGAAACGACCTTTGGGCGACAAAAAACCCGTACGAGCTATAGCATGAAAGATGTATTGCAGCAAAACATCGCCGTTTTACTCACCTGTTATAACCGTAAACAGAAAACCCTCGATTTTCTGCAAAGTTTAATCGGCCAGGAGTATTTTAATAAGCTGAAAATCGATATTCATTTAATGGACGATGCGTCGACCGATGGCACCGGCGAGGCTGTTAAACAAAAATATCCTTTTATCGACGTAGTCACCGGCAGCGGTAACCTGTTTTGGGCAGGCGGAATGCGCGCAATCTGGCGCTATGCGATGAATGTAAAAAGTTACGACCTTTTCCTTTTATTCAATGACGACGTGGTGCTATTTGACGATTCGCTCCAAAGGCTCTTGTCGGCATATGTTAAGACAGGCCGTGAAGGCAACATAATTGTGGGCTCAACTTTGAGTTCCGTATCAAACAGGCTAACGTACGGGGGCAATATTCACTACAATATAAAGCACAGTAAATATTTTCGCGCTGAACCTGACTCGCGTAAAGCGATAACCTGTCATTCATGCAACGCCAATATTTTGCTGGTCGACAAGGCCACGGTCGACCAGATCGGCATTTTTCCTGATAATTATAAACATTGTTTAGCCGACTTCGATTATACGCTTACAGCTTTTAAAAGCGGTATAAATGTTGCGATAGCGCCGGGCTATTACGGATATTGCGAGGACGACCACGGTGCAAACTGGCTGTCGGGCAAAAACTCGCTGAAAAAAAGAATCGCATACCTTTACAGCCCCAAGGGGTTGGCATACAAGGAATATTTGTATTACATAAGAAAACATTTTCCTGCCGACTACGCAATTTCTTTTATAAAATTGTGGCTTAAAACTTTTTTCCCTATACTGTGGGATAAATTCAAGCTGAAGGAGGAACATAATTGAAGGTCCTGATCTTACATAATGATTTTCGTGTATACTGGAAAGGCAGGCTTACCTATCTCAAAAAATTCCTCAACAGTAATAATATTGAATTTTACGCCATTGAACTTTTTGGCAAAGGATCGCCTTATATTTTTGACCGTTATGACAATGTGGAAAAATGGTGGAGCTGCCTTTTCCCTGAACAAAGCTTTAACGAATTGTCGGTCAAGAAGTTGAAAAGTGCATTATTTGCCAAACTTGACGAAATAGACCCGGACGTCGTTATTACCGGATCGATCGTTTTCTTTTCGGGAGCATTGGGTATCCGCTGGGCAAAAAATCACCGGAAAAAATTCATCATGTTTGATGATGCCAAACCTTCACAGGTAAAAAGGAATCTGCTGGTTCAAAGTATAAAAGATCTGATCACGCGGCAGATCGACGGGATGTGGCTGCCTACAAAGGATTATGATGCCGAATATGCCGGGCTCGACAGAAATAACGTAGTGTTTTTTCATGGGTATAATTGTATCAATAACGAACTCTTTAAATTTAATACCAGCAGAGAGATCGTTGGCAAGGTGATCGTTTGCGTTGCCCGACTGGTTCCCATAAAAAACCTCGACAACCTGTTGCGGACGTGGAAGCTGATAGAAGCAAAGAATCCGGAGTATAAATTGGTAATTATTGGCGATGGTCCCGAATTTGAGCACCTGAACCATTTGAAAACCAATCTGAAATTGGAGCGTGTGGTTTTCCTTGGCGCTGTAAATAATACCGATATACCCACTTATTTTTATAATGCGAGCGCATTTATTTTACCGAGCCTGTCCGAGAGTTGGGGACTGGTGGTAAATGAAGCGCTTGCAGCAGGTCTTCCTGTTTTGTTAAGCAATAAGATCAATGCACGTAACAGTCTTCTTAAAGAAGGCGTAAATGGTTTTGGTTTCAATCCGTTAAGTGTCAGCGAGATGACCGACAAAATAAATAAATACATTAGTCTGGATCTGGACACCAAAATGGTTATGTCGAAGAAGTCGCTGGAAATGATCGACGAAATGAGCTATCAAAATATGGGCCGCGAATTGGTAACCGCTTTGGATAAGATCGTCCATAAGAAACATAAAAAGCTCAGTTTTTTTGCCTGGTTAGCAATCAATTTCTGGCACGGTAAATACAATACCTCCGGCTGGGATAAATTGGATAAATTATAAATCAAAATTGTGGCTTTTGGTGTTTATGCAAGAGCTAAATAATTCTGCCATGATACCCATACCTATTGAAACATCTACCGCAATGCAATATAAAGTACTTATAACCGCGCCTTCGCTGGAAGAAAAAAGCAATGTCAGCGGTATTTCTACGGTCGTCAGGAACATTATCGAGTTTTCTGATCCGTCCATCCGCTTTATTCACTTCAAGGTGGGCAAGGTAGATAAAAAGAACAGGGACCTTTCGTGGGTTGCCGACCAGCTTCTACTGGTACCCCAGTTTATTTACAATATCCTGAAATATAAGGTGGATGCCATACATTTAAACACGGGTTTTGAACGCGCATCGCTTAACCGGGATTTTGCGCTTTTTTGGGTGGCGCGGTTCGTTATGAAGAAAAAGGTGATCTTTCATGCGCATGGCGGATATTATTTAATGAACCCGCCTAAAAGAGGTTCGTTGCTTAGCCGAATGATCAACCTGTTGCTCACTCATTCGAATGTTGTGATAGTTTTGAGTGATTTGGAAAAAGAGCAATTGTATAAAAACTACGCGTTCAATAACTGTTTTGCCTTGCCTAATGCCGTCGGAAAAAGAGCGGTTGAACACCTGGCAAAGGATTTTAGTAAACCACTTGCTTTTTGTTTCCTGGGACGGGTGGTCAAATCAAAAGGCATCTTTGTGATCATCGAAGCGCTTAGGTCGTTGAGCAAATATTTCAACGAATTTAGTTTCAACCTGTACGGAACGGGTCCGGAGCTGCAAAACGTATTAAACGAATTACAAACTATACCTGGCTTAAATTATACCTATCATGGCGTGGTAGGCGGCGATAAAAAGTGGAAGGCTTTGGAAGAATCGCACGTGTTCCTTTTGCCATCTCTATACGGTGAAGGCTTGCCAATGGCCATTCTCGAATCCATGAATGTGCAATGTGTGCCTGTTGTTACCGACGACGCGTCTATAGGCACCGTGGTCAAAGACCGGGTAAATGGCTTTATGGTAAAGAAAAATGACGCAAAGGATCTTGCCGTTACGTTGGAATACATTCTTAATCACAGGGATGAATTAAAACCAATAAGCATCAAGGCTCATGATACCATTGAGGAAAAATTCGGAATGGAACAATATTCAGCCGACCTTGGCAATATATATGCGGTATCGGTAATCTACTGATTCAAGCGATCGCGTAGTAAAAAGATTGCCGATGCGCGGCTACTTGCTATGCCGGGCTTTACAGTGACAGCTTCAGAAAACAATCAGCACGCCGCATATAAGCATCAGGAATTTTCAACCAGATTTTCAGGCTGCTTTAAGTCGGGCATTTTTAGGGCGTCTTTCAGTTGAAAATATTGTATCCAATTATGTCCCTCAAAAAAATTCAGGTCTTTGTCCCAATATCCGGGGCATTTATTAAGAATCCTGCCGATTGAAGCGTAGCTGATCTCAGCAATAAAAGGTTCCCCTTTCTCATCGAAAAGAAAATCATAGGCCATTGCCTGAAACTGCATTTCTTCCGATATCTGAAGGGCTATTTTGATACAGCGCTTGTCAATCATATCCGGATTGAAGTCGTTATTTCCACTTCCTGAGGCCCTAAAGTCGTTTTTGCGTACCATCCGTCTGAAAGCCAGGGCCCGGCCGCCGACAACGTAAATACGTGTGTCGAATTTGTTGCCCGGCAAAAATTTCTGGAACAGAACGTAGTTTTTATTTAGCTGCCAGAAGGGTTCGGCATCTTCGCCCCGCCATTTGCGCAGGAGGTTTCCGCCCTGGTGGCGAACAAATTTTTTGATATTAAAATCGACTTCCTTTGTGGTTTTCCCGAAAGAGATATTATTACTCGTAATACCTTCGCTAAACATTTTATTGATCAGGCGGGTAGCTGATTTTTTACTTTTGGCGAGCAAAACATTGTACGAAGCAGCGCCTCCTTTAAGTTTAAACACCAAGGGGTATTCCTGTACCGTGTCCAGCCATTCAAGCGCCTTTTTGCGATCATAAAAAACCCAGGTATCTATAAACGGATAACCTTTTAAGTGCAGCATATAGTACTGCTTGATCTTATCATCATAATGCCATGAGGTACGCTGGTCGGGCAGGCAGGGTATACCCAGTTGGTATTCAACAATAGGCATAATATTCTTTGCTATCTGCAAATGGTCGTCCCATTGTATCCAGCGATAAATAAAAAGATCCGATTTTTTTACGTTGTCCCAAAAGTCGATGTCACTCGCGTCGACACGCATGTGAGGGATATTGTTGTAGTCGAGTATCTTTTCAAATATTTCGCAAAAAGGATCGAACCGATCATAGCGGTCTTTATGGATAGTGACAAGCATTTTTTAGTTTTTTTATATAGTTTTTCAATATTTGGATAGCAATGTATTTGCGGGCCTGGATGGGGCTAAAATCAACGTTATTACGGCTCTTATTATACGTTATTTTTAATCATCTGTTCAAAAAATGAAATTATCCTGTCGCCCTGGGCGGAATATTCAAATTGCTCAAGGGCAACGCTGCGGCCGTTAGCGCCTATAACCTCAGCTTCTTCGTAATTCGAGAATATAGTTTGCAATTTTTCGGCCAGATGATCCGGGTTGTTCGGTTCGGCCAGGTAAGCGTCCTTTTGATCTGTCAAAAACATAGGGATTGAACCGGTTTTAGTCGTCAATACCGGCTTACCTGTCGAAAGGTATTCCGCCAGCTTGGTAGGAATGCAATGTTCAGCCTGTTGGTTGGCAGGCTTAGCCAGCACCAGCACGGCAGCATTTGTTAACCTGTCGATCATCGCTTGCCGGCTGACATAGCCCGTTATTTCGACATCCTGCTGCAGGTTATTTTCATCAATAAATCTGTTGACCTCGTTTTTGTCGGGTGAAAGATTTATATCTCCCATCAGAACAAGTTTTTTACCCGGGGTATTTTCTTTGAAATCATTGTAAGCCTGCAACAAGTCAAAAATGCCGTCTTTGAACTGGTTTAAAACGCCAGCGTACACGATTTCGCCGCTATTGCCGGGGGTCGGTTTAAAAACGCTGCTATCCGTCAAGATGGGTACGATGATCAATTTGGTTTTTTTGCCGACTCTTTCACCAAAATACTTGAAAAGGCTATTGGAAATGACGATCACGCCATCATACCACCGGAAAAAATATTTTTCATAAAACCGATGAAAGACCTTCGTCAGCGGTGTCTTTTTTGAAAACACGAAAGGCAGCTCACTTTTTTCGGCGACCAGCTTACAGCCAGTGAATACACAAAACAACTTATAGGTGAGCCCCATATAAAACCTTGTGTCGACCAACAGCAAAATATCAGAGCCGCGTCTTTTTCTTAATACGTAACTTAATGTTTTGAAATAGGAGAATACATCGTCCACCCGGCGCTTAAAGAACGAGCTACTGCGCGCCGGCTTAACGGGATACCAAAATTTTATTCCATCATAAACGCCCGTCCTTTCCGTATTCCTTACAGGTGTGCGGTGGCTTTCAGTTGGTTTGGGCACTATGATCTCGACATCGTTTCCACGCTCTCTAAACCGTTTGGCATATAAATGTATCCTGTTAGTACAGGCCATGCCATAGGGGTAGGGCTGGTTCAAAATGATCGTAATTTTCATAAATAAAAACCGTCGGTCCCGGACAAATGCCCCGGACGCTTATCAAATAAATTTTATAAAACTATGGTACAAAGGGTATGGTAGTGATGGTGAACTCCTTGTATAAGTTTTCTGTATGTTTTTCACAATAAGCGATAACTTCATCGGTAAACTCACCAAAAAGCGGGCCGTTGTTTAGCTGATGAAAGTTTATTTCGTTGCTTCTGTTATTTATTTCAATGCAGCGGATATTGCCTTCTTCATCAATACTCATATCCATGGCAAGCATCAGGTGATGGATATTTTTGCCAGCTATCATTTTAGATGCCGAAACGATTTTATCAAAATAGGGGATCGTAAAGTCATTCCCGGCAAGGGCGACATCATTAACTCTGTCATACTTGCTTCCGTCTTTCCTGGTTGCAAACTTATTCAATTTACCCGTATTGTTCATGCCAATTGAATAACCGCCGGCCTTTGAATTATCGAGAAACTGATCCTTTGCGCCCACCC
>JAFDZK010000062.1 GCA_018267005.1 Bacteroidota bacterium
AAATTCATTGCCGTCCCATTTATGGGACGGATGAGCAATAAAAGAGGAAATGGCTTTAGCCAAAAGACGCTATTTTGGCCGCCGCTTAATCAATCCCTATCTATTAAATGCCTAAATCATTTTATCTTTAGCACAAATCATTTTACCATGCAAACCTTTCGTGCCAAACTCGGCCTCATCGCTGCCTTTCTTCTATTTATACCCTTTCTGTCCAACGCCCAGATGGCGCCGGACAGCATCGATAAACTGGTGGCGCGCACGCTCAAAACGTTCGATGTGCCGGGCATGGCAGTGGCCATCGTAAAGGATGGCAAGATCGTGTTCGAAAAAGGCTATGGCGTACGCTCACTGGCGAGAGGCGGCAAGGTAGATGAGAATACATTGTTCGGCATTGCTTCCAACAGTAAAGCTTTTACCACTGCGGCCATAGGTATATTGTGCGATGAGGGCAAATTGCACTTAGATGATAAGGTGACTGATTATATCCCCGAGTTCAGGCTTTACGATCCCTGGGTTACGTCCGAATTCACCATCCGCGACCTGCTGACCCACCGCAGCGGCCTGGGCCTTGGCGCCGGCGACCTGATGGATTTCCCGGATTCGACGGATTTTACCATGAAGGATGTGATCCATAACTTGCGTTATTTCAAACCGGTTACCAGCTTCCGGAGCGCCTATGCTTATGATAACCAGCTATACAAGGTTGCCGGCGAAGTGGTCGCACGCGTTTCGGGTATGAGCTGGGAAGATTTTATTGAAAAACGCATCATGCAGCCGCTCGGCATGACCAAAAGCCGCGCCGCCTTCCAGCGGATCAGCGGCAACAGCAATTATGTCGACGCCCACGCGCCGGCAGACGGGACGGTAAGGACCATTCAGCGTTATGAAACAATTACCGGTGACGCCGCGGGAGGCATTTATTCCAGCGTGCATGAATTGAGTAAATGGGCCGCAATGCAAATGGATAACGGAAAATACGGCGACGGCAAACGGTTGTTCAGCGAAGCCATACATAACGAGATGTGGATGCCGCAAACCGTTATACCGATACCTGCGCCGGGCTATTACAATACCCATTTTGGCGCTTATGGACTGGGCTGGTTCCTAAATGACACGAAAGGTTATAAGGAGGTGAGCCATACCGGCGGCATCGACGGCATGGTGACTAAAGTCGATCTTATTCCTGAACTCAAGCTCGCTATCATCGTGCTGACTAACCAACAGTCGGGAGCAGCCTTTAGCGCAGTGACCAACCAGATCAAGGATACTTACCTGGGCCTGAATAGCCGGAATTGGGTACAATTTTATGCCGACCAGGTTAAATCGCGCGGTGACGACGCTAAAAAAGTGACGGGCGCAGTGTGGAAGCAGGTTAACGACCGCCACGATAAGGTCGATTATGGCCAATATGCCGGAACCTATCACGATAACTGGCTCGGCGATATCGATCTTACGTTAAAGGACGGCAGGCTGTTTTTCAGGGCCGAACGTTCGCCCAAGCTGAGCGGTGAGGTGCTGCCCTACAAGGCTAATACCTTTGTAGTGAAATGGGCCATCCGCAGCATGGATGCTGACGCCTTTATCATGTTTTCGCTGGACCAGGACGGCAAACCCGACGGGTTTAAGATGAAACCGATTTCGCCGGCAACCGATTTTAGTTACGATTTCCAGGATTTGGATGTGCACAGGGTAAGCTTAAAGTGAGCCGATATTATTAAACCAGGTTTAACCTGATAACCTTTAAAGCCCTGATAAATAAAAATGGGGTGACTAAGAATGGCAGAAGCGCTATTACTTCCCTGTTCAATAATGCCCAGTGCATATTCAGGTCATCGTAAAGTTTCTCGCCTACCAACGGCAATACTATCGACAAAAGGAGGAAGATCACTAACCACCTGAAATAAGCTCGCAGGTACGCGTTTCTGATGAGCGGCAAGGTCGCGAAAACATAAACCGCTACAAAGAAGTCCAGGTAGTTAAGAATGATAAGTACTAATTCGTGATCGATTAAAAATTGCCCGCCGAATAAATGTATCGTGATAAGTGTGGCGATCCGGCATAGCATGAACACTACCAAACCGCCCCTGATCCAGACGTTTTCGCCAAGGAATTTTAATAACCACACTAATCCTCCAAGAACCATCAGGCTCAGGATTTGCGGTATAATGTACCATAATGAGTTTTCGGGTATCTGAACAGGCGCAGCTTTTCCCGGGTCAACAATAATCTGACTGTTAAAGCAGACAAACCGCGCCACCGAGATGGCTATAAACAGGATGTTGATGGCCAGGATTATAGCAGTAAAACGTTTATTGGTCATTTCACTCAAACTTCCTCAAATACTGTGCCTTCACCAGGTCGCCCTCATCACGCTAATTCTTCACCTCTATCCCGTACTTCAGCAGCAATCCCGGCAATCCATGTACCGAGAATTTAGCGCCTTTGATATGATTATTGTCCGGATCCATGGTAAAATTGTAGGAAGTGCTTAAGTCGGCATTTTTCAGAATGGTTTGATCGAACGTCGCCCGGTGCAGGTTGCAATTATCAAATTTGCAATCGGCCAGGTCTGCTTCAGTTAAATCAGCCTCGATCATCGAGCAATCTTTGAACATCGCCTTCTTATTCTTCTTTCTATAAAAAACGGCATTATCCAAAATACAGCCGTCAAAATGCATTTCCATCAAAAAATCCAGGCTACGGCTGAAGTTCACCCCCCCTAGTTTGCAGTTCCTGAAGCGGATGTTTTGCAAGCCCGTGCCGCCCAGGTTAATCAGCGACAGGTTGCAATCTTCAAAAACACATTCGATAAACAATATATTGCTCAGGTCGGCGCCTGGGAGATCGCAGCTCACAAACTTGCAGTATTCAAACTGTTGGTTGGCCAATACCGGGTCGGCGGCGGTTATCTTGGTAAATGTTTGGTCTTCCTGGATAGATGCTGGCATATAGTGAATGGGGGGTGATTTAAACTAAGGTCAACTTTTGATCATATTCATCTAATAAGCTCTCGCTTTTTTTCAGTGTGGATCGGAAAAGCTATATGTTGGCAGCAAATTACTCATATGCATACGCAAAATTAAGAGTCACCATTCGTTTTCAGCCCTTCGCGGCGCAATTTGGAATTTATTTCGATCCTGTCGTTTGCGTCACTGTCGGCGGATTACTCACCGCAAAATGATAAGTACCCGAACCTGCATGGATCACTAAATAGCCATTCTCCACGTCGCCGGTGCTGATGTCCTTGTCGGCTGCAAGCGCCTGGCCATCATCGGTTACCTGGCCGGCATTATCGGCAGGCAGGAAAATATCCGCCTTGGTATTCACCGGTACGCTGATCGTGTAATTCGTTTTGCCGTCTTTCACTTCCCAGCCTGAACTTGCCTTGCCGTAATAGGTATCTAAGCTGGCGCTGGCATTGGTAAAACCGCCGCCCGGATGCGGCATTACGCGGATATGCTTGTAACCCGGCTGATCGCTGTAGGTATCCAGACCCGCCATAACGCGGTACATCCAGTCGCCGATAGCGCCGTAGGAATAATGGTTGAACGAGTTCATGCTGGCTGCCTCAAAGCTTTTATCCGGCCTGATGCCATCCCAGCGTTCCCAGATCGTGGTCGCGCCCATTTTTACCGGGTACAGCCACGAGGGATACGTGTCCTGCAGCAATAACCGGTAAGCGATATCATTATGCCCAAAGCGCGTAAGCACATGGCACAGGTAAGGCGTACCCAAAAAGCCGGTGGTCAGGTGGTTGCCGTAAGCGCGGATATTATCCACTAACCGTTGTGCCGCCTGCGCGCGCAGCGATTCCGGCAGCATATCGAAATTCAGCGCAAGTGTATAAGCCGTTTGCGTTCCCGACACTAAGCGGCCGTTTGGCGTTACGTATTCCTTAAAAAAAGCATCTTTAATTCGTTTCAGCAGGGCGGTGTAAGTATTTACATCATCCTGTTTACCCAGTGCCGTCGCTGCGTTGATCAGCAACTGGGTTGAGTAGGCGTAAAAACACTGCGCGATAAAATATTTGTCGGTAATAGCGGATGAACCGTCGGTATCATCGTCAACGCTATAGAACAACCAGTCGCCGAAATGAAAACCGCTGTTCCACAGATCGTTCCTGCTCTGCTTTTGCATGTAATCCACCCAGGCCTGCATGCTGGGATACTGTATCGACAGGATACGTTTATCGCCGTAAGCCAGGTACATATTCCAGGGCACTACGGTCGACACATCGGCCCAGCCCGTGCTCGGGGTAACAAAGCCGAGGCAGTTCGGTATCACGAAAGGCACTGCCCCATTCGCTCCCTGGTCGGCGGCCACGTCGCGCAGCCATTTGGCAAAAAAGTCGTTTACGCGCATGTTGAAAGTCGCTGTCCGCGAAAATACCTGCGCATCGCCCGTCCAGCCAAGGCGTTCATCGCGCTGCGGGCAATCGGTCGGCACATCGAGGAAATTACCCCTTTGGCCCCACTGGATGTTATGCTGCAGTTGGTTGATGAGCGGGTTCGAAGTACTGAACGTGCCCGTTACCGGCATATCGGAATATAAAGCGACCGCGGTAACATCGCCGGGTTTGATCAAATCCTCCGCATAACCCTGAATACGTATAAACTGGAAGCCATGGAAAGTGAAATGAGGTTCAAAAGTTTCCTCGCCGTTGCCTTTCAGCACATAAATATCCTGCGCTTTGGCGGCGCGAAGGTTTTCGGTGTAAAAATTGCCCAGCTTGTCCAATACCTCGGCATGCCATACCTTGATGGTGTCGCCGGGCTTGCCCTTTACTTTGATCATCACCCATCCAACCAAATTCTGACCGAAATCGATCACCTGTTCCCCTTTTGGTGTTTTGAAGATGCGCACCGGTTTGAAAGTTTCGTGCTTCCTGACCGGCTCGTTATAAGTAGCCAGCAAAATGTCCTTAGGGTAATCCTGTACATTGACGCCGCTCCACTTCGAATCGTCAAAACCCTGCTCGGCCCAACCTGGCTGGTCTTTATTATGGTCGATGGTTTCGCCATTGTAGATCTCGCTGTAGCGCACTTCGCCGGTCGACGACTTCCAGCTTTCGTCGGAAGCGACAACTGCCGTGCTGCCATCGGTATAAGTGATGTTTATTTGCAGCAGCAGGGCTATATCCTTGCCGTAAACATTCCGCTTGTCGCTAAAGCCAATGATGCCGCGGTACCAGCCGCTGCCCAGCATCGCGCCGACGACATTCTGCCCTTCCTTTAACATGCCGGTCACATCATAGGTTTGGTATTCTAGCCGATGATGGTAGCTTGTCCAGCCGGGGGTAAGATAGGCGTCGCCTACACGCTGACCGTTTATCTGCGCCTCGTACATGCCATGCGCCGTGATATAAGCAGTTGCGGATCTTATCTTTTTATGAAGGTCGAATTGTTTGCGCATCAGCGGGCTCGGGCGGTTGAGGGTGTCTTCCTGGTATCCGGGCGTTATCCATTTGGCTTTCCAATCGCCGGTGTGCAAAAGCGCCATCTGCCACCAGGCGGCCTGGCTCCAGGGTGATGCCGCACCGTGATTGTCCCACACCCGCACCCGCCAGTAATATCTTTTACCCGACAACAGCGGCTTACCTTTATAAGTGACAAAAACCGACGAGTCGGACATGATCTTCCCTGAATCCCATACCAATCCATGAAATGCCTCGCTTTCGCTTACCTGCACGCGGTAAGCCGTTTGCATTTCGTTGCGTTTATCCGAGTTCAACTGCCAGTTAAAACGAGGCTGCGTAACGTCCATGCCGAGTGGGTTTGTACGGTTCTCGCAAAGCAGGTTGTCGACTTTTACCTGGGCGCAGCAAAGTGCGACCATGAATTGCGCAGCAAATAAAACAGAACAGAACTTCATGAATATATGTATTGGGGTTTATATCAAACCAAATCTAATTAAATACGGCAAATCAACTATGGTGTAACAGCTATTTTATTGCAAATAAAAATGCAGGCCCGTGAGCCTGCATTCCATTTTATGTGTGATGGGTTGATGATTTATTCAGACCGGATGCTGTCGGCCGGGTTGGCCAGGGCCGCCTTTACCGCCTGGAAGCTTACCGTAAAAACCGCGATAAAAATTGCCGAAAGTCCGGCTATGGCAAACGTCAGCCAGCCGATATGGATGCGGTAGGTGAAATCCTGCAGCCATTTATGCGTGGCCCAGGAAGCTACGGGAACTGCAATGACAATGGCGATGATGACGAGCGTAACAAATTCGTGGGTGAGCATGCGCGTAATGCCGGCAACGCTTGCTCCCAATACCTTGCGTATGCCGATCTCTTTGGCGCGATTCTCCGCCATGTAGGAGGCCAGGCCGAACAAACCCAGGCACGAGATGAATATGGTCAGGCAGGCGAATATGGCCGCAAGCTTGCCCGTCTGCTGCTGATCGTTGAATTTTTGCTGGTAGTCCTGGTCGACGAATTGGTAGGTGAATGGATAAGCCGGGTTATATTTTTTGAAGATCGTTTCGGCGGCCGCCAGGTTCCTGGCCATATCATTTTGACCGTTAAAACGTATCACCATATTGTATGTCCACGTTTTTGATGCATAAACTATCATTGGGTTAACATTATCATAGGGCGATCCTATGATAAAATCTTTAAATACGCCCACCACGCGGAAGCGCCGTGTGCCCGCCTTGACCAGGGAATTTACAGGGTCCTTGATCCCCATTTGTTTAACAGCGGTTTCATTGAGCAGGCACGAAGCGGTGTCGGACGGAAAGGCATTAAAATCAAGATCCCTGCCGCCGATCAGTTTAAGTCCCATCGTTTTAATAAAATCGCCTGAAGTTCCAAATTGGGTAAAGGTTAGTTTCTGCTGATCCGGGTTCCCGCCATCCGTGGAAAAGCCCGAAGATGTATTACCGTTAAGCGTAATGACATACCCGGTCTCGCACATAGCCGTGGCCGCACCTGAAGCGATCAGATCATTTTTTATCAGTTGATAATTTTTGCGTATGTCGCCTTCTATGGGTACCTGGGCTAAGTGATCGATATTATAACCCGCATCCCGGTTCTGGGCAAATTTGATCTGGCGGTATACCACGATAGTCGATGTAATAAGAACCACGGCCACGGCAAACTGCACAACCACCAGCACCTTACGTGGATTAAATGCCCTTCTGGCAGAATTAAACCGGCCTTTTAACACCTTAACCGGCCTGAATGCAGATAGGAAGAAAGCCGGATAGCTGCCGGCAAGAATACCGGTCAGCAAAATAAAACCAAGGAATATAAGCCAAAAACCGGGCTCCAGGTATTGAATATGCAGATTTTTGCTTGTAAGCTGGTTGAATGCGGGCAGGCATAGCTGCGCAATGAACAAACCGGCAACGCCGGCTATAAGCGTAACGGCCAGCGATTCAGCTAAAAATTGGCCTACAAGATTGCTCCTTGCGGCGCCCATCACCTTACGCACGCCCACTTCCATGGCCCGCTTGTGGCTTTGTGCAGTACTCAGGTTCATGAAATTGATGCAGGCGATGAGTAAAATAATGCCGGCTATAATAAGCAGCAACCGCACGATCTCTATACGTCCGCCGGCGACCTTCCCGTTGTCAAACCTGCTGTACAAATGCATTTTGCTGAACGGGTAAAGGAATACTTGGGTAATGTTGTTTTTATCCGATACATGCCTTTTAACTATTGAACTGATCTTGTTGTTCACCTGGTCGATATTGGCGCCGGGCTGTAGTTGTACATAGGTGTAGTAACTGTTGGAGCCCCAGGCATTATCGTTATTGAACGCACCCGCTGTAGGTAAAGGCAGCAGGTATTCAAAGTCGAACTCGGTATTATTGGGCAGGTCCTGCATTACCCCGGTTACTTTATAAACCTGCTTGGCATCGAGCCTGACCGTTTGGTTCAGCGGGTCGGCATTACCGAATATTTTGGTTGCCAGGTGTTTGGTAAGCACTACGCTGTTCACATCGTCAAATGCGTGGGCTGCGCTGCCCTCCGTTAGGGGGAAGCTAAACATGGTTAGAAAATCTCTATCCACCTCGTTACCCTTTGCCTTAAGCGACACATCTTTGTAATTGAACAAGCGGTCTTCACTCCAGTAAATGCGGGTAGCCCTTTTGATTTCCGGGTATTCCTGTTTAAGCGCGTTGCCGAGCGGGCCTGCGGTTATGTCCTGTGTGCCTGTCCATTCTTTGGCAGGGAAACGGTACCATACCTTGTATAACGTTTTGTTATTGGCATGGAACGAATCGAAGCTGTACTCATTCTGCACCCATAACGCAATAAGTATCGCCCCGGCCATGCCAACGGCAAGCCCGGTGATATTGATGAAAGAGAACGCTTTCCTGGTCTTCAGGTTGCGAAAGGCGATTTTAAGGTAATTTTTCAACATGACGAATGTTTTACGACTCATTTCGTATAACAATGATGCCGATTTCACAAATGATTTATAATCAGTTGATTATAAATAAGGACATAGAATATAAGTGTTCGGAAACGGACGACTTACGTGCGGAAGTGTAACATGCACCTTAATGTTCCTGTATATCCCTTTTCTGGAAGCTGTAGATGAGGTAAACCAGCGCGGGTAAAATGAAAACACTGCCTGTCAGCAGGGCAACTCCGAGCGCGTGAATGGTTTTGTCATCGCCCCGGTTGGATAGCAGGGAAAGGTACCCGTTTTTGAGGATGACAATATTGGGATAGTGTTTATAAGTGACGGTAAGCAATATCATGGTGATCTGGAAACCGGCGAGCAGGCGTAATGTCCGTGCCCTGCCACGGTGGATGAGCAACCAGAGTAAAACCAGCGAGATACCGGCAAGCGCAACCGCAGTTAAGCCAACCGGGTTGCCGAATACCCAGCCAGCCAGCGGGATGTCATCGGCAGCAGCGAAAATAAACACCAGGGCGCCGGATATGACGGCTGCAATATTCATTTGCCTGGCCTTGCGAACGAAACGTTTTCTTTCGCTTTCGTCGGTCGCTTCACCGATCAGGTAGATAGCCGCTATGAAGCCGCAGAGCGACACGGTGAACAGACCTATGGCGAACGAAAACGTATTGAGCCAGCTAAAAATATAGGCCGACAAAAACGTATCAGCCTGGGTGTCGATGCGGCCCGAAACCGCGCTGCCGGCGATAATTCCAAGGAACAGCGGTGTAATAAAACTGGAATAAACGAATACCCGGTTGTATATTTTCTGCATGTTATCATGCACGGCATCGTAGTTGCGGAAGGCGAATGCCGTGCCCCTGGCAATGATGCCCAGCAGCATAATGGCCAGCGGAATATGCAGGTGAATTGACATGGTGGCGTAAATGCCAGGGAAGCCAACGAACAGGATTACGATGGCAATAATAAGCCACATGTGATTGGCCTCCCACACCGGCCCGATAGCCTGGTAGCTGATGCGGCGGGTTTGCGGGCGGTTAGGCTCGGTGGTAAACAGTTCTATGATACCAGCGCCGAAGTCGGCGCCGCCTAAAAGCAGGTAGAGCAGCAAAGCTAACCAGAGATATGTTATGACGACGTAAAGCATGGCTGCACCCCCTCTCGCCCGGGGGAAAGGGACTGTTAAATTAAGTTTGTATTATAGACTTTGTCATATTCATATATCATAGACGACGGGCACCATTTTTATCTGCCGGTACAGCAAAAACACCACGATCAAACTCAGCGAAAAATATACCGCTGTAAATACGTAAAATGAATAAACTATTCCCGGCATAGGCGTTACCGCGTCGGCAGTGCGCATTACGCCCTGGATGATCCAGGGCTGACGGCCCACTTCGGTGACGGTCCAGCCGGCCTCCACGGCGATAAAGCCCATGGGCGTCGCCAAAGCAAATAATTTCAGGAACCAGGACTTGCCGAACCATTTGCGTTTCCAGGCCAATGCCACCAAATACAGCAGCGCCAAACCCAGCATCAGCATGCCAAAACCTACCATCACCTGGAAGGCATAGTGCGTGACTGTAACAGGCGGCTGATCCTCCTTTGGTATTTGGTCCAGGCCTTTAACTGTCGAATTAAAATCGTCGGAGGTCATAAAGCTGAGCATACCAGGCAGCTTAATGGCGTAATCTACCTGCTTTGTCGCCGTATCCGGAACGCCGCCGATAATAAGCGGCGCAAATTTTTCGGTTTTGAAATCCGCTTCCATAGCGGCTAATTTCGCGGGCTGCCGCCGTGCGACATCCTTCGCAGACAGGTCACCGCTTAAGGGCTGCAAAATAGCGGCGATCACAGCGAAAACGATCGCAATGCGAAAAGCCATGTAGTGGAACCTCGGGTTTTTACGGCGCACGATCATCAGCGCATGAACACCGGCAACCGCAAAACCCGTCGCTGCGAACGCAGCTATGGACATGTGCAACGCCTGCTCGAACCATGCCTGGTTGAACATCGCTTTTATCGGGTCGATATTGACATAACGGCCGTTCACATAATCGAACCCGGCAGGACTGTTCATCCAGCTATTGGCCGCCACTACCAGGATACCCGAAAGAATACCGCTGATGCCAACCACCAGCCCGGTAAACCAATGAAACCAGGGATTGAACTTATTCCATCCGTAGAGGAAGAATCCGAGTGCTATCGCCTCGATGAAAAAAGCAGTCCCTTCCAGCGAAAAAGGCATTCCGAATATCGGGCCGGCATGTTTCATAAAGTTCGGCCAAAGCAGCCCCAACTCAAACGACAATACGGTGCCTGATACGGCTCCGGTCGCGAAGAAGATGGCCACACCCTTGCTCCAGGCTTTGGTAATGTTACGGTAGACAGGGTCCTTGGTTTTCAGCCAGTAAAAATGGGCCACCGCCATAAAAAAGGGCATCACCATGCCGATGCAGGAGAAAACGATATGGAAGCCCAATGACAGGGCCATCTGCGACCGGGCGGCGATAAAATCATCCATAACAACGGCGATGTATTCTTTCAAAGGTAGGGCACGCCGGCCTAATTGATCATCGGCATTAAATACAAATCGTAATTTATTTTGAATATAAATTAGTTGATCCGGTCATACCGGCTTGATTAACTTGAAAAGTTTTTGTATCGCATTAATCGGCTTTGGCCAGTACTACGGGATTTGAATTAAGATACTTTCGCAGGTTAGCCAACTGGTCGGTATTGATCAGGTCGACACCGTCGAGCAGCAGTTCGTCCCATACAGCCTTATTTTCGGGCGAGGCCCACAGCCGTACCTTGCTGCCCAGCTCATGGGCCATAGCCACATAGTCCCTCAGCCGCTGCCGCTGGCGGGAAGGGATCGGCCCGATACCGCCCCAGCTAAGCACATGAGAATATTTGCAACTCGCCATAGGAAACAGGTTGAGCATGGCAGAGTCGCGCGATATTTTGCGCAGGTCCTCGTCAATAAATGCCAAACGCCGCGGGTTACCCTCAATCAGGTTGTAAGGTTTGTGGCCGGAGAGGACCACGGTAACCGCGCTGTAAATTATTTTGCCGTTTTCCATCCTTGTCAGCATCGACCTGTATTTTTCCAGTAACGGAACCAATACCCGGTAGGTATGCTCGGCACCGGTTTTAATATCGATCATCAGGATAACGGGCTTGCTGTAATTGGCGAACACCTGGCCGTTGTGCTCGGTGACCCGCTGGTACAGGGGTTTAAAATAAAGCGATTCCAGCGTTTTTTTGCTCTTAAAATAAGGGAAAACGTGCGCTACGACCAGTTTATTTCCCCGTAAAAATATGTCGGCCTCGATATTGACGAAACCGTTGCTCAGCGCATCAAAAAGCGGGTGCTTGTGCAGGTAGTCGTTATGCGCGAAACCGTTGGGGACAGGGGTGGGTTGTGCTTTGCAGGTAAACTGCGCCAGGACCGGGAGAAGAAACAGCAACGTTCGGATGTGCCTGGTGCTGACAAAATTATTCCTCATTTAAAGCCGGGATAAGCAACTTTACGTGAACGAAATTACCATTCACATATATCCGTTCTTTAAAATCCGGGTTAAGAAATCCTTAATCAGGTGGTGCTTAATATTAAGTTTTCTGCAAGGTTACAAGGATCCCACTTTGCCCGTCGCGACGGTATGCGCGCTCAGGTAGCCGTGCAAAGTTGAAAGCTGGTCGGTATTGATCAGGTCGACCCCGCAACTCAGCAGTCCGTCCCACACAGCTTTACGCTCCGGCGATGCCCACAGGCGCACTTTGCTTCCCATATGGTGAGCTATAGCCACAAACCTGAGCAGGCGCTCTTTTTGTAATTCCGGCATCGGCCCGATACCGTTCCAGCTAAGCAATTTTGAATATTTACAACTGGCCATCGTAAAGACATTCCGGGTCGATGTGTCGCGGTCGACGTGCCGCAGGTCCTCGTCAATAAACGCATACCGTTGCGGTTCCCCCTCAAGCAGTGCGTAAGGTTTATGACCCGACACCACAACGGTAACCGCGCCCTCTACGATGCGCCCGTTTTCATAATGGGTCAGCATGCCCTGGTATTTCTGCAGCACTTGTTCCAGTTTGCGGTAGGTTCCCGCTGCTTTGGTCTTAAAATCTATCATCAATATGACCGGGTGATCGTAATTGGTATAAATCCGGCCGTTATTTCGCATGGCAATATTGTACAGCGGCCGCAAATAAAGTTTCTCCAGGCTGCGGCCGTAATGAAAGATCGGGCAAAAATGGCCTACCACCAGTTTGTCGTCTTTCAGAAAAACGTCGGCCTCGATATTGGTAAAACCATTGTCCAGGGCATCGAAAAGCGGGTGCTTGTGTTTGTAATCGTTGTGTGCGAACCCTATCGGGGTAGGGTTGGATTGGGCGATGCCATCGATCTTTACGATCGTAAAAAACAGCATCAGCAAAAGGGGAAGGCAACCAGCGGGCTTACAGCTCATTTAATCGGGGTATTATCATCTAAACGTAAAAATAATGATATCCTGTATTCCTTGCTCAAATTTTTATGAACAAATTTTCGGAACGGATAACGTTGAGTTTTACGCGATTCTGAAAGAAGATGTTCGGACCGGAGGCAAATATTTATTCCTGGCGGTGAGGCGTCGCGCGAACGCGTTGTTCTATGCGCCTGTCGGGAATAAACCACATGCAGGCCACCACTACATACAACAGGCCGGCTACCCAGGGATGCCAGAAAGCCAGGGCAATAGCGGCGGCGTAAATAACAATAGAGGCCTTGCCTTTCCAGTCGCGGCCAATGGCTTTGGCCAGCTCGGAGTTTTTTGCGCAATGGCTCGCCAGGATGCGGGAAAGAATGGTATACGCAACTCCGCATAGAATAAGATTGACGCCGTATACAGCAACGGGCCAGGTAGAAAAATCGTTTTGCGCCATCCATTCGGTACTGAACGGAATGAGCGACAGCCAGAAAAGCAAGTTGAGGTTGGCCCACAGCGCTCCGCCGGTAATGGAGTCGACGAGGTAGAACATGTGGTGATGGTTGTTCCAGTAAATACCCACGTTAATGAAGCTTAAAATATAACTAAGGAAGAAGGGCAGCAAAGGCAAAAGGTCCTTCAGGCTGTTCCTGCCGTGCTCGGGCACCTTCAGCTCGAGCACCATGATGGTGATGATGATGGCGACTACGCCATCGCTGAAAGCCTCCAATCGCGATTTTTTCATGTGAAAATATATGCTGTTGGGGCTAATATACTGATTCGCTGCACAATCTTTATTCCCAAAAGGGGTACTCTCTCACGTTGTAAACAGTTTCCGTCAAATGGCAATCCGGTGACGGTGTTAATGCGTTCGTCTAAATAAGGGCCGAAAAAGTCCGGACTATCATTCTAAAAAACTAAAACTTCAAACTATGAAAGCAAAAACCATCAAGCGGGCCCTGCTGTACAGCTTGCTCGGCATCGTTTCCCTGGTCATCCTGCTGGTAGTGCATATCTGGTGGGTGTACCGGCCCAAAGCGGATGTCCATACCCGCGTTATGGCCCGGATCGATATCGGGCAGCCGGTAAGCCGGGACGATGCCGCCAACATCAGCGCCTGGATGTACAGGCAGAAGGGCGTCGACCATGTTTTGGTCAACCCTCAAACGAGGATCGTCGTGTTCACTTTTTCACCGCTCCAGACTTCGGGTAATGCCGTTGCGCAAAATTTCAGCGCACAGTTACATCTGAAAGCCGGGCGTTTTATGCCAACTCAAAGAGACTTGGCGGGCAGTTGCCCGGTGGCCGGATCGTCGGTCTATTACAAGGTTTACAAATTCATTGATCATATACTTTAAACAGCTAACAACATGAAAACTAAAAATTTATTTCCGGCGCTGATGATCCTGGCTTTTGCGGGACTCTTCTTTTCGGCATGCCACAAAGACTCGAACAAAATTACCCCGGTTAAAGCGACTCTGTATGATTCCCTCGGCGGAACGGCGATGGTAGCCGACCCGGCCAACCCGGGTAAAATGATTGAAAAAGGTTATTTAGGCATTCGCAGCGTAGTGGACAGCACCATATTTATTATCGCTGCCGATAATCGCATCAACGGACATTTTACGACGCTGCTTAGTGAAGTGAGCCACAAAAATTTAAGCGGATTTGACGAACTGAGCATGAACATATCAACTTTCGTAGCCGTCGGTACCGGTGCAAAGGATTATACCTACATGGGCATGAACATGGTCGACGCTCATGACCCGGCAAAGAATCCCCGTATGAACGGCAAGGCTACAAACGCCGACTTCAACGCATTTGAAGCCGATTTAGTGGCGGGGGCCAACAAAAATCATGTACCCGCAAATCTCATTACTTCTTTGGGTAAGATCGTTGAGAGCCTGCGGAGCCAGGTGGTACAGATGTAATGCAAATCAGCATGGATGGTTGATAGAAAGCGGGTGCGGGTTGGTTTCCCGCCCCGTTTTTTTTTGTCCGCAAAATATGACGAGAATCACATTTTTACCGATGCTGCGTCACAGCCGGGCAACCGCACAACTATCATTTTTGTAACAGCTAAAGCAAAATGAACATGGTACCGGGGCAAAGCAACGGTAGATTCACAGCACGCAGGGCAGCTTTGCCCCTTAGTACCATTTAGGGCATTTGGCAAATACGATCATGCAAACGAATACATACCCCGATCTTTCGAATTTTTTTGCCATCGGCATCAACTATAAAAAAACCGATGCCGCAACACGCGGACTTTTTGCCATCGGCAGCGAACAATATGATTCCGCTGTTAGCCAGGCGGAAACATTCGGGTTAGGGTCGTTTTTTATTTTGTCGACCTGCAACCGCACGGAGATATACGGATTTGCGGACAATGCACGGCAGCTAATCCATTTTATTTGCTCGCAAACGCGCGGCGACGAGACTACATTCAACAACCTGGCTTATATTAAAAAAGGCAGGGAGGCCATCGGGCATCTTTTTAACGTGGGCGCTGGCCTCGATTCGCAGATCTTAGGTGACTATGAAATCGTCGGCCAACTAAAACAAGCCGTAAAATTTGCCAAAGAACGCGGCTGCATCAACGCCTTTTTGGAGCGGTTAGTAAATACGGTGCTGCAATCGTCCAAAGAGATAAAAAATGAAACGCCGCTTAGCGGGGGCACCGTCTCGGTATCGTTTGCCGCCGTACAATATATTAAAGAACACCTGGACGATTGCGCCGCCCGCCCGATACTGCTTGCCGGCACCGGCAAGATCGGCCGTAATACCTGCCGCAATCTGGTGGATTACCTCGGCGCCCGCAACATTACCCTGGTAAACCGCACGGAAGACAAAGCCACCCGGTTGGCTGCCGAACTGGGCCTTAAAAGCGCGCCTTTAAGCACCTTGCCTCAATTGGCTGCCGGGTCGGACATCATACTGGTCGCTACCAGCGCAGGCGCGCCTACCATCCTGAAAGCGTATCTTGAAAACAAAGGTCCAAAATTGGTGATCGACCTGTCGGTTCCGAGCGACGTGGAAGCCGGTGCCGCAAGTTTGCCGAATGTTACCCTGGTCAATGTAGATGAGCTTTCGAAGCTAAGGGACGAGACGCTGAAGATGCGTGAAGCCGGTATCCCGGCGGCACATGCGATCATAGCCCGGCACATGGGCGAATTTGAAGCATGGTGCCGCATGCGAAAGAACGCGCCTTTGCTGAATATCATCAAAACCCGCCTGAACGAGATAGCCGTAATCCACCAGCGCGAATTTGCTAACCCGCAAACACGGTGCCCGTACATTGCCGCCGAACAAAAAATACAACAGGTTGTGAACAACATAGCCGGGAAAATGCGGGAACAAGACCAGCCGGGCTGCTATTACCTGCAGGCCATAGTTGATTTTGTGCGAAGCGATCGTAATGGAGGTTAGTGGCAGTGGCAGTCGCCAGTAGCGGTTAATTGGTGCGACTTTAAATCAGTACCCTCATATCTCCGTCAAGACTGCGGGTATCCCAAAAGTCTTTTTCAACAAATTGCTACTGCCGCTGCAAGCAGCTACTTATCTTTGATTCATGGACAAAGCCCAGATCCTCGTCATCGGCCGGAACGAATCGATCGTCGCCACGGTTGAACGCCTGATCAACAATAACCCCAACTGGAAAGCCACAGCCTGCCTGACGGATGAGGGCGCTATCGCTGCCTGCCGTGAAAAGCGTTTCGACCTGGTGCTTTTGGGCGGCGGCATTGAAGAAGTTTCCGATACTTACCTGCGCGATACCATCAACCAATTGCATCCGGGTATAAGGATCATCCAGCATTACGGCGGCGGCAGCGGGTTGCTGGCGACGGAGATCAATATGGCGTTGGATAGGTAGTAGTCTGAAGTCTCGAGTTCTGAGTCGAAAACCTTTGATTTTGCTTCGGGATGCAGGACCGCAGGGGGCTGGTTTCTACTCTAATTTCCACGCTTTGGCAATAGTCTTCAGGACCGCCGAATTCATAAGCCATAACTTAAAGTATTAACGATTTTTTCAGCGCGGTTTCAAACATTCCGGCAGATAATTGATTTGCTAAATAGAATCTGCCAAGAACCTGCAAATGAAAAAAAATTATCACCCGGGAAAACCCTTCCCGATCGGCGCCACCTGGGACGGTAAGGGCGTTAACTTCGCCGTGTTTTCTGAAAACGCCACAAAGGTCGAGCTTTGTTTATTCCATAAGCCTACGGACGAAACTGAATATGAAAAGGTTGACATTATAGAACGAACCGGCCATATCTGGCACGTTTATATTCCGGGCTTACAACCGGCGCAGCTTTACGGGTACCGTGTTCATGGACCGTACGAGCCCGAAAACGGCCATCGGTTTAATCCCAACAAACTTTTGCTTGATCCGTATGCCAAGGCTATATCAGGTACCATCGACTGGAATGATTCGTTATTCGGTTACGAAGTAGGCAATGAAAAGGAAGACCTGAGCTTCAGCGATACCGACAGCGCACCGGTAATGACCAAATCAGTGGTGATCGACCCGAACTTTGACTGGGAAGGAGACCGGCCGCCAAACATTGCTTATTATAATACGGTCATTTACGAGGTCCATGTAAAAGGATTCACTAAGCTCAATCCCAATATACCGGAAGAATTGCGGGGCACTTATACCGCGCTGGGCCATAAATCATCTATCGAATACCTGAAAAAGCTGGGCGTTACGGCCGTAGAACTGATGCCTGTGCACTATTATCTGAACGACCGCAACCTGAAAGAAAAAGGGCTGGTCAACTACTGGGGTTACAATACGCTCGGATTTTTTGCACCTCATGCCGGCTATTCGCAAAAATCGGCGCTGGATAATCACCAGGTAAACGAGTTTAAGAATATGGTAAAGGAACTGCATAAAGCGGGCATCGAGGTCATATTGGATGTTGTTTATAACCATACCGCTGAAGGGAACCAGCTCGGCCCGACCTTATCATTTAAAGGCATAGACAATGCCGCCTATTACCGGCTTACCGAGGACAACAAACGGTAC
>JAFDZK010000063.1 GCA_018267005.1 Bacteroidota bacterium
AAGACAAAAAGATATTTTTCCCGCTATTTGAGCAGGCCTCGAACAACGTGGTGAGTATGGCAAGTACGCTTGTTGAAGCGGTGAATATAGCCAACCCGGCATCGCGCGAAGAACTTTACAAGCAGATCGATAAGCTCGAAAACAAAGGCGACGAAATAACCCACCAAATTTACCTTGAGCTGGGCAAAAACTTTATTACGCCCTTTGACCGCGAGGATATACATGCCCTGGCGTCGGCTATTGATGATGTGGCCGACAATATACAGGGCGCGGCCAACAGGATGCTGCTCTACCGTGTCGATGAATTGAACGATCATATCCGGAAATTGTGCGACCTGATCCACCAGGCCACGCTGGACATGGACAAAGCCGTGAAGGAACTAAAGGATTTGAAGAATGTGCGCCATATTGCCGATTCGTGTATCAGGATCAACAGTGTAGAGAACCAGGCCGACTATGTGTTCGACCGGGCCGTTGCCGACTTGTTTTTATACGAAACGGATGCGATCAAGCTGATCAAATACAAGGAGATACTTTCGGTGCTGGAAACAGCGACCGACCGGTGTGAAGACGCAGCAAATGTAATGGAGTCAATTTTAGTTAAAAACGCCTGATCCGGATAAATGGTAACAAGTTCACTCGTAGTAGTAATCTGCCTCGCGTTATTATTCGACTATACCAATGGCTTCCACGATGCTGCCAACTCGGTAGCTACCATTGTATCAACCAAGGTTTTAACTCCATTCCAGGCGGTGCTTTGGGCAGCGGCTTTCAACTTTATCGTTTTCTTTTTTGTCAAGGAGCATAACGTTGCCAAAACGGTTTCCAAAATAGTCAATGAACATTTTGTAACCATGCCGGTATTGTTATCTGGATTGATAGCCGCCATCAGTTGGAACCTGATCACCTGGTGGTTTGGTATACCATCAAGTTCGTCGCATACGCTGATAGGCGGGTTTGCAGGTGCCGGCATCACAAATGCCTTGTATATGGGCGCCAACGGCATAAGCGCCGTAAACCTGAAATTGGTAGGGACAACAATAGCCTATATCGTGCTCGCGCCTTTTATGGGTCTCATAATAGGATATATTGTAACCATCATCGTTCTTTATTTCAGCAAAAATGCCCGGCCCGCTTCCGCTGAGAAATGGTTCAAAAGACTACAGCTTCTTTCTTCGGCAGCGCTTAGCTATGCGCACGGCGGGAATGATGCGCAGAAAGTAATGGGCATAATTTACGTGGCTCTGATAGCCGCTAAAGTTATCGGCTCCGGCAGTGCAATGCCTGCCTGGATACCCTTAGCCTGCTATACAGCGATCGCACTCGGAACGCTTTCGGGCGGCTGGAAGATCGTTAAAACTATGGGGTCGCGCATTACCAAGATCACGCCGCTGGAAGGCGTAAGTGCAGAAACCGCCGGCGCAATTACCTTATTTTTTACGCAGTACTTCGGCATCCCGGTATCCACAACGCATACAATTACCGGGTCAATTATCGGCGTGGGACTTACCAAACGCCTGTCGGCTGTCAGATGGGGCGTTACGATTAACCTGGTATGGGCATGGATAATTACTATTCCCGTCTCGGCTCTTATAGCAGCAGGAATTTTTACACTGCTCAGGGCTACCGGGCACGCTTAAAAAGACACTTGCTCATTTCATTTTCTCATACAGGCCTATCAGATCGCCTTGTGCGAGTATATGGCCTGCCATGGCTTTCTCGAGACCGGCTTTATCGGTCGTCTCAGCTATTGATAGTTGCTTATCGAGCGCATAAACCATGAAATGATAATGATGCACACCACTGGGCGGGCACATACCGATGTAGCCGGCCTTTTCAGCGCCGTTATGGCCCTGTACAGCGCCTTTAAAACCTTCGGGTATATTTCCGTCGGTTGGCAGGTTCCACATCACCCAATGGGTAAAGCCACCCTGGTGACCTGCGTCGGGGTCGTGAAGAATAAGAGCCAAGGATTTAGCCCCGGACGGTATCCCGCTTATGTGCAGCGGCGGACTAACCTGTTCGCCCTGGCAGGTATACTTTTTCGGTATTTTCCCGTTATTAGAGAAGCTTGAACTCGTAATCGTTAACTGAGCCTTGTCGGTTAACGATGTTAATGCAGTTGCCATAGCAAGAAATATCAATGTGTAAACCGTGCGCATAAAAAATAGATTTTAGGTTAATACTTTATAAAACTATATCGGTTAGTTATATAACAAACTGGCCCTGGAAGGTTTTAAGATTATACAAGAAAGTTAAAGAGATTTTTCTAAGTTTCGATCATGAAAAGATTTTATTTTACCCTCCCGTTTCTGGCTTTAAGTATTTCACTTTCAAGCTTTGATAGCTATAAACCGGCCCCGTCAAATTACAATATCCTTGCCCAACATTCGCCTTCGCCGTTTGAGATCGGCAGCGCGCTGAAGGATGCGCTTTTACAGGGCACCGCAAAAAGCGCAAGTAAACTTTCAGCAGTGAATGGGTATTTTGCTAATGCCGAGGTAAAGTTGCTTTTTCCTCCCGAGGCCAGGAATGCTGAAAAGGCTTTGCGTGGAATAGGTTTAGGCAAATTATGCGACAATGTGATCCTATCGATGAACCGTGCAGCAGAGGATGCCGCCAAACAGGCCGAACCCATCTTTGTGGACGCGATCAGGCACATGACGCTAAATGATGTGACCAATATATTGCTTGGCCCCAAAAACGCGGCGACAGTCTATTTTAAAAAAACGACAACGCCCCAACTGATAGCTAAATTCAGGCCGGTGATACAAGCCAGCCTGAACAAAGTCGGCGCTACAAAATATTATGGGTCCGCAGCCGGTGAATATAACAAGCTGCCTTTTGTAAAACATATCAACCCCGACATAACCGACTATGCGACCGCTAAGGCCATAGATGGTTTGTTTATCGAAATTGCCAAAGAGGAGTTAAATATCAGGCAGAACATATCCGCCCGCTCGACACCGGTAATGCAAAAGGTTTTTGCTTTTGCCGATAAGGCCTTGCATTAATAAAAGCTATGGCCGATGAAATTTCACGGTCACCTTTACTTCCTGTGGTATTTTGTCGCTGCTGCTGATCCAGCCCGGACCTGATTTGACCAGGTCGATCGCCTTTTGGTCGGCTGCCGGGCTCAGGCTTTTAATGATCTTAAAATTGCTAAGATTTCCTTTATCGTCGACGAGGAACGAAAGATGCACCCTGCCGGTTTTTCCGTCCGGCGAAACGGCGTTCTTTTTCAGGTAGTCGTTAAAGGATTGCCAGCCCGTGCTGGGATGGGCAGCTTCACTGGCGATCTTTTTTGAGCTGCCGCCATTAGCGACTACCACTTCGGCAAGACTGCTGGCCGAAGGGTCGAGATCGATATTTAAAGAATCTGCATTGCCGACATCCACCTTTTTAGATTGATAACCAATATATCCAACCGAAACCGTAGCGTTTTCAGGTATATTGTGCAGTGAAAACCGGCCGTCCGCATCGGTTACAGCCCCAAAATTAGCGCCGGCCACTTTAACCGTAGCCCCGGTAATAGGCATGCCGTTGGCAAAAACTGTTCCTTTGATGCTTTTTCCGAGGCTGGGTGTTGCCATCACTCCGGCCACCTTACTTTGCAGCAACGTTTCGGGAGCGCTTTTGGCGACCTTCCTTGCCGAGGCCATCGATTGGACTACTACCTCATTTGCAGGCACGGTGTCCTTCCATTTGGGTTTATATTGCGAAACATCGGCGGTTCCCAACTCTTTTTCCGCAGATGGTGTAACAGCCTGGCTGTTTTGCGGTGGAGTGCTCAAAACGGCATCTTTATCATTGGGTACCAACGTTTCCGAAGGTGAAACCGTACTGGCATGCCGATTAAAAGATTTCGGTTGAGAGGCATTTGCCGCAAGCTGTGGCGATGACAGTGCAGCCGGATGGAGCGTATCAGTGGAAGCATTAGGGGCGTTGGCCTGTGAAGCAGTTGAAGGGGCTGACAGGGTCGGCGATGCGTTAGCCGGTTTGATGTTTGCGGCTGTCGCAGCGGGCTTGGCCGATTGATCGTTTTTAGTGACTAGCCACACACCGATACCAAGGACAACGAAAATGGAAGCAGCAATAGAAATTGCCCGCCAGGGAATAAGTTGTTTTACCTTCCCATCGGCTCGCTTGCGCAATCGTGCCGACAGTTCGGCCAGGTTTTTCTGCTGATCATCCTTACCCGCATATCCCTCTATCGCATCGGCCAGGAACGGATCGTCAAGGGCACGCCTTTCCAGCTTGTGCATAGCACCGCTATCCAGTTTGCCTTCCAGGTATTTCTTTATTTGCGATATATCGTCGTTCGGTTTACTCACGGTTCTTTTCTAAGCAGATCTTTAAATTACGCTTGCCATTTTGTATGTGGCTTTTTACATCATTCATGGCGTAGCCGGTAATCTCTGCCACCTCCTTATAACACCTCTCCTGTAAATAAAACAGGTGGATGCTTTGTTTCTGCATCTCGTTTAGCTTTTCCATGCACCGTTCAAGCGCCATCATAGCTCTCTCCCTGTCGTTATCATCTGTATGATGCAAAAAGGGTGCACATTCCATAACATCGTCCAACGATACCACTTCAGCCTTTTTATCACGGCGCAATTGCATCAGGCAATAGTTTCGGCTCAGCACATAAACCCAACTCCTGAACTGCTTTACCTCATGTTGCTTTACTTTGGTAATAAGCTCTTCAAAGATTCCGATCACCGCATCCTTTGACTCATCCTCGTCTTTCAGGTATTTCAGGCATACGCCATAGATCAAAGGCATATATTTTTCAAACAGCCGACCCAAAACTGCTATTTCACCGCTTTTACGGTAACTGCTCAGTTGTGCTTCGTCATCGGTATTATCGGTTTTAACTGGTCTGCTAAAAAAGCTCATTTTGGGGCGACAAAATAAAAATTTTTAATCGGTTTATGGAAATGTCATTTGTCGTGCATCCTTAATTTAAAAATCTTAGAACCAATAAAGATCGGCCGAAAAACAAGGAAAGTAAGATGTATCGCACAGTTGATTTCAGATAAACTGATGACCGTTAAATTCAGGTACAAACAACCGGGATCAGAGCAAACTCAGCGTTGTTGCGGTAAAGAATAACGCGGTATTATTTAACAGCACTTCGGCCATTTTCAGGTTTGTATCCGCTGTTCGGGATGCTGGTGAGCAACTCGCAGTACAAACAAAATGGCAATTACGACCACATGGTCGGGGCGAAGATGAGGACGGTTATCGTTCGGAGTTTGTACGCCTGGTTGAGGCAGTAAAGCCGATGATGCAGAACAGCCGGCTACTCACAAATTACTAAACCTTAACCCTATCATAGTTTGCAATGCCAGGAAACCTAAACCTGACGGCGGCGGGCTTCAGCCTGCCGCTTTTTTTATTGAACTTTTCTTAGCCTTATAAAGTAGTATAGTATTTTCAGCATCAGGTACATCGAGAGCAGGATACCAGCCGAAAAGCAAACAAAATAAGCCACCGAATTGATGCCTTTGTTAAGGTCGTCAAAGGCCAGGGTCATAACGGTTTTATTGGTTATATTAAGCTTAGTAACCGCGCTGAGCAGGAATAAAATGGCCGGCACAACTGATTCCTTACCAATGCGGTTCAATTTTTCCCTCAGCTTTTCGTGCATGTCGGTCATTGACCTGGACCAGCTAAAACATATCTGGCCAAGCACCAGGATAGACCCGAAGCCGATTACGCTGAATTCGATCGTGTCGTATTTTTCAATACCGAAGGTCGCCCCATACGCGGTTGCGATGCACACCCACGCTACCGACGCCAGTACAAAAAGCAAAACGATAAAAAATGTCTTTATAAGCATATAATTTAGTTTTGTTGTCCTTGCTGTATTGCGGATAGGGGCTCCGGCTACTCAGTCTTTCCTCTGAAAAAATAAAAGTAAAATATTTTCAGGTAGGTTTCTACGAAATGTTTCGATGTTTTGTTCAAGTCGATTTTAAGGACAATTAATACCCTCCTCACTGACTGTCAGCCATTTTGAAGCTCGAAATATATTTATCGATATACGTTTGCACAGCCCGTGCCTTGTATTGCATAATGAAACGCGGATGCTCAAGTGGAATTATCTTACCAAAAAAATGATACTCATCGTTCAGTTTGCTCAGGAAGTTTTCGTTCTTACCGGTGCCAAAGCAGAAGCAGACATCCGTCTCGACGCCTAAGCCGATCTGCGTCTTAATATTTTCGATAATGTATCCCGTGACGGCCCGCTGAAGCTGGCGACTATCGTAGTAATTGTAGTTCTTTTCCCTGCCCTTATCATCTATGGTTGTAAAGCCAAGCGGACAAAGCGAGTTGATGTAGAATTTGCCATAAAATTTCTCCGGTCCGCCGAAAGCGCGAATCATGTCATATACAAAAACCGATGAAGGCTCGTGTGATACCTTACCTTGATAAGGGATATGGCATTCGGATACCAGGCGCTTAGTGTCGGTAAAAGGAACGCCCGTTAATCCGGCCCCAAAACGACCGGGATTGATGCCCAGTATAAGGTGACGTTTATTGTTATCGTTATAATATTTGCGATAGAAGGTTTTGGATATATCCAAAGCCTGTTCCGACTCGCGGTAAGGGTTCATGATGCGGATACCCGGCGGCAGCGGATCGCCGGTATAGTGCAGTTGTTCAATAAAGCGGATCACTTTGCCGGCGAAGGTCATCGAGCGAAGATAGGGAATTTGGCATGCTGAAAGCAGGATGCATTCAACAACCCGCGCTAAATTCTTCGCGATCGCTCGGAACGACAGAAAACAAAAAGCGACAGGTAAAACCCATCGCTTGATATTTCTTTCGGACTTTCCGACTTTCGCGGACTTCCGGACTTAAATCAAAATTCTCACTGGCTCTTCAAGCAGCGATTTCAAGGTCTGCAGGAAGGCAGCACCCGTAGCGCCGTCAACCACGCGGTGATCGCAGGTGAGGGTCAGTTTCATTACATTGCCCGGAACGATAGCGCCGTTCTTTACTACCGGTACCTGTTGGATGCCGCTTACAGCTAAGATACATGCACCCGGAGGGTTAATGATGGCGGTAAATTCATCCACGCCAAACATGCCGAGGTTGGAAATCGTAAAGGTCGAGCCTTCCATTTCGGGCAGTTGCAGCTTTTTGGCTTTGGCGCGTTGTGCAAAATCCTTCACTTCGGCCGAAATAGCGCTTAGTGATTTACCGTCCGCAAAGCGAACAACTGGAACCAGCAGGCCATCTTCAACAGCCACGGCTACGCCGATGTTCACGTGCTCATTATAACGGATCGTCTCGCCCATCCAGGAAGCGTTCACTGCCGGATGCTGTTTCAATGCAACGGCACAGGCTTTCAGCACCAGGTCGTTAAACGATAATTTAACCGGCGCGACGTCGTTCATTTTAGTACGCGCAACCACTGCCGCATCCATGTCGACCATAATGGTCACATAAAAATGCGGGATCAGGAAGCTTTCCGACAAACGCCTGCTGATGGTCTTACGCATTTGCGTAACCGGTTTGTCGGTATACTTTTCTGTTCCTACGTACTGCGGTATTACCACCGCCTTTTCGGCTTTAGGCGCCTCGGCAGGCGCCGCTGCCGCAGCGGGTTGTGCGGCTCTTGCTGCCGGCGCATACGATTCAACGTCTTTTTTTACGATACGTCCGCCCTCGGCTGTGCCTCTCACGTCGTTCAGGTTAATGCCTTTTTCCCTGGCTATCTTGCGTGCCAGCGGAGATGCCTTAACCCGACTGTCGTCGTTGCTGGCTGCAGAAGTTGCAGTGGTTGCCGAAGTTGAAGTGGTTGCTTCCTCTTTTGGAGCTTCCGCAGGAGTTGGTGGGCCCTGCGCCTCGCTCCCTCCACCTTGCAAAAGAGGCGTAATGTCCGTTCCTTCCTTGCCAACTATGGCTATAATATCGTTTACTTTGGCAGCTTCGCCTTCCTTTACACCGATATACAGTAACGTTCCGGCTTCATAACCCACAACCTCCATGGTGGCCTTGTCGGTTTCAACGTCAGCAAGAGAATCATCCGATTTTACTTTATCGCCGACTTTAAAGTTCCATTTCTGTATCGTGCCTTCCGTCATGGTGTCGCTCAAAAGCGGCATGCGGATAACGGTGGCGGGTATCTTAGAAGTATCAACCTTTGGAGCAGCTTTTTCAGGCGTGGCAGTTGCAGTATTTTCTTCGTTGGGCTTACTTCCTTCCTTTTTCTCTGTGCTATTGCTACTTGGCGTAGCAGCACCCTCAAGCGCGCTCTTATAGTCCTCGCCTTCCTTGCCCAAAACAGCTATAACCGAATCGACCGGGACAGCTTTGCCTTCTTCGACGCCTATATATAACAAGGTACCATCCTGGAACGACTCAAAGTCCATCGTGGCCTTGTCGGTTTCCACTTCGGCCAATACATCGCCTGATTTTACTTTATCGCCAACCTTTTTATGCCACTTCGCCAATACCCCTTCGGTCATGGTATCGCTCATTTTGGGCATTCTTACTGCTTCGGCCATATACTATTTAGTGAATAGTGTTTTTATAGATTAATGTAATATTATCAGTCCTTTATAAAAGGATAATCGTTCTGTACATAAACATCGGTATACAATTCCGATGCTTCAGGCCATGGTGATTCTTCGGAGAATTTTACCGATTCATCCACTTCAGCTTTCACCTTCTCCTCAATTTGCTCGAACCAGGCTTCATCGGCATATCCCTTGTCCAGGATAACCTGTTTGATATGGTCGATCGGATCCTTGGCCTTGTAGCTTTCTAACTCTTCCTTGGTACGGTATTTCTGCGGGTCGGACATCGAGTGTCCTTTGTAACGGTAGGTACGCATCTCGAGGAAAGTCGGACCTTCACCGGCGCGCGCCCGCTGAACAGCTTCGTCCATGGCGTTATGCACTGCAACAGGGTCCATACCATCTACCGGAGAAGATGGTATATCGTAAGGCAGGCCGAGTTTATAAATGTCGGTTTGTATGGTCGTGCGCTCAACTGAAGTGCCCATGGCGTAGCCATTGTTTTCGCAAATAAATATCACAGGCAGCTTCCAAAGTGAAGCCATATTAAAAGTCTCGTTCAGCGCACCCTGGCGAACGGCGCCGTCGCCCATATAGCAGCAGCAAACGTGATCGGTACCTTTATATTTCTCGGCGAAGGCTATGCCCGCGCCCAGTGGTATTTGCCCGCCTACGATACCATGACCGCCATAGAAATGATTTTCCTTGTCGAACATGTGCATCGAGCCGCCTTTGCCCTTCGAACAACCGGTCGCTTTACCGTAAAGCTCGGCCATAACGGCCTTTGGCGACGTGCCTTTGGCCAATGCATGTGCGTGGTCGCGGTAAGCTGTTATCATGCTGTCCTCATGCTTCAGTACCGACATAGCTCCTGCCATTACAGCTTCCTGGCCTATATACAGGTGACAAAATCCGCGTATTTTTTGCTGCCCGTAAAGCTGGCCTGCTTTTTCTTCGAACCTGCGCATCAGAAGCATGGCCTCGTACCACATCAGGTAAGTATCTTTCGTTATTTCAATGGAACTCATTGTCTAAAAACAATCATTTTCGTTTGGGAAGCGCAAATCTAATTATATCCGGGTAAAAAGCGAAACAGCAACAAATTTGTTAGAAATATTTAAAGCAAATGAAACATCCGTAACGCCCTGGCCGTAAAAAGGTTGGGGTGACATGCTTTTTTTCATTTCTCTCAAAAAAACTGTCATTTATTTGTAATTCTAAAAAAAAGAAATAGTTTTGTCCCCCGGCAGTAGCATTTATTGCATTAATTTAATAACAGATTGTTGCGATATCCAACAACAAAGTAAGATTAAATGAAAAAATTTACCCTGATTCTTTTTTTTGCCTTAAGTTTAGTTGTTGTACAGGCACAAACCAAAACTCCCGCCCAGCCCGCTGATAAGGGACAAGATGATCAGGAAAACTTAGTCAAAGATTACTTCTCGCAGATAATGGGCGTCGCTCTTTCGACGACCTCTAACGTAAAGCTTTTCCAATTTGTCTATGACTGGATCGGAACCCCGTATCATTTTGGCGGCGATTCAAAAAAAGGAATAGATTGTTCGGCCTTTACTAAAGAATTATACAGCAAGGTATTCAACCTGACCATCAAACGTAATTCACGCGAAATATTCAGCATGGTTACGCCCATCAGCAGGGAAGACCTGAAGGAAGGCGACTTGGTTTTCTTCAAGATACATAGCCGCAGCATAAGTCACGTTGGAATATATTTAGGTAATAACCGTTTTGCCCATGCTTCATTGAGAGGTGTTGCTATCAGTAGTCTTGACGACGAATATTACGGCAGACATTTTTATAAAGGCGGAAGGTTGCTCGATGTATTTAAGAAGCAACTGGAGGATACGTCAACAGATACCAATACTGCTGCCGGTTCCCAATAAAAAAATTGGACATAAATAAAAAATCCTTTCAGTTTTGGAAGGATTTTTTTTTGTGATGCGGACAAATGCTTTATCTCTTTAACGGTTTGTGTACCGGCAATTTCATCCTGCCGACTGCATCCTGTTATCGTTGCCGCCCGTATGCAGAAGGCATCATAAACCTGTAAAATTGCTGCAATAAGCCTTGGTGCACGAAGCGATACGATCTATATGGCGGCTGCAGGCGGCCTGATGCTTGGCTCATCCTATCCGGACAGCAGCACGCTTCCGCCCGACAGCGCCAAAGGAAGCTTAGTAATAGCCCGCGCTCTATTTAACCTCATCAGCCGTTGTTTTGATCAAACTTATTCCTGAGAAGAAAAACAACAGGCCGATAATTCCTACGACAAGCAGGGTTGACCCGTGTGCACTATGCTGGATAATGGAATCGGCCGTGTAAATAAGGCCGATGATGCCAAGCACGGTAAGTATGGTACCGAAGGTGCGTTTTAAGTTCATGGCAGAGTTCGTTTTTTGTTTTCAAAACAAATTCCATACCCAAATAATCCGTTATCTTTAAACCTCGTAAATCCATAGTTATGAACCCATCAATTATCTTTTTCGCGCTGGTTTTTGTCGGTTTGATCATTCTTTTCTCTTCGTTTGTGACTGTAAAACAGGGCACTATTGCCGTCATCACGGTTTTTGGCAAATACCGGCGCATACTGCGGCCGGGGCTAAACTTAAAACTACCATTGATAGAACAGATATACAGCCGGATATCCATACAAAACCGTTCGGTTGAGCTGGAGTTCAGGGCCGTGACCATCGACCAGGCCAATGTATATTTCAAGGCCATGCTGCTTTATTCGGTGCTCGACCAAATGGAAGAAACCATAAAAAATGTAGCCTTTAAGTTTGTCGACGAACGCAGCCTGATGCAGGCGCTGATCCGCACCATCGAAGGTTCCATCCGCGCTTGTGTCGCAACCAAAAAACAGGCCGATGTGCTTACCCTTCGCAGCGATATCGTACAGCATGTAAAGGAGCAGCTCGACCCGGTACTCGAAACCTGGGGCTATCATTTGCAGGATCTTCAATTAAACGACATCACCTTCGACGATGTAATTCTAAAGTCGATGAGCCAGGTGGTTGCTTCGAACAACCTGAAGGCGGCAGCCGAAAATGAGGGACAGGCTTTGCTGATCACCAAGACAAAAGCTGCCGAGGCTGAAGGCAACTCGATAAAGATTGCCGCGGAGGCCGAGCGCCAGGCAGCCCAATTGCGAGGGCAGGGTATTGCGTTGTTCCGCGAAGAAGTAGCCAAGGGCATGAGTGCCGCGGCCGAGGAAATGCAAAAGGCGGATATGGACACGTCCGTTATCCTGTTCACCATGTGGACGGAAGCCATTAAACATTTTGCCGAAAATTCACAGGGCAATGTGATATTTCTTGACGGAACCGTAGACGGCATGGAAAGAACAATGAAAGAGGTAATGAGCTTAAACCTTTTGAAGACCGATCACGTCAAAAAGGAAAAGTAACTCTTATTCCCCTGATTGATCTTATGAAGCCGGCTATAGTGAAGACGTTGTCTGCTGTATTGTTTGTCGCTTTTGGGCCGGGCATGGTCAAAGCGCAATCCTACCATCATCTTATCGTATCTGATTATCTTGACAAGCCGCAATCCACCGGCAATATGATCGCTTACACGAGTTGTTTTGTCGATCTGCATACCGCAGTATCCAGGGTCGGGGAGCAATATAGATTCACATTTGTTACGGAAGTAACCTTAAATAAAGAACGATCATGGATCGACCTCTCTCGAATGACTTCCTCTAAAATGCTTGCCGAAGTGCTGGACCATGAGCAGGGCCATTACAATATAGCCTGGCTGGAGCGCCGCGAATTACAGGCGGTTTTGGACCGCGCGCATTTTGACGGGAATTACAAAGCAGAGGTTAGCGCCATATTCGACCATGTCCATGCTAAATATGCCCAGTTAACGCTGGACTATGACGACGATACCCATTTCTCGCTGAATGAGGCACAGCAGCGAAGCTGGGATAAGTATTTTCAGCGCGAGTTTACGAGGTACTATGCTTCGGTGAAGCGATGACGAGATTATTTCTTATAATCCGAAATATCCAGCCTGTTTTTGCAAAAGCTGTATTCATGTTCCTGGTTGGAACAGATGATCGTAAGCCGGTCGGCAGCGAATTGCTGTACCAGGTTTAAATACCATTCAACACCCTGCTTGTCGAGGTTTGAAGTCGGTTCGTCCAACATCAGCGCGGGTGTATCGCTGCTGAAGGCCAGCGCCAGCTTAAGCCGTTGTTTCATGCCCGACGAAAAATATTTGATCATTTTATGGCGCCCCCCCGGTAGACTCAAAAGCTCGATGAGCTTTTCTTTATCCACTGCCGGTCTGAAAGATTTGAACTTGAAATGAAAACTGATCATCTCTTCAAGCGTAAATTCCTCGATGAGTTCCAGGTATGGGGCCGCGAGGCTCAGTTGCTTGTAGACGGATTCGGCCTCAACCGACATGTCACCTAAAAAGAAGCTGATCTTTCCTTCCGAAGGCGATAGACTTGCATTCAAAACGCTTAATAAGGTAGATTTACCGGAACCATTAGGCCCCAGGACGGCATAACTTTCGCCCGGCTGAAAAGTATAGTCGATCTTCCGGAAGATCCAGTCACGGTTAAAGCGGCGGCCTATGTTTTGGAGAGCGATCTTCATTTCAGTTTGCAGCGGCTAGCATATGCCGGACAGCGCACCGCAAATTAACTATAAGTTGCCAAATCCCTTCATGATGCCACGCTGCGAGTTCGAAATAAAATTAATGATCTCGTCGCGTTCCACGGTAGGTTTAAAGTCGGCTTCGATGATATCCAGCGCCTTACTTACGTTATATTTTTTAAGGAATATAATGCGGTATATTTCCTGTATCTCGTTGATGGTATTAGCCGAATAGCCCCTGCGGCGTAAACCAACAGAGTTAATGCCGATATACGACAAGGGTTCACGACCGGCCTTGGTATACGGTGGCACGTCTTTGCGCACCAGCGAACCGCCTGATATCATACTGTGCGTGCCGATCTCTACAAACTGGTGCACAGCCGAGGTGCCGCCAATGAAAGCATAATCATACACATTGATGTGGCCGGCTAATTGCACCGAGTTGGCAATGATCACATTGTCGCCGATCACGCAATCGTGGGCTACGTGTACGTATGCCATCAAAAGGCAATTGCTGCCTATGGTTGTTGTATTTTTGTCGAGCGCAGTACCCCGGTTCAGCGTCACACACTCCCGAATGGTGGTGTTGTCGCCGACAGTCACCGTGCTCGGTTCGCCGCGGTACTTCAGGTCCTGCGGCGGCGCTGATATAACCGCTCCGGGAAATATACGGCAGTTTTTGCCTATGCGGGCACCATCCATGATGGTTGCGTTCGATCCCACCCAGGTCCCTTCGCCAATTTCCACGTCTTTATGGATGGTGACAAATGGCTCGATCGTCACGTTGTCCGCGATCCTTGCCTGGGGATGTATGTACGCGAGGGGCTGTATCATGCTACGGTTTCTAAGCTTTCTTTCTCTTCTTTAGTCTTTCTAACTATCTGCGCCATCAGTTCAGCTTCAACTACTATCCTTGAACCAACCATACCGATACCTTTCATTTGTGCAATTCCGCGGCGTATGGGCGCTATCAGGTTACAATAGAAAATAATGGTGTCGCCGGGCACTACTTTATCTTTAAACCTTGCATTCTCGATTTTAAGGAACAGTGTGATATAATTTTCCGGATCGGGCACGGTATTTAACACCAATATGCCTCCTGTCTGCGCCATCGCCTCTATCTGCAGCACACCCGGGAATAAAGGTTGCCCGGGAAAATGACCTGCAAACAAATCTTCGTTCATCGTGACGTTTTTTAGCCCTACGACGTGATTCTTGCTGATTTCCAGTATCTTGTCGATCATCAGCATAGGCTGGCGATGCGGCAGTATCTTCATGATCTCCACCGTATCGTACACCGGTTTGGCGTTGGGATCATACAGTTTTATATGCTTACGGCTCCGTTCTTTTTTGATCAGCGTTTTGATCTTCTTTGCAAACGCGATATTCGCCGCATGACCAGGGCGCGCGGCCATAATGTGCCCTCTCAGGGGTACCCCAACCAGGGCAAGGTCGCCGATCATATCCAGCAGCTTGTGCCGCGCGGGTTCGTTTTGATGCCGCAGCTCGATGTTATTCAGTATGCCCTGCGGAGCGACTTTGATGTCTTTGCGGTTAAATATGCGCGCAAGATGGGCCAATTCATCGTCGTCAACATCCTTGTCGACCACGACGATCGCATTATTCAGGTCACCTCCCTTGATCAGGTTGTGCTGCAGCAGCATTTCCAGTTCGTGCAGGAAGCAGAATGTCCGGCATGAAGCAATTTCTTTTTGAAATTCGGATATCGTGGATATACTGGCATGCTGGCTTCCCAGCACCTGCGAATTATAGTCGACCATACACGTAAAACGGTAATCGTCAAGCGGCATGGCAACCATCTCAACCTTACGGTCGGGCTCGGAATAGTGAATGTTGTACGGTATATGATAATATTCCCGATCTGCATCCTGTTCAGTTAAACCGACGTTGGATATTGCATCGACAAATTTGATGGAACTACCGTCCATAATAGGCGTTTCCGGCCCATCCAAATCAATCAATACATTGTCGATTTCCATGCCTACCAACGCCGCCAGAACGTGTTCAATAGTGCTGACGCTGGTGCCATTCTGCGATATGGTAGTTCCGCGCGAAGTATCGGTCACATTGTCGACGTCCGCATCTATAATTGGCGAGCCCTCTACATCGATCCTTCTAAACTTATAGCCATGATTTTCCGGAGCCGGGTTAAAGGTCATGGTCACTTTTTCACCGGTGTGCAAACCCGTGCCCGAGACAGATACGGGCGCTTTAATAGTCTTTTGTTTTACGTTCATAATGTCCATCCCGGATATTACATTGAATTGTCGCTCACTTTTCGCAATTCAGCTATCACTTTTTCTAATTCTGATATTTTCTTTTCCAGTTCGGGCAGGCGCATATATACGATCTGCGACCGCATATTATCGTTGTAATGCGTCGCGGGGGCGCCCGCCCATTTTTTGTTTTCCTCCGTAATGCTGCGGCTGATACCCGATTTGGCCTGAACCTGGCTGCCCCTGGCTACCGTAATATGGCCCACCAGCCCAACCTGCCCGCCAATAACGGCATTTTCACCTATTTTAGTGCTGCCCGAGATACCGGTTTGTGCGGCAATAACCGTATTCGCGCCGATCTCGACGTTATGCGCAACCTGGATCAGGTTATCCAGTTTTACGCCTTTGCGAATTATAGTCGACCCCATCGTCGCCCGGTCGATGGTCGTGTTGGAGCCGATTTCCACGTCATCTTCTATTATGACATTACCAATCTGGCTCACTTTAGTATAAGTGCCATTGGCATTCGGCGCGAAGCCAAATCCGTCGCTGCCAATGATGGCACCGGAATGGATAATGACATTGTTGCCTATCACGCAGTCAAAATACACGATAACGCCCGGAAAGAGTGTTACATTGTCGCCCAGGGTCACATTGTCCGCGCAATACGCGTTAGGATATATCTTGCAGTTATTGCCAACCTTTACATCCGGACCGATATAGGCAAACGCGCCGACGTAACAATTCTCGCCAATCTGCGCTGTGGGATGTATAAAGGAAGGTTGTTCTATGCCGGCTTTGTTTAACTTGATCGTATTATATTTCTCGAGAAGGACTGAAAAGGCGCTATAGGCATTTTCAACCCGTATGAGCGTAGCTTTGACCGGCGCTGAGATTGTAAGATCGTTGTTGACAATTACAACTGATGCCGCGGTGGTATACAAATACTGCTCATATTTTGGGTTGGATAAAAATGATAAGGAATTTTCGGAAGCTTCTTCTATTTTGGCCAGTTTGCTAACGGTTGCGCCGGGGTCGCCCTCAACTGTTCCGTTCAGCATAAAACCTATTTCCTCGGCAGTAAATTGCATCGGGCAAATTTAAGTGTAAAAATTGAAGCAGCAAATTATAAATCCGCCTGCCTAAATACGTTTATATGAGGTCTTTGGTATAGCAAACGATGTACTTTTTTACGGTTTGTGCCAGCACCTTCAGGTTCGAGTTGTCGCTTGCAGTTGTAATGTCTTGTACCGTTCCGTTTTTCATCAGGATGCGAATGCTGCCATCGCCCTGCCTGTAAGCGTTGTTCGTTATCGTGTCCGCAAATACGAAGCAGCCCGCTTCATCGGTTGTTATCGGGTATGCTTTTACGGCTTTTGATCGCAGCTTTGCGAGCTGTTTTTCATCGGGAGGTTCATTAGTTATATCCACATGGTAAAGATTTCGCTGCATCAGCATTTTGCAAAGGCGTGAAAGTACAAAGTCGCTGCTCTGCTCCCATACCTTTATCGAAGCCATAATATCCGTGTCGTCCAGTTGTGCAAATACTTCAAGATGGGAATCGTCGGTTTCGAACGAGCTTTTGCTTATCGGCTTTTCCAGGAAATGCTTCAGCGCAGGCGTTGCGAATAATAATTGTCCTTCCAGGGCAAGTTCGCGGGCTCGGCGCAGTATGTTAGCCAGCAATTGCTCGGCGGCGATAACCGTTTTGTGCAGGTAAACCTGCCAGTACATCAACCGGCGGGCAATCAGGAATTTTTCGATCGAATAGATGCCTTTCTCTTCAACGGCTATATGATCGTCGACCACGTTCAGCATTTTAATGATACGGTCGAAGCTGATCACGCCTTCCGAAACGCCGGTAAAAAAGCTGTCGCGGTTAAGGTAATCCATCCGGTCCATATCTAACTGACCGGATACCAGTTCGTGCAAGAATCTTTTGTGATAAGTCCCATTAAAAACGTCGATCGCCACGGACAGCCTGCCGCCGAACTGTGCGTTCAGCGAACCCATCAGCAGGTGTGAGATATCCTCGTGCGACACGCCTTCAACAATCGTTCTTTCAAGCGCATGCGAAAAGGGGCCGTGGCCAATATCATGCAGCAAAATGGCAACGGTTACCGCCTCTTCCTCTTCATCGGTTATCCGGTGGCCCTTGCCTCGCAATGTTTCAATGGCCAGCGCCATCAGGTGCATTGCGCCAAGCGCGTGATGAAAACGGGTATGCAATGCGCCGGGATAGACCAGGTGAGTCATACCCAGTTGCCTGATGTACCTGAGCCGCTGGAAGTAAGGATGTTCAATCAGGTCGAACACCAGGTCGTTACGAACGCTTATAAATCCGTAAACCGGATCGTTAATGATCTTCTTTTTGTTCAATGTGGCGATGATAGTGCAAAAATGTCAAATTATAGTAACAATGCGCCCGCCAATTGTTAATTTTTGTTAATTAACTTTATT
>JAFDZK010000064.1 GCA_018267005.1 Bacteroidota bacterium
AGTTCAGTGCGCGTGCCAAATACTGCCGCAATATCGCCCATCGTATGCATATAAGCATCAACATAAGCGTCCGTAATCAGTTTGTACCAGCGGTCGGCTGCTTTTTGCAGACGAATGGGGTCGACTGCTTTGGTTTCACTGCTAAAATACAGCTTGGCGCAAACCGCATAGTGAAACGAGCGGATCATCCCTGCAACATCCTTCAGCGGCGAATGTTTGATCTTTCTATCTGCAATAGTACTTTCCGGCTCCCCTTCGAAATCGATTACCAGGTAATCCGTTCCTGTGAACAATACCTGGCCCAAATGGTAGTCGCCATGAATACGGATGCGTAACGAACGCATATCGTTGCCCCCTATCTTTTCAAAGAAATGCTTGATGATCTTTTCGCTTTCAATGAAATCATCCGCAAGCCGTTTGGCGTTTTTATCCAACCGCGCGTAATTTTCTTTTAACAGGTTAATACGCTTTGTCAACAATTTGTTTAAATGCTCCTGCAGCCACTTCACATAGTCCGGATTAAATTTTTCAGGCCTGAATGCCGGGTCTTTCTTGTCCGACAACAATGCCAGGTGCATTTCAGCAGTCCTCTTACCCAAAAGCTCCACTTTTTCAAAGACGTCGTCGCGGATACCGAACGTTTTATCGACGAACATGAACAAAAAATCGTTCAGGTCGTCGCCGGTCGATACCCAGCTATCAGATTTACTCGACACTTTCTGCATCATCAGCCCAAGCGTAACCGGCGGTGTCTCCGGGCGCTCAAAGATCAGGCTGCCGCAAAAAGCGGGTATATTTTTAAAACCGCCGGTCTCGGTTAGGAACTGCAGCATTTCCACCTCGGGATTGATCTCGCGGAACAGCTTACGGTAAAATTTGAAGAAATACTTGTTTCCATAAACCATGGACGAGTTGCTCTGCTCCAGGTCCGGCACAACGCACAGGTAGCCCATGTCCTCATCCGTCGCGGCAAGGCCTTTGCCACGGTGGTAACTCAGATGGCCGTGGTCCTGTTTGATTACGGCATTTTCCCAGATATTTTTAAATAGCTCGGTCTGGAAACGGAAATCATATATTGCGTCGATCAGCCAGCCGGGCTTGCCGTCTGCTATAATTTTTACAATAAATGCTTTAGGATTGATCTGCCCGATCAGGTCGTAATCATCCGGCAGGAACGAAACCGGCATGGCATATTTTTCCTCGTCGCCATAAGTATAACCTACATGCACGATAACCAGGTAGGCCGTACCCCCGTCGATGGGTATATGCAATAGCTGCTGAATTTTGAGGAATTTGATCATCCGCGCCTTGCCCGCAAACCAACGGCATTTGCGCATATAAGCGTATAGGATGTCTTTTTCGAGCCATGCAAGCGCTTTTTTATCAAGGGCAAACTGCGTCCATGGCTTACTCAGCATTAATGAACTGCTTTTCTCTGCGACGTCGATATTGCCCATTCTCATCCTTTAAACCTCTATTCTGAATAAATGTACCGGCAGGTCCCAGGCCTCCAGCTGAATGTAATTCCATTCCTGGTTCCAGATATAGGTATTGCCCGTTAAAATATCGTATACATTAAAATCCTGGCCGGGCGAGATGCCAAGCTCCCATAGCGGTGTCTGCACGTGGGCAAACTGCTTTCCAAACGGATCAAGTTTCACAATGCACAAGATATGGTTATTGTCCTTCTTTTTATAATAAGCAAGCAGGTTATCGTTATATGTTTCACAGAACCGGATGTTGTTGGTAATTTGCAGCGCCGGGTTTACCTTACGCGCAGCATTCACCTTGGTGATGACGTCCGTCAGGCGGTTCCTTTTGTTCCAATCCCAGTGCCTGACTTCGTATTTTTCCGAATTCAAATACTCTTCCTTGCCTGGGAAGGGCTCATGGTACATCAGTTCATATACAGGCCCGAAAATCCCGTAGTTTGACGACAGCGTGGCCGCCATAAAATACCTCGCGATAAACTTATTCTCGTTGCCATCCTGCAGGATATACGGGTTGATATCGTGTGTATTCGGCCAGAAATTGGGGCGGTAGTACTCCTTCATTTCACTCTGCGTCAACTCATTCATATACTCGATGAGTTCATGCTTGCTATTGCGCCAGGTATAATAAGTGTACGATTGGGTATAGCCCAATTTAGCCAGTTCCTTCATTACCTTAGGCTTGGTAAAGGCCTCCGATAGGAAGATGGTACCCGGGTATTTTTTTTGAACCTCTGCTATGCACCACTCCCAAAAACCAAATGACTTGGTGTGCGGATTATCAACCCTGAATATCCTGATACCTTGTTCGCACCAGTAGTCAAGTATGCTTTTCAGCTCTTTCCACAGGTTTTGCCAGTCGTCATTTTCAAAATTAATGGGCAGGATATCCTGGTATTTTTTAGGCGGATTTTCCGCATATTGTACCGTGCCGTCGGGCCGCCATTTGAACCACTGCGGGTGTGCCTTCACATAGGGATGATCTGGTGAACACTGAATGGCAAAGTCCATTGCAATTTCGAGGTCGTGTTTAGCAGCTTCGGCTATCAGGTGCTTAAAATCTTCGAGTGTACCCAAATCTTTTAAAATAGCCTTGTGACCGCCATCCTTCGAACCGATTGCATAAGGCACGCCGTCGTCGCCGGGCAGTGCATTTACGACATTGTTTTTCCCCTTACGGAAGGTTTCGCCAATCGGGTGTATCGGCGGGAAATAGAGCACGTCGAACCCGATTTCGGCAATTCGCGGCAGCAAAGCCTCGCAGTCCTTAAATGTGCCGTGTTTACCTTCCACAGGAGATGCCGACCTCGGAAAAAAGCAATACCAGCTGCTGAAGCCGGCTTTCTCCCGGTCGACATACACCTTCAGTTCGCGCAGATAAGCGGTTGCATGCGTTATATCCGGATAAAGTTCGATAAAATGGTGCATTTCCTTGCTCAGCACCAGGTTGATGGCCGCATCATATTTGCTTTCATCCCTTAGGATACCGATTATTCTTTTAATCTCTTTCTGATCGGCTTTACCTGCCTGCGGCAACATCGCTTCGAGGAAATTAGCGCCGATGAGCAACTCGACACCCATGTGCTGGGTATCCTGGTACTTTTTAAAAAAGCCCTCCTGCCAGGTGTCGGCATGATCAACCCAGCCAACTACGGTATAAAAGTAAAATCCTGTTTTAGGCAACCCAAAAGTAGCGTGCCAGCGATCGTTAAACAGCGGCTGCATCGGTACGTGCTGCCACTTTTTTTCGCTTTCGTGCCGGTAAAGCACCCTGCCGCGCACATGATCGTGCCCGTCGGCAAAAATATCCGCCTCCACCCTTATGGTTTCGCCGGCTACCCGCTTGATATAAAATCTGCCCGCGTCAATTTCGGGCGATACGTGTTCAACAATAACCCGTTGCAGGCCGTTTCCAGTCATAAGTTCGGGAAGTAATAATTGGTTTATAGTTGATAATGAATATAAATTTATTGCTTTTTGGATATTCCGCGATGGCGTCCGCAATTAAACATCCACCGGAGTAATTCATACTTCAATAATAAAGAAAACTAACGACTAAATATACTACTGGTCCGGCTCCTCCAAAATTTTAAGACAAAAACCTAAGTAGTTACGCTCAGTTACAGGCACGATGCATATTTACTAAAACTGTATGCCTGCTTACGCCGTTTTATTTTTATGTATATGCACTAAATATGAAGATCATGAAAAAACAAATGCACATTATCCTACCGGCACTGATATCTCTCACAATTGCAGCCTGTAAGGGGCCAAAAACCAACCTCGGCTCCGATAGCTCAAGGGACCACATAAGCTCCGATACGACCGGCAACGGCAACAGCTTGTTAAGCGATACCGCACACCGGGATACAACGCTTCATAGGGATACCACCAGCCATAAATAGCTCGCAAAATTTGCCTATTGGAAAGTATGAAAAGGTAACACGTTCGCAGGGCGCCGGCAAAGAAATAATTTGCCGAGATGGAAAATCTGGGCGTTTAGCGGCCGCTTGCCTGCGGAACGGGCCTATGAATACTAAAGTTTACGGGTTGGCGCAGACTCGAAATAACCTGTCCTTTCGGCGCCACGGTGATGGCGTAAGGCCACCATTTCATGGTCGCAACTTTTATATCGCCGTCGAAGTAGTAACGGTCCTTGCCCTTTAACTGACCGGGAGTAACAATTGCGTAGGTTTGAAGATCTGAGTACGGGTCGTAAGCTTCCAGGTAAAAATTGTTCCCCGCCTTTACGTAGCCCTTTATCAGTATAAAATGTCCCCAGCCGACAGTATTGGCCTGATAAAATTTTTGTATGTGCTGATAAGCCGTCATATTCTGCGGCACGTAGAACATATCAAGACACAATATCAGCGCATTCCCTGCGTCGATCTCTTTTTTAACCACCGCATCGACATCGGCTAACGTATCAACGCCGTTGCTGATTCCATACCTGGTAAGATAGCCCTGGATGTCGCCGGTGTGCCACCATCCTCCGCCATCAAGAAATATACTCCGCGCATAGGCCGGCGTTTTGTTGAATGCAGAATCGGCCCATTTGATGGCCATGGAGCTCGACGCCGGACCGCAGTTGAAACCCTCGTAAGTACTGCCGTCAAACTGGTCCATATAAAAATTATAGGTGCGATTTAGGCTTTTTCGCGCGGTAAGAGTTCCGGCTATACCAAAATACTGAAGTTTAGTTTGTGCCGTAACCGTAAACGTGGCCGGCCGCCTGCCATCTGTACTGGAGAGCTGCAGGGTTTCCGGTTTAGTAAAATCAACCGAATTGCCGCTTTGCACCTGATATCCGTTTATTTTTGCAGTTACACCGGGTGCAAGCGTGAAATTTATCGTAACCGCATGGTAATCCGCCGAATCGCCCAGAACGAAAGTTACTGTATTATAAACAGTGTCGATATCGGCATCGGTCAATTGACCACTTGCAGAAAAACTCGTCAAGCCCCCCTCAAGAGAACCGGGTGAGGCCGGGGGCACCACTTTTGCATCTTTTTTACATGAAAAAGCAAACAATGCCGCTGCCGTGCAAACCACTATGGCTAACCTTCTTTTCATTTGACGATCAGGCTTATACAAAACTAACAATATAGTTTACTGATAAGCAAGAAAAACACTAAAAAATTAGTTGAAAGCAATCGAATACTCCGGAACCAGTTTAGGTTGCTTGATTCCTGATCTGAAGGACAAAACCGGCAACCAATTTAAAAAATGTCTGTTTAATCGGTCGAACGCCTGGGGCGTTTCTTCCTGAAAGGGTCGGGCGCTTTGCCCACCTTCACATAATTGGGTTTGCCAAAAGGCTGTTGCTTGCGCGGCCAGGAGCCGCCAACCGGTTTTGGCTTTTCCTCGCTGATCTTTATCGTCAGAGCCCGGTCGCCTATCTCGAGCCCATTTAAATTAGCGATCACGTTTTCTGCCGCTTCCAGGTCTGCCATTTCCAGGAAAGCATAGCCTTTGCAAACGCGTGTTTTTTTGTCTTTAACGATCTTGATGGTATTTACTTGTCCAAATGGCATGATCAGCTTTACCAACTCAATTTCTTCCATGCCGAGCGGAAACCCGCCGACAAATAATGTTACCATAGTAATGAACGATTTAGGCAAAGATAATCATTCCTTTTTACCGCACGATACATGCATGCCTTTAAATTGAGATAATCTGATCAGCGCAGCGGCTTACGGCCGGCAAACCTTATGACCGAGCCAGTGCCGGCATGATATATTCCCTCATTCACGGTAATTTCACACTCTTCCAATATCAAAATATCATAGTTTACAAAATCGTTCATAATTTCCTCTCTCGAAAATAGCATATCAATATCCTTCGGTCCGCCGACGCGGGGATTAACCCTGGCCAATTCGATGTGCCGTTTGCTAAACGCCTCGAAAATGATTATCCCGCCCGGCTTCAGGTACATGCCAAGTTTCTTATGTATCGCCGATTTTTTTTCGGCCAGGAAATGCGCATAGATCAGGCCAATAGCGTCAAATGAATTCTCTTTTAAATCGACCTGCTCCAGGTCCCCGACAAAGTATTCGATCGTAACACCGCGCTCCCTGGCTAATTGCAAAGCTTTTTCCCTCCCTTCCGCGCTCAGATCCGTCGAAGTCACCTGCCAGCCCAGTTGTGCGGCGTAAACGCCATTGCGGCCCTCTCCGTCGGCCGGCATCAATATCGAGCCTGGCTTGAACTCCCCGAGTTGCTCCTTGAAGAACTCATTAGGTTCTTTCCCATAAGCATATTCTTTCTCTCGGTACCTGTTATCCCACAAATTTTTGTAATCGTGCTCTTTGTTTGCCATAGCGGTTGTTACTTACAGATCTATGTCGTTATCCTGCAAAAATAAAGACAACCTCAACCGTGAAACCAACAGTACCGGGCTTTTTGCAAATTATTGCACCAGGCTGAAAAAAGCGATTGCCAATATTGAAGTAAGAACAAAGATGAAGCGGGTTGTCCAACCGCTAAGAATCGCCTTTCAATCAACGCAGCAGCCGTGATGGCCTGATGACCGGTATATCGAATTGTAAAATACTCTTTATAGTGAATTTATCGCTATTGCTGTTGAGGCCGAAGCCGGCGCCCAGGTTCCAGGTAATGTAGGGGCCAAATCGCAGATCGACTGTCGGGAACAGCATAGCGCTGTGATCGTAAAAATTACTATAATACTCAACACCAGGTTGCAGAAAAAACAGCCTGCGATAATAGGCTCCCGCCGAAATACCCGGTTGTAACTGTTTGCTCTCGTCGCCGTTCACATATTTGCTGAGAGTGGGATTTAAAACCAACCGGAAATCTTCAATGTCCTTATCCATTATCAGCCTTAACTCCGCTTCATTCGAGGTCGAATAGTGTTGGTCGGGGATGTAATATTCCCCATACAGCGCAAAATTAACGAAATGATCGAACCGTTCCCCAAAACGGTAGAGCCCTTCAACCCTGGCTTCAGAATAATGCATTACGCTGCCGTCGGGGGCCTCAAAGTTGGTATAAGCGCTCAGCGAAAAATGGTCGGTCACGGCAAATTCAGCCTCGAAGGCTTGCGCCAGCATGCCCTGCCTGCTGACGTCCTTACCGAAATGGCCATAACTCAGATTGCTGTTGCCAACATAGGTATCCCACACATTAAAGCCCAGGTGTCCCTGGAGCGGGGTTTCAAACTGGTAAACCCTGTAAAATGACTCCTGGGCTTTGGCTGCAGCCGCCATAAGCATGATGCCGGGAAGCAACAAAAAAACGTATCTTTTTATCATCATTTTTGGCCTGTTTTGATTTTGATATTATTAAAAATAAAATCAACCTGCAGCAGAAACTGGCGGCCGTCCGTGCGCCCGTAACGCCGGTATGCCGGTGGTTCAAATTGTACTTGGAGGTTATAGTTGCCGGCCGATGGCACCCGCCAGTTATCGCCGTAATGATACAGCCAGGGATGCCACATAAAGTGTTCGTGCATCGACCCGATCTTTTTGTCCTTTTTGAACAGCGTTGCGGTTACATTTAAATTGTCAAGGAAGCGACCTGTTTTGGCGTCCAGCGGGGCAATTTCCACGTGGGCATTGGTGCGGCCACTCATATCGTTTTCAACTTTATACCTGAAAACGCCATGCTCGTAGTCCCAAAATCCTTCGGCATATTCCACCGCAAATGCGATTTTGTAGTCGCCGATAACCGTATCACGTCCGTCATTGGCTTGTTTGTACATGTTTTTCAATGTATGCGCGTAAGCATGGCCGGCAAGCCGCGCCAGGTCCTTTTGTTTTTCCATGGCTTCGCTAAGGGGCTGCTTTGAAGATATCCGGTCAAGGTTCACAGCAACAGGCACCTGTAAATAAGTTTCATCAGTAAACCTGTCGCCATTATATGGATCATGCCGGTGATATGAGGGAGGATTAATTTTTACACTGAACGTATAATCGCCATTACCCGGAAGTTCGATATTATTGCCATAGCCGTTGATCAAGGGCATCCAGGCATACGGCAATTTGGTTTCGAACAGGGTTTCACCGCGGGAATTTAAAACCGCCAGGCTGATGTCGAGCGGAGGCACAATACGATGGTCGGCCCCGTCCTGCACGAACAGCCATAAATGAGCGTTGACATGTGCCGGGCTGATCCACGATACGCGATGATCATTGTAAACATACCAGCCTTCAGGACGGGACAATATCCAGGTGACTTTATATTCACCGGCATTTTGGGTGCCGGCATATTCACCGGGATTTTTTATCAGCCAGTTAACGCAACGGTCTACAGCATCTCCTTCGGCTTTGGCCAGTGCAAGCTGTTTTTTTGTAGCTTCGTTGCTGGGCACGCTCAAGGGCCTTTTAAATTTGGAATTGCCGTTGTACGCGTCATGCATATCACCTTGCTGGCCATGCGCTGAAAGGCTAACCATCAAACATACAGGACCAAGAAATACGATTGATTTAATAAAACTGATCATGCGGCTTTTTAAAGAACTACCGCTGTTATTTACTTTTGTTTGTAAGGTTTATTCTTTAATGAAAATAAATTTCCCCAAACTATAAATTGCTTAAATAGGTTATACACCATGAACAGCAAACATTTGATACTTATGAAAAATACGTTGGTCGTTATCCTGGTAGTGCTATTCAGCCTGGCTATAATAACCGGCGCCCGTGCGCAGCACGCCAAGCCTCAACACAAGGCAATGCACCAAAATAAGCATAAAACAAAAACGTCGAAAAAACAAAATAAATCTGATTGGGCACGGTAAAGAAAGGGTAACGACACGAATAAGAAATACTGATTTTGATAAACTCGTCCCCGCAATATCAGGTTTGCGGCATTGTGCTCCTGGCTGCCGGTGATCTTAAACCGGTGCATGGCCGCATCATCTTTTTTATTCTACAGGCCACGACTGGGGTATTCCCGTCATGATCAATTCGCGCAGGCTGTCATTGATATAACCGCTCCATGCATTTGAGCAGTCGTTAAAACACTGGTATTGCGGAACCAGTCCGTGGTGCGTAAAACGCACCTGCGTTTTGCCATCCTTTTCGGTAATGTCAAATATGATTTTCGTGCCGGTCCACTCAGTTGGATTGCCGACAAAATTCAACCGGCTGTCCGTGATCAGCCAAACTACTTTCTTGCCAGGGACAAGTTCGGTCAGCTTATGTTTGCTGTAATGAAACGTTTTATAACGATAAGTAAACTCGTCGCCCAGCTTGTCCGTATCGCCTTCAATTTGGCCGGACCACCATGCCCGCACATTATTGATAGCATTGTAAGCTTCCATCGGTGTCTGATCCACCACAAAGGCGGTCGTAAAATCCGGATTTTCCATAGCGTTTCTTTCTTGATGTATCATCAAAGTTAATCTCTTTATTATCAATTATTAACTTTAAAACTACTATAAAAACGGACCCACTGAACTCCTGCAGAGATAATGGTCTCAGTCGTTCACTTTCGGTTATATTTTATATTTTTAGAGGCCCCTATGACCAATTATGATTAAAAGAACGGGCTCATTGCTCTTTTTCCTGCTGATCTCATTATACGTATTAGGGCAGGACGCAGAATTTTTTAAACCCAATCCGCACCGGCGCCAGCTGAAAGCTGTAAAAATAACCGGAAGCATAAAGGTTGACGGCGTACTTGATGAACCTTACTGGGCGCTTACTGCTGGCGCATCCGATTTTATCCAGATAAATTTGGACCAGGGACAACCTTCAAAATTTGTCACTATCGTAAAAGTATTGTACAACCAGAAATTCCTGTACTTCGGTATCATCTGCAAAGACCCGCTCGGCAAAAATGCCATTATGGCGACGGATTTCAGGCGGGATTTTGATAACCTCCGGCATGACATGGTCGACCTTTCCTTCGACACCTTTAACGACCAGCGGAACGCCATCGTTTTTGCTACCAACGCTTATGGCGTGCAACGCGACCTGCTTGCATTCGATGATCTCTATTATGACGTCGACTGGAACGGCCTATGGAATGTGCGCACCATGCGTAACGATTCGGGCTGGATAGCTGAAATAGCTATTCCTTGGAAAACCCTGCGTTATCCAAAAAGTGAAGATACCGTGCAAAGTTGGGGCTTTAATATATACCGCAACCGCCGTTACAGCAACGAGATCAGTGCTTTTTCACCCTTTCCACGCATCTTTTCGGCACAGCATATGGATTATGCCGGCGTGCTTACCAACCTGCAGCCACCGCCCCCGTCACCCAATCTCATTGTCGACCCCTATATATTAGCATCTGATAACCGGTACACTAATTTCGGTTACTCGCAACCATCGCACAATGCCAGCATTAAATACGGCGGCGATCTGAAATGGGCTATTACGCCAAGCGCGGTGCTGGATCTGACGGCCAACACCGATTTCGCCCAGGCTGATGTGGACCAGCAGGTAAATAACACCACGCGGTTCAATGTTTTCTTTCCTGAAAAACGGCAATTCTTTTTGGAGAACGCATCACTGTTCGGCGTCCAGGTAACCATGAATGGCGACCAGGCCGGCGGCTCGATGCATTACCAGCCTTTCAACAGCCGGACGATAGGTTTGGACACCAGCGGAAACCCTATTCCCATCGTCGGCGGCGGACGGTTTGTTTACCGTTCATCGACTATGAACTATGGCGCTATGGCAATCCGGCAACAGGGTTATAACGGGGGGCCCGCTACCAATTTTTTTGTAGGCAGGTTTTCGCAAAATTTCGGTAGCCAGGACCGTATCGGCGGGCTCGTGACGCTAAAGGAGCAGCCCGGTGCCGCAAATATCGAATCAACGCTTGATGGCTTTTTTCGCTTAAATGAATCGAATTCGATAAACGCCATTTTTACGCAGACGACTACGACCAATACTGGCGCCCGGGGCTTTGGAGGTATAGTACAGTATTTCAATAATACCAACAGCCACGAAATATGGTGGACGGAGTCGCTTATAACCAAAGATTTCGACCCCCAAATGGGTTTTATTTCGCGCAGCGACGTGATCGCCACCACACCCGGAATAAATTACTTTTATCGTGGTAAACTATTGCCGTTCAAGAGCTTTTTGCTGGCTTATGCGCCAGGCATATTGCCGGAGATTTATTACACCGCTTCCACGGGCCGATTCTCTGAGGCCGATCTGCCCTTTTACCCTATTTGGTTCAATTTCAGGGACGGAGGATATCTGGGGTACGGCTTTTCGGCAGTATGGCAGCACCTGTCTAATACTTTTTCACCACTGAACGTGAATATTGCGCCCGGCGACTATCATTATTTCAACCAGCAGATCTATTTTTCGACTGACCCTTCGAAAATGCTGAACACGCTGATCTCGTTTACTACGGGCAGCTACTTTAATGGCCGGCTTACAAGCGGTGATTATAAATTGCAGTTTGCACCCATTCCTTACATATCGCTGCTGGGCGAATTTAACCGCAACCATTTCGGGAACGTTGGTGTAAATAACACAACCACCACAGTTGACCTCTATATTTTGCAGGGCCGTTTTGCAGTCAATCCACGCCTGCAGTTCACAGGCATTTATCAAAAGAATTCACTGAATAATTCAAATGCCTACAACTTGCGCTTGTCGTGGGAGTTCTCACCGCTCAGTTACCTTTATTTCATTTATAACCGAGGTGTAAACACCGAACTGACAACTCCGCCGGCTATTGCCCAAACAGAGGACCACATCATTTTTAAAATGAGCTATTTGCAGCAGTTTTGATCTCCTGTACCACAGGTACTGCCGCACCAAGCCTTTGGGAAATGCAGGTGGGTTGTAATAATACTACTCCAGACCCATTAGCCCGCCTGGCAAATCAAAGCGCAGCCCATTCATCCACGGTCATCACTTCGGCCTGCCCGGGGAAAACCTTGGTCGTCAGCAGGCGGTGCACTTCATCGTCCCTGTCGGCGCAACAGTCGGATAAAACGGTTAGCCGGTAGTCTTTATCTGCCGCCTCCCGTACGGTTGACAGCACTACGCCACTGGTAGCAATACCGGTCAGCACCAAATGTTTGATTTCTTTTGCCCTGAGCACTACTTCCAGGTCGCTGCCGGTGAAGGCGCTTACGCGGCGTTTTACCACGGTAATCTCGTCACCCTGCGGCGCAACCTCCGCATGGATGGTACTGAATGCAGCCATATCGGCATTGGCAAAACGGTCTTTAGCTGCCATGAAGCCTTTGTTATTCAAACTGATCTCGGGCGTGCCCTGCCTGAAACCGACGACAACATAAATAACCGGGATGCCACGACTGCGGGCGTGGCTGATGGCTGCGGCAACTTTGCCGGCCACGGTGGTATCGGGAAGCATGCCTACGATGGCCGCTTGCATGTCCATTACTAAAAGAGCGGTGTTTTGGCTATTCATAACGATGTTTTTTAGGTATTTGTAAGGCGACAAAAATGCGGATAAATGACTAACTAATGCAAAAAATATTACTTTTGCGCTAACCGCATGGACAAACTAAGCTACCAATATCTCGATCACGATTTTGATCCTGAACACACCGGCGATTATACATTGCTGATGCAGGCGGACGAGGCTCAATTTACCGTAGCTGTTACCGATCAGCACAAGCTCTTATTGTTGTCGAATCCGCTTAGCAGCGGCGCCTTGTCCGGTTCCGGCGAAGGTACCGAATTGCTTTTCAGGGATTACAGTCAACGTATTGCGGGATTATCTTTCACTGGGTTTACCATTATACCGCTGAGCCTGTTCAACCCGGAAAAGACAGCCGATTTTGCGCGGTTCCTGGACGTGAAGCCGGACGAAAAAGTTTTCTCGCAGCCGCTGGACGATGCCAACCAGGTCATCTTTAAAGCCGGCGAAAAACTGGTTTCGGCCGTGGGCGGCAAGTTCAGTACCAGGAATATAGTTTTTGCGGCCAGGGGCTGGATAACCGCCGTTGCCGAAAACAATCCGCCGCATACAAGCCTGTATTTAAACCTTATGAGCAATAAGGTGGACGTGCTGAATTTCAGTGACAACAAGCTGCGTTTTTATAACAGGTTCGGGTTTGGCAATGCCGATGAACTGGCCTATTTTATTTCCCTGGCAGCGCACGAATTACAGCTTCAGCCCCAGGAATTGTCGTTAGTAGTAAGCGGCGACGTGACACATGGCGATGATAATATCAGCCGTCTTTCCGATTTTTTCGGCAAAGTCGAGATCAATGATTTGCAACTTACCGGCCTGCCCGAGCAGGTCGACCCGCATTCCGTATTATCGCTCACCGCACTGGCCTTATGCGCATCATCGGTGGCTCATTAAGGGGGCTAAGGCTTAACCCACCCAAAAACCTGCCCGTACGTCCTACGACCGATTTGGCAAAAGAAGCCCTGTTCAATATCCTGCAAAACCAAATTGAATTTGAAGGACTGAAAGTGCTTGACTTGTTTTGCGGTACGGGGAATATCTCTCTGGAATTTGCATCTAGAGAGGCCGCGCAAGTGATTGCGGTCGACCGCAGCATACCATGCGTCAACTATGTTAAAGACACCGCGAAGCAGCACCATTTGGACCAAATTAAAACCTATAAAGCAGATGTTTTCAAATTCCTGGAAATAGAAACTGAAAAATTCGACCTGATATTTGCCGACCCGCCTTACGACCTTAACAGGATACCGGAGATACCGAAGATCATTTTTGATAAGCGATTATTAAACCCCGGCGGCATGCTGATTGTGGAACACCAGTCGATGCAGAATCTCAGCAATCATCCCGCTTTTGTTGAACAGCGAAAATATGGGCATTCGTCGTTCTCGTTTTTTAGGTAGTTCGAAAAGAAAATTAAACTTCGACTACTTTAACTCCCTCTTTTCTAAAATATTCCAGCTCATTCGAACGGGAGTTGGTAATAACTGCACCTATCATTTCCAGCGTCCCAAACCTCAGGTAAGTTTCCCGCCCTATCTTGCTCTCGTCGCACAGCAGGTATGTTTTTTTACTTTGCGCTGCAAAAGCCCGGGTTATATCCGCTTCCAGCTCGCTGTTAGCGAATAAGCCATTGCGCGAAATGCCATCCACACCCAAAAAGGCCCTGGTTGCCTTATAATGTGAAATATGTTCATTAGCCATGCTGCCATGCACGGCCTGGCGTTCGGCATTGAATTCTCCGCCGATGATATTGAGTGATACCAGGCTGTTTTGCAACTCATAGACAACGGGCAAAGAGTTTGTGATAACCTTAATTTTTTTGTTTTTGATAAACTGGCACAAACGGTGCACCGTGCTGCCGCAATCCATAAAAACGATATCGCCGTCGTGTATCTCATTCGCAGCGGCGCGGCATATTTTATCTTTAGCTTCGACATTTTGAGCCGCCTTATTAACAAACTGGTGCGGTATCACGACCTGGTCGATCCTCATCGCGCCCCCATGCGTACGATAAAGCAGGCCGTCGTCGGCCAACTGATTCAGGTCCCTCCTTATGGTGATTTCCGATGCACTTAATTCCAAGGCAACTTGTTTTACATCGATGTCCCCGTCAGTATTGAGTTTTTCCAGTATCTGCTGTTTTCGTTTTTGAAAATTCATTTCAAATGCTTTAATTTGTTCAAAAATAATCAAATTCAATCAAAAATAATCAATTTGGAAAATCTAAATATTCTTAAAGACGAAATTTTATCGGATAATTGGTACATCCTGCGGAAGATAACCTATGAATACACTAATGCCAGCGGCGCACAAGCCATCCAAAGCCGCGAAGCCTACGACCGCGGCAATGGGGCTACTATCCTGCTATACAACAGGGACGATAAAACAGTTATCCTAAACCGGCAGTTTCGCATGCCGACCTTTGTCAATGGCAACCCGGATGGCTACCTGGTTGAAACCTGTGCCGGTTTGCTGGATCAGGATAATCCGGAAGACTGTATCAGGCGGGAAACCGAAGAAGAAACCGGGTATAAAATAGCGCATGTGCAAAAGGTGTTCGAAGCTTATATGTCGCCCGGCTCTGTTACCGAACTATTATATTTTTTTGTCGCCGAATATTCCAAAAACATGAAGATTAGCGAAGGCGGCGGTGTGGAAGAGGAAAACGAGCATATCGAAGTGATGGAAATTCCATTTTCAATGGCATTAGAAATGGTTAAAAACGGTGAGATCAGGGACGGGAAAACGATCATGCTTTTACAATACGCACAACTTAATCAGCTTTTATGAACAGCCAAACACCTATGACCGTTTTGGTAGCCGGTCCATACCGCTCGGGTACGAATGACGACCCCGCGCTCATGCAACGGAATCTTGACCGTTTAAATGCTGTGGCATTGCAGATATTCAGAGCGGGGCATATCCCATTGATCGGTGAATGGCTGGCTCTGCCGCTACTAAAAGCGGCCGGCTCCAAATCGCCGGGCGACGAAGTATACCGGGAAATATCGTACCCTGTCGCCCACAGGGTAATTGCCAAATGCGATGCTATCCTGCGGGTACCCGGCGAGTCGAAAGGCGCGGACCAGGATATGGAAGTGGCCCGCGGACTTGGGATCAGGGTTTGTTATAGTCTTGAAGAAATATTTGGGAATTGAGGCCACTTTTGTCAATGATTGTTACTTTTGAGCAGGCAAGCATAGCACATTATGAAAATAGCCCTGTTCCCGGGTTCATTTGATCCCCTGACCAAAGCACATGTCGACATTATTAAACGTTCCGTCGATCTGTTCGACAAATTTTACATCGGTATTGGCGACAACAGTTCAAAAAAAGGTTTGCTGAGTGTCGAAAAGCGCGAGCAAATGATCAGGGCAGTCTTCGGCGCGGACTCAAGGATACATGTGGTTGCCTACGAAGGACTTACCGTTGAGTTTTGCCGGAGCATCGGGGCGGCCTATATGATCAGGGGTATACGGACCGTTTCAGATTTTGAATACGAAAAGGCCATAGCGCAAATGAACCATGCGCTTGCTCCCGAGATCGAGAGTATTTTTATCGTGAGCAAGCCGGGCTATTCTTCCATCAGCTCGACCATCGTGCGCGAGATCATGCGCCACCATGGCGATGTCAGCCAATTTATTCCTAAAGAGGCGCTGCCGTTTCTGTAATAAAATCCAATTTCAACATCACGTCCATAATGGAGGGGAACGTGTTGCGGATAATCGTTCCGGTTTCCTCGCGTTTAAACCAGCGAACCTGCGTGATACCCTCCTCTTTTTGCGGCTTTAGCTTGCCCGATCCCGTATATCCCATTTGATACCAGTAGGTTCGCTTCAGCACCACCTCGCCTTTTACGGTGTAAGTATGATAGGTTTTGCATATCCGTTTACCTACGCTGCTTACTTTTATGCCGCATTCCTCTTCCACTTCGCGAACAGCGCCGCCCCGTTTAGTTTCATTCTTTTCCAGTTTACCCTTTGGCAGATCCCACTTGCCGTTGCGGTAAATGAACAGGTATCTTCCCTTCGCGTTCTCCACCATGCCTCCGGCGGCTTCAATCAGCGTAATGCTTTTGACCACCTTTTTCAGGTAATCTTTCGCATTGGCGCAAAGCACAAAATAAAGCCTGCCGCCGGGCTTGCCATTATACTCGTTGTAAAATGTTCTAAGATCAAAGGTTTGAGCCTCAATTCGTTGGTATCGTTGTACTTGCCGCGGCACAGTTTGCGTTATCAGGATAACTTTTTCGTTAATATAAATTCTGTACTTTTGAGCCATGTTCAATAAAAGTGAGATAGAGCAGCAGGTGGCCGAATTCCTGTTGCAAATTAAAGCAATAAAACTACAACCTGATAAACCTTTTACCTGGGCCTCGGGCTGGAAGTCACCTATTTATTGCGATAACCGTATTACACTGTCCCACCCAACTATCCGCACTTATATTCGTCAAAAACTAACCCAGCTAATCCAGGAAGAATTTGGCTCCGTCAGCTCGGTTGCAGGGGTAGCCACCGCCGGCATTCCGCAGGGCGCCTTAGTGGCGCAGGAGCTTGGACTGCCGTTTATCTATGTACGTTCAAAGCCAAAAGATCACGGAACAGGCAGCCTGATAGAAGGCGAAATTATACCGGGAAAACGTGTCGTTGTGATAGAGGACCTGATCTCGACCGGCAAAAGCAGCCTGCAGGCTGTCGAAGCCCTGCGCGAAGCAGGTTATGACGTCGCCGGGCTGGCGGCAATATTCAGCTATGGTTTCGACGCAGCCGACGAAAACTTCAAAAAAGCCAAATGCAAGTTCTTCACGCTGTCCAACTATAATGCTTTGCTGAAATACGCCGAACAGCACAACTACATTTCGCCCGACAACATCGAGTTATTAAGGCAGTGGCGAAGGTCTCCGGAAACCTGGGGGCGGTAGGCGGCGCTTAATACTCCTTTTCGATGCTGAGGTCCAGCAAAATTGCGGCGAAGGCGATTATAAATAATATTGTGATTACCAGGGTCATAACAATAGTTTAAATCAATCAGGCTCAACAGGTAGGACAAACTCCGTTCCAAACAGGTATCCCGCATCGTTATCGAATGAATAAGATTTCTTTAGCATTGATTATGCAAAATCGGGCAAGCCTTTCCACATACATCGAGAATATAAGTACCCTCTCTCCTTAAAAAGTCCGTTAATAACCATACCTTTGCGGCAAAATTCAAGGTGCAGCATGATTACGGTATCCAATCTTTCATTACGCTACGGTAAACGGACTTTATTCGAGGAAGTTAACCTAAAATTCACCCAGGGCAACTGCTATGGTATAATCGGTGCAAACGGCTCGGGTAAATCCACTTTTCTTAAAATACTTTCGGGTGAGGTCGATCCTACCACCGGTTCGGTGAGCTTTACTCCGGGCGAGCGTATGGCGGTGTTAAAGCAGAATCACTACGAGTTCGATGAATTCCC
>JAFDZK010000065.1 GCA_018267005.1 Bacteroidota bacterium
TAGCAAAGGAAAGCGCCGATATTATTCTGTTGGAAAAAGACCTGATGGTGCTGCGGAAGGGAGTAATCTATGGCCGAAGGACATTTGGCAACATCATCAAATACATTAAAATGACTGCCAGCAGCAATTTTGGTAACATGTTCAGCATGCTGGGCGCAAGCGCATTGCTTCCCTTTTTGCCTATGCTGCCGATACAGATATTGGTTAATAACTTGTTGTATGATATTTCACAAGTATCTATTCCCTGGGATATCATGGACGAGGAATATATTGTACAACCGCGTAAATGGGATGCCAGCGGTATCAGTAAATTCATGATCTATATCGGCCCAATCAGCTCGATATTCGATTATGCGACTTTTGCAGTGCTGTGGTTTGTATTTAAAGCCAACTTACCAGCACATCAAACTTTATTTCAGACCGGTTGGTTCGTTGAAAGCTTGTTGTCGCAAACACTGATCGTACACATGATCCGTACTCGTAAGATACCATTTATACAAAGTTGGGCAGCAGCTCCAGTTGTAGCATTGACTTCTGTCATTATGATCATTGGAATAAGCCTGCCGTTTACACCATTTGCCTCGGCACTAAAAATGCAGCCATTACCCTTTGGCTTTTTTCCCTGGTTGCTTGGTATTTTGTTGGCATACTGTGCCTTGACCCAACTGATAAAGAACTGGTTCATCAATAAATTTAATCAATGGCTTTAACCCCGTCCAATAAACGCTGGCTGCTGGCGATTATACTAGTGGCCTGTGCTGTGGCGATAATAGACTATTTGCTTTACCGCTTCGGATAATATTTTAGCTTAAAATTTTTAAAATAACAATCATGAAAAAAATAATATTTTTCATCCTGATACCTTTTTGCCTGCTGGAAAGCATTATTGTTTTTGGTCAGGATACAGTAAAACAACAACGTTTTAACTTCCATTTTCAGCAAACAGTTATTACCCAATATAAACCACCCTTTAGTGCGCCGTATTCGGGGCGAAACAGCCTATCACCAGATGAAGAAACGCAGACCTCTATTACATCTACTTTATTTGGGGCAGCCCGTTTATGGCCGGGCGCTATTGTAGTATTTAACCCGGAGTTATCTGGCGGCTCCGGTTTAAGCAAAACGGAAGGCATTGCTGGCTTCCCGAATGGAGAGACATTTCGTGTAAATAGCGTAGCACCGGCTGTGTATGTTGCAAGGCTATATCTAAGGCAACTTTTTCAATGGGGTAATGAAAAAGATACATTGACAGATGATGTCAATCAACCAGCAGGAATCAGAAGTAAGCGATATTTTTCTATTGCAGTTGGCAAGTTCGGTATGGCAGATTTTTTTGATGGCAACAATTTCAGCCATGATCCGCGTAGTCAGTTCATGAACTGGTCATTAATGGACAATGGTGCATGGGACTATCCTGCCAATACACGTGGCTATGTGCAGGGATTGGTTACTGAACTCGGCCAGCCGACATGGACACTCCGTTTCGCATTTACCATGAGCGTAACTGAAGCTAATTCGTCCACGTGGGATGCAAAAATCGGTAAGGCCAATACACAGACTATTGAATTTGAAAAGCGTTATACTTTGTCAGGGCAGCAGGGAACTGTGCGAATCCTTAGTTTTCTGAATAACGGAAAAATGGGTAGTTATAGCGAAGCAATCCAGCAAAATCCATCTGCTCCGGTGGTGGATTCTACCCAGCAATATGGTCGTCACAAATATGGCTTTGGCATTAGTGCAGATCAATACATTAGCCAGAATTTTGGAGTGTTTGCTAAAGCTAGCTGGAACGACGGACATACGGAAACATGGTATTTTACAGAAATTGATCGCTCCGTAAGTTTTGGTGGTACGTTGAAGGGTACTTCCTGGGGTCGCAAGGATGATGAATTGGCTCTTGCCTTTGTTGGTAACGGACTGTCGCCGGACCACCGAGATTATCTTGCTGCCGGAGGTTATGGTTTCATTATCGGCGACGGGAGACTGAACTATTCTCCTGAATTGATTGCAGAGCTCTATTACAAGATAAATGCCTATCAACAAAAGTTCTGGTTGTCGCCGGATTATCAGTTTATCCTGCATCCTGCTTATAACGCAGATCGCGGCCCGGTGAGCGTATTGGGAATCAGGGCGCATATTGAATTCTAAGCATAGCCTATAACGTCCTGCCATATTGGAAAAGGCTGCTAAAACCAATGTGGTGATCTATCTCATTAAAAGTGAAGAAAGTGTCTCACTAAAAGAGAAAATTCACAATAATTATAAAGCGAATATTAAAGGTAATAGAAAAGGTAGGTAACTAAGACAGTAACAGCCGTTTCTTTATAGCTGGGAAATTGCCGTTTGATGGTGCGGGTGGCCTTTACAATATGGTCATTAATAGTGGAAGTGGAAATGCCTAAAAGAATGCTGACTTCTTCGTAGGTCTTACCTTCAATTTTGCAGAGATTAAATATTTTACGGCGCTGCGGCGGTAAAGCGTCTATTAGTTTTACCAGTCGTTCAACACTTTCTTTATAGTCGATGAGCGGCTCGATGTGGTCGTATAATTCCGTAGCCGTTGCAATGAGGTGATCTTGTAAACGCTGGTCCTGGTGTGCTTCCCGGAAATAATCGCTTGCCATGTTGGCGGCAATGCGGAACAGGTAAGCAGGAAACGATCTGTCCGGGTTGAGCTGCTCCCTTTTCAGCCACAGCCTGAAAAAGATTTCCTGCAACAGCTCTTCCGCATGTTCATCCGAATGCAGGATTTTGCGGAGCTTATTATAAACGTGCCTTTTATAGTGGTGGTACAAACGGTCAAAGGCTTTCCTGTCTCCCTGTTTCAGCAACAGGACGAGTTCATGTTCATCCGGTGGGGAAAGAGCAATAGCCACGCACTCAATTCAATTTTATAAAGTTAACAAATCAAAGCATTAATGTAAAATCAATACCTTGATTTGTGTAGAATTGAAAGCGTAAATAAAATGTTATTCGCTTCTATTCGTAAATGATGCTAAAGGTCACACCGCCGGTAGCAGAAAATCCATCAGGTGAATTGGTAACCACCATATCGTCACTCACGTGGATCAGTTTGAAAGTAGTCGGAGGGCCGGCAGGAAAGTTGACCGTTATCGGCCTGCCATTGAGGATTGCAAAAGCTGTCACCGGGCCGGCATAATCAAAAAACCTGCTATCCATGCCGGTAAGATAGGTTGATTGGTCGGTGGTAAGTGTAAAGTTATCGCTGACCCAGGTACGAAGATCACTTCTCATCGCATTGGCCTGGACTTCAAGATCTGCTGCAGGAAGGGCATTCAGTTCGGCCTGCATTGCAGCAACGCCAGCCGGGGTAAAGGGTTGTGGTGTCATAAATAATAAACTTTGGGGAATATTAGGTTTAATTGCAGGTTAAAACAAAACAGGCTGCAAACTGTTTTAATTATTTTCTTGAGTTGTTTATGACATCTACCGATAAACCTGCCGGTTACCACGATCTTTCCTTCCGGCTTATTATTTCCTTGATTGCTGCGCATATAATTGTTTCGTTTGGCGCAAAGGAATCTTTCTTCCAGTTATTGATTTCCTGGTACTATTACCGTTCACTGATATTGAGCTTTATCATTGCATTTTTACTGATCAGCGAAGTGTACCTGGCAACAGTAAAGCTGGACAGATATTTTGACTGGAGCGCCGCGCCTGTAAAGCGGATTGGCACACAATTACTGTTTGGCCTCGGGATGCCATCCATTACCGCATTTCTGCTGGCAGCCGTTTACTTCGGCATGTTCGGCTATAACATTCTTGTGAACACCTATTACCTGCGATTCGATTTCCCGGTAATAGTGATCATGCTGCTTTTATTAAACATCTACTACCTGGCCTTTTATTTTTACCGGAAATGGCAGTACGCGGAAAGCCGCCTGCGGCCTGTAGCTGCTGGAAACCCAACGGCACAGAATGGCCGGAACAAAGAAGTAATATTGGTGCAGGAAGGTAGCCGCAGTATTCCCATACTCATCGAAGATGTTTGCTATTTCTATCATGACGGGCGTTATAACTTCGCACGTACCAATGACCGCGAAGATTATATTATCGATCAGACAATGGACGAGATACAGCAGCAGTTACCGGAGAAACAGTTCTTCCGGATCAGCAGGCAGGCCATCGTTAATTTTGCATCCTGCAAACATTTTAGGCAAGGGGAATTTGGCAAGCTGGAACTGTCTGTAGAACCGGAAGCAAAAGAGCCGTTCTTCGTCAGCCAGAAGCGTGTAAAACAGTTCAGGGATTGGATAGCAAGGTGATCCCTGAATTACAGAAACGTTTTTAATTGCTCAATGCTGTTCTGCCATTATAAGGTACAGGTGTACTATTCCGGCAATAACGAGCAGTGTCACAACCAATACCGCAAGCAAAGTCCTCCAATTGATTTTCATGGTATTGCAATAGTATAATAAATAGCAGGGATTATTTATAGGTTAAAAAACTGAAACTTTACCTATGCCACGTGCCGAACTCTCTATTGCAATAGTATGCGGCACCAGCGATAAGCAGCAGCGCCAGCAAGAACGCCAGCAGCACAACATACCATTTGAATTTGATGTTGTTCGAAGGTTGTTTCTTCAACTGGACAAATATTTAACTTCTATAACAATAAGACAAATCCCGAGTATTCCAATTAAACATGTCAGTGCTAACATAGCATAGTCACGCCAGTCCCTTTTCATAAATGAATTGAGCAATTGTTTAATTACAGCTTTAGTATTTTTTGTGTTGAGATGCTTTGCCCATTATAAAATACCGTGAGTAAATAGACTCCGCTTGCTAAATCGGCAAGATTTAGCCGGTCGGCATTATCTAAGGTTTCCACGAGTCTGCCGTCAATACAATTCAGCCTTAAGGTAACGGGCTTGCACCATTGCACGTAAATTATAGATTGGGCCGGGTTCGGAAACACAGTTAATTCTGATACTGGGCAATCAGCATCTACAATAGTTTGTGTACTCGCGTTACAGCCTGATGCGTTACTGACAATAACCGTATATAAGCCGGTAGCGTGGTAGGTATATTCATAATTTGTGGCTCCTGGAATCGGCGAGCCGTTCAACAGCCATTGATAATTTGAATAATTACTTTCTGTAAACAATGAATCACTGCGCGATACAATCTGTGGTACTTCAGGCGCTGGATTAACGGAGACAGTATATGTAGCCAACGCTGTTCCGCAATTATTTTCTACAGAATAAGTGATGCTATCTATTCCAGATGAGAGCGCAACAAACTGCGATTCAGTTAAACTGACGATATTTGAGCCATTTAGTGTCCAATTACCGTCAGCAACTGTATCACTAAGCGTAATGGTATCGCCCAGGCATTCAACCGCCGGCCCGGAAATTATACCCGCAAATGGCAGCGCGTTTACGTTAATTGCATAGGTAGCTATGGCAGTACCACAACTATTGCTGATGCTGTAGCTAATTATATCTTTTCCAGCAGCGACGCCTTTTATCTGTAACATGCCCCAGATAGCAACGTTTGTATTGGCGCTGGTCCAATTGCCTGATAAACTTGACGCCGTGGTATCAAATAGCTGTATTGTATCGTTGACGCAAACATCCTGCAATCCTGAAATAGTTCCGGCGACTGGCAGAGGATTTATAGTAACGACATGGGAAACGCTTTCAGTGCCGCACATATTTGAAACTGAATAGCTAATGGTATCAATACCTGGAGCAATACCCTTTACTTGCAACGCACCAGAAATTGCTGCCAGCATATTGCTTTCATACCATCTGCCCGAAGCCACGGTATCTGTCAACAAGATCGTGCTATTGACACAGACATAAGAAGGCCCCGTTATACTACCTGCAACAGGCAAGGGGTTCACAGTAATGACATAGTTAGCGGTGGCTGTATTACACACATTTGCAGTTGAATATATAATAGTATCCATGCCGGCTGAGATACCTCTTACATACGCCCCTCTATAAATAAATGCATTCCCATTGCTCTCGCTCCAAGCCCCGGAAGTGCTGAATGCACCGCTATCGCCTAATGCGATTGTATCGTTAACGCAGACATTATTCGGTCCAAAAATATTTCCAGCAGTTGCCAGTGGGTTTACAGTAACAATATAATTGGTAACAGAAGTGCCGCATGTATTGGTAACGGAGTAGATTATTGTATCGACACCGGAAGTAATGCCTTTTAGTTTTTGCGATCCGAAAAGAAGAGCATTGCTATTGCTTTCAGCCCAATTGCCTATCGAACTGGATGTTGTGTCATCAATTAGGATTGTGTCGTTCACGCAGACATTATTGAGGCCGAAAATTACTCCTGCAACTGGCAAAGGATTCACAGTAATGGTATAGTTCGCCCTCGCAAAACCGCACGTATTCGTAACGGTATAGCTAATGGTATCAATGCCGCCAACATTACCAACAATGTCCGAGGCTCCATCTATTATGGCGGAGGTATTGCTAACCTGCCATATGCCACCTGGAGTTGTATCATACAATGAAATAGTGTCGCCAACGCATACTGTGCTATCGCAAATAATTGTACCGGCGACTGGGAAGGTCACGATTGAAAGAGAATATATAGCGGTATCGCTTCCGCAAGAATTAGTTACTATATATTGAATTGTATCCATGCCCGCAATTAAGCCTTTTACGTTTCTACCTGAAATTGATGCCGCTGGGTTGTTCACTGCCCATATTCCGCCAGTCGTGCTGTCCGTTAATGCTACAGTACTTCCAACGCAGACTAAGGATGGTCCTGAGATAGAGTCAACAATAGGTATAGCGTTGACGGTAACGGAAACATTTGCAGGTATAAAGCAGGCATTAAGAGAATAAGTAATAGTATCTATTCCAGCGCTTATGCCTGTTATTGTATCGCTGTCAATAGACACGCGACCGTTACTGCCAGTCCAGATACCGCCTGAAATGCTGCCATTAAGAATAGTGTTTGAACCTTCGCAGAGCGCTGACGAACCAGTAATGTGCAACGGAGCAAACGTTAACTTTGGAGTGTATCTGTATTTTGCGACAAAAAAGCTTTCAGTGCCCGCGGATAAGGTATCATTACCAAGCGCGAGTGATTGCTCATAATCACTGCAAAGCAGCAAGCTAACGTGGTTATCAACGGACATACCGTACCAGTCATCGCCACCACTCTTTACAGCAAACGCCTCATTGAAATTACCGCAGGCATCGTACTGGGCAAAGAATAAAGGGTCTGGCGACATCAAAGGCTCGTAAAGGGTGTCTTTATTTGCAAACACCATAGTGTCCATGGATACTGTATGTGTCATAGAGCCACTTATCCATACTTCACCAAATGTATCCACAGAAATCTTATTTGCGTAGGTTTGAAGATTACTCATTACCATACGGGCCCACATTGGGTTTCCCAACGAATCGTAACGGGCAACAAAAGGCAGGTTAGTCGTACTAATAAACGTATCATGACCTATTGATGCAGTTCCGTAGATTGACCCTGTTAGAAAAATATTCTCGTACTGATCAACAGAGATAGCTGAGATACTTATATTCAAATCCAGCTTTCGACCCCAAGCTGCACTATTGTCCGTATTATACTTTGCAAGAGAGCTTCCCTGGCCACGCAATGTATCGTGTCCTACAACTATAGTTCCATTATAGTTTCCAATGACATAGAAATTACCGCCTGGCGTTACCGAAAAACCTGCGGCATTATATGAGCTTATCGGATTGAAAGCCCAAAGCGGTGTTCCAGATGAATCAAACTTGGCCACAAATGTTCCCGCCACGACTGAATCAGCACCTATGGTGATACCATTGGAAGTGCCAAGTATGTAAATATTGTTTGAGCTATCTGTAGCGATTGCACCTTCTGAGTAACCGGAACCGATTTTTTTAATAAAAACCACATTGCCCGTTGGTGTCAGCTTCATGAGAAAATAGCTGCCTCCAAATCCTGGGAGAATGAATCCGCTCGTTACGGAATCTGTGAATGTTATTCCATTGATTGTAAATATGGATGGCGGCGTAAATGAGGAATAAAGCCCGAAAACATAAATGCATCCTGCTTTGTCAGTGCGTATAGCTATTGGGTTTACAAAACAATTACTATTATAATCTGCAATGGTCCATTGATAATGACCATCCGAATCCATTTTTGTAACGAATAACGTTTGGTTATTTCCACTGTTTGAAACTGTAATTGTTCCAAAAACAGCCGTGTCTGAAAAAGGGATAAAGCCTGTTCCAACAACATTACCAACCGGGTCTACTGCCATGTCAACTGTTTCAACATAGCCGCGACTGCCCGTAGCCCATTTCCAAAATCCCTGCGCGTTTAGTTTGACGCTGTATAAACAACACATGAGGCATAACATGCTGGCAATAAAGGATAGTCGTCGATATTGCATAAATTAGGTTTAGGTGTGTGAACAATTTTATTCTTTAATGATTCTTCCGCTTGAAATCGGCAGATCATTTTGCATCACCCGGTACAAATACATCCCTGGCGAAAAGCCGCTTACATCAATCACTTCTTCCTGTTTCGCAGCACTTAAATTATTTGTTGCCACTAAATGCCCGGTAATGTCCATGATCTGTACCACGCCATCACTTGTAAAATGATACGAAACGGTCACTTTATTAAGAGCAGGATTCGGATATACTTTCACCACTTCATCTTCATTGGCTGTTGGCACCGACAATTTTGGATTATACACCATGCGAATATCATATCCATCAGCAATGTATATGCTACCATAATTGTCTACACACACATCCGAGCAATTAGTCTCAGCGTTAGTGGCGGGGCCACCGTCTCCCGAATATCCTTGGGTGCCGTTCCCTGCAACTGTAGTGATCGTGTTTGTTGTCGCGCTGATTTTTCGAATTGTACCGTTCATCCATTCCGCAATAAACATATTGCCCTGCTTATCGATATACATGCCCGCAGGTTGATTTAGTTCCGCATGTGTTGGTAGTCCGCCATCCCCGCTATAGCCAGCTATGCCATTACCAACAACTGTAGTAATAATGTTTGTTACAATATCTACTTTACGAACCGCATTGTTATACTGATCGCAAATAAAAACATTGCCGATACTGTCACAGAACACTTGTATAGGGCCTGACAATACAGCATTAGTTGCCGGACCACCATCACCGGAATATCCGACAAATCCTCCAGTGTACATTGATGTTGTTTGCTTACCGGCAAACGTGGTAATGGTGCCTGTTGCGGCATCCACCCGTCTCACTACATTATTCGCATAATCCCCAATGTAAATATTCCCACTCCGATCAACGCTTAGCCCCACTGGGCCACTTAGCTGCGCATCTGTTGCCGGACCACCATCACCACTATATCCACCAAAAAATGCTGTAGGGCCACTACCGGCAACCGAAGTTATGATGCCTGTAGAAACGGTTATTTTTCGTATCCTATTATTATAGCTATCGGCAATATAGATATTGCCGAGGATATCATTACAAATGCCTTCCGGTACGTCCAAATGAGCGTTTGTGGCCGGAATATTATCGCCGTTGTAATCGCGTGAGCCATCGCCAGCAATGGAGATGATAATTCCCGTAGCCTTGTCTATTTTCCGTATTCGGGAATTACCGCAGTCACCTATGTATATATTCCCAACGCTATCTAAACGCAAAAATTCAGAAGCGTTTAAGCAAGCATCTGAAGCAGGCCCCCCATCTCCACAATAGCCAGCCGTGTCCTGCCCACATATAGTAGTGATAATACCAGTCTGTGCATGTAGTTGAATACATGCACAGACTAAAGATATTATCAATAATAGCAACCTCATTGCACTACGAATTTAAGGGTAAATACCCGGTTTTTACTGTCGGTAAGCCGCAATAGGTATAGCCCCGGTGCAGCATTCATCATGTGGAGCTGATCTTTACCACCAGTAAACTGCAACTCGTCCTGGTATACCGCCATGCCTACCTCATTCCATATTTCCGCTTTTACAGGTTTATTGTCCGGTATCATTTGGCCGAGTGAAATGCTGCCATTGTTAGGGTTGGGCCACAGCATATATTCTTGCGTGTTTTGTGTTCCGTTAACTACAGGCACAGCCAGTTTGGGGTCACACACCATACGGATACGATAATTATATTCATCCGTAATGTACAAAGTACCATAATCATCAACACATACATCTGAGCAAGTTGTCTTGGCATTTGTTGCTGTACCACCATCTCCCGAAAACCCTAAAGTGTCATTACCCACTACAGTAATTATTGTATCAGTCCGTCCATTTACTTTCTTAACCACTCCATTTTCTCTAAGTGCAATATACAAATTGCCATATTTGTCAATGGAAATTCCTTCAGGCGCATTTAACTCCGCTCGCAACGCAGGCCCTTTATCCCCAATATCTCCAGCTATTCCATTACCGGCAATAGCAGTAATTATTCCGGTATTAATATCTACTTTGCGGACTACATTATTCCATATGTCAGAAATAAAAACATTGCCGATGCTGTCACAAAAAACATCTATAGGTCCTGAAAAGACAGCGTTTGTAGCTGGCCCGCCGTTCCCTGTATATCCTACTATACCTCCTGTGTACATTGATGTTGTCTGCTTGCCAGCAAAAGTAGTAATGATGCCCGTTTTAGCATCTACGCGCCTTACTACATCATTACCATAATCTCCAATGTATATGTTGTTTTGCCTGTCAACACATACTCCGATTGGTTGGCTTAGCTGTGCGTTAGTCGCCGCGCCTCCATCTCCAGAATATCCGCCGAAATAGGCAGTGGGCCCACTACCGGCAACAGTGCTTATAATACCCGTGGAAACAGTTATTTTTCGCACGCGGTTATTGCCACAATCAGCTATATAGACGTTACCAGCGGAGTCAGTACAGACACCCTCTGGTATATATAGGTGCGCATCTGTGGCTGGAATATTATCGCCATTGTAATCACGTATACCATCCCCGGCAACGGTCGTTATAACACCGGTTGTCTTATCTACTCTTCGTATTCGGGAATTGTCACAATCGCCTATATATATATTCCCTGCATTATCTAAACAGAGGAACTCGCAAACACTCAAACAGGCATCAGTAGCAGGCCCGTCATCGCCGCAATAGCCATCAGTATCATGTCCTGCTATGGTAGTGATGATAGCTACCTGTGCGCGTAAGTTAACACACGCACAGGTTAGCAATATCATCAATAGTTGCCTCATTGCACTACGAATTTAAGGGTAAATACTCTGTTTTTGCTGTCCGTAAGTCGCAGCAGGTAGAGACCCGGTGCAGCATTCATCATATGCAGCTGATCTCTGCCGCCACTAAACTGCAGCTCATCCTGGTATACTGCAATGCCAACTTCATTCCATATTTCTGCCGTTACCGGTTTGCTATCCGGTACCATTTGGCCTAAAGAAATGCTGCCATTGTTCGGATTAGGCCAGATGGTATATTCCTGTTCTTTTTGTGTTCCGTTCACCACAGGCACGGCCAGTTTTGGATCATACACCATCCTGATACGATTGTTATACTGATCTGCTATATACAGACTACCGTAATCGTCCACACATACATCAGAGCAGTTGGTCTTTGCATCTGTAGCCGGGCCACCATCGCCGGAGAAACCCATCGTATCATTGCCTGCTACTGTAGATATTATATTTGTTCTCGCATCTACTTTCCGAATTACGCCATCTTGCCATTCTGCAATAAACATATTGCCTTGCTTATCAATAAAGCCTCCATGAGGGAGATTTAATTCTGCGCGGGTTGCGTCCCCTCCGTCACCCATGTGGCCAGCGATGCCGTTTCCTGCAACTGTAGTAATAATACCAGTAGTGATACTTACCTTTCGAATGACATTGTTGTAGCTATCACAAATGAAAACATTCCCTACACTATCACAAAAGACATCAAAAGGGCCTGATAAAACTGCATTTGTCGCCGGGCCATGATCTCCTGTATATCCTACAAATCCGCCATTGTACATAGGTGGCCCTTGTTTGCCTGCAAAAGTGGTAATGATACCCGTTACAGCATCTATGCGTCTCACCACATTGTTAGAAAAATCCCCAAAATAAATATTTCCATAGCGGTCAGCGATAACACCTACTGGCCCACTTAGCTGAGCATCAGTTGCCGCTCCGCCATCTCCGAAATATCCACCGAACAGCGCAGTAGGCCCACTTCCTGCAACAGTTGTAATGATACCTGTAGATGCTGTAATTTTACGTATCCTATTGTTAAGGCCATCAGCTATATAGACATCGCCAAACGAATCAGTACAAATTCCTTCAGGCCCATATAAATGTGCACTCGTCGCTGGAATGTTGTCGCCATTATAATCATTAGTGCCATCTCCGGCGATTGTTGTTATAATACCGCTTGTCTTATCTATTTTTCGTACCCGCGAATTAAGGCCATCAGCTATATAAATATTACCAGCGTTATCTAAACATAAATACTCACACACGTTTAGACACGCATCAGTAGCAGGGCCATTATCGCCACAATATCCATCTGTATCATGCCCTGCTATCGTAGTAATGATAGCTACCTGTGCGTGTAGGTTAATACACACACAGGTTAGCAATATCATTAATAGTAGCCTCATTGCACTACGAATTTAAGGGTAAAAACTCTGTTTTTGCAGTCCGTGAGGCGCAGTAGGTATAGGCCTGGCGTTGCATTTATCATGTGCAGTTGGTCCCGACCGCCACTAAATTGTGAGTTATCCCTATATACTTCCATGCCAACCTCGTTCCATATCTCTGCTGTTACGGGTTTGCTGTCTGGTATCGTCTGGACAAGTGAAATGCTTCCATTGTTCGGATTAGGCCACAGTATATATTCTTGTTCGTTCTGAGTGCCATTCTGCGCGGTTTCGCCATGCCGCTCACCTACATAGCTGGAATCAGCATTCATGCAACTGTCGTCATTGTACATGCTGTAGTCATTGAAGATACCACTATAGAGTGCGCGTGCCTGGTATATTACTGTGCCGTTTACTTCAGGGCAGAGCTGGGCAAGAGCAAATAGTTGAGTGCTGTCTTCCGTTGAGAAAACGCCTGTTTCATAATTGATGTACAGCCGGTAGAACTGCTGGTAGTTCTGCACGATAAAATCCGTTGCCGAATCATCGGCGATACGCACGCCAGTTGCCGAATCGTAAGCCGTGTTTACCATCAGATCAACGTTGACCGACAGCAAAGCATTTGCCACGGTCAGATTGCCATCGTTCAGCGCCGTTTCAATGTCGGTAAGGTAACGGAAGCGGCTCATACTGTCTGCCATATGCTGGAACTGCTGTACTACTGCGGAGCTGTCGACCATTGCCGTATCAAAAACAGTCATTTTCCATAGGGCATATTGCGCTATCCAGTTGGCGGGCACGGTATTGTACACATAATTTACATGCTGCTCTGCCATCTGCTCTGCGAGGTACACGTCATTTGGAGGTGGTGGCATATAGATACATGGACCACCGGGGTTATTGGTAGTGCGCAGGCTATTGGTATCTATGCCATATGCTTGTCTGATGCCGGCTGAACCATTTACTGTGGGCTTCATTCCTGGCAAAGACCACAATGCGCTGCTTACGGGATTTGCGTTATTGACATAGGTTTGCCAATTTGAACCAACAGACCATGAGCCAGACCATACATCATTATCGGAATAAGGCGCTCCTGTCGTACCTGAATCATCCTGCGGGCCTATTACGCCTCCATTCAGCACAAAGCCTTTCAGGTTGTTGCTCATATTATTTCCGTACCAGTCGGTATGCGGGTTGTTCATAAAGTACTCAAAGCCCCTGCCCAATTGCGTCTCTATATTGCAGCCCACGGCATCGGTCGTGTTGTTGTTCATATATACCGCCCGCATATTGTCGGCACTTGCCGCAGAAGGTTGTGCACCCGAAATGGTGTTCTGGTAAATAACGCTGTTATTACATATGGTGTTGTTGATACCATACGACAGTTGACGGGATGAGGACGGCTGGCGCAGGGATATGGTGTTAAGGGAAAGGTAGGCATTGTAACGCGATGCCGCATAATTGTTCACATAAATGCCGCTATACGCATCCTGAATCGTATTGTCATACATATCCAGGTCATGGGCATAGGTGACCACGGTCGTACCGCTTCCCAGCACCGAAGGATGGAAGATAATAGGGTTCTGGTAGCTGATACCCAAATTCATCTGTATGTTGCTAAAGCTCGCGCTCCTGTCTGGCTGCGCCTGAAGCAGGTTGTTGTTGATAGTGCATAAATCCATGTACTGGGAAGGCGTAGACACTGAATACGCATAGCTAAGGCCGCCGCTCCTGCCGTACACCGTTGTCCACACCGTGGGGTCATAGCTCATATTGAGCGATATGCCCGTAGACGTATTGAAGATGGTGTTATGATCAATGTCTATGGTGTCATACTTGGCTGTCTTTATCAGTATGCCTGTTTGGCCGCCCGGCACATATATGCCGGAGCCATAGGTGGTGTGCGCTGTGATGGCATAGATACGCCGCACCAGCACCTGCAAATAGTTGCTGCACTCGATGGCATTGGTAAAGCCATAGAACAGATTGTTATAGGGCGAGGTCGGCGGGGACGACACCCACAGCTTATTAGGATTGGTCAGGTCATTGGTACATGCCGCATAGATCGCATCGCCGCCTGTCGGGCTTGATATGGTGCCTGTCGGCATACTAAAGCTCCACTGTGCGGGCAGCATATTGGTGAACGCATTGTTCTCGCACGTCAGGTTGCTGTTGATGGCCCACACGCCGAACTTCTGCTCATCGATTAGGTTCTGGTTGCTGTCGTTCGCAGTTACGGTTAAATCACCGATGGTTATTCCCGAATATTTAAAGGGAAGGATTAGGCCGACCGGAGTAGTAGGCAAATAATAGTTCGCCACGCTGTCCAGCTCAATGCCATACTGCGGGTCGGACGAGTAGCAGGCAGCATACGGATAGCTCATCACATTAAAGGGCGCGGTAAAGGTATCCGGCGGCGCCAGGTAGGTCTTCAGTCCCCGTGGCCCCATTGTTGCGGGCCAGTCGCCGGGATAGCCCGGATAGGCGCTGAAGTCCCTGCTGGTGATGACCGTATTGTGAATGAGGAAGGGATAGTTGGCCAGCGTATCGTTATAGAACTGGATAGCGATACCCACCTTATTGCGGTTAAAGACGGATGCCTGGCTCTCAAAGATGTTGCCGCTTGCCGGCGGTACCGCATGCGGTATGAAGACGCCGCAGAGTGCATCTTCTATTAAAGAGTGCTTCTTGATGAATGCCTTGCCAGAATGGGTGTATCCAGGTTTCAGCCACAGTCCCTGCCACTCGCTGCACAAGCTGAAAATGTGCGATGAATCCACTGTCAGCGTACTGCTGGTGTCCACGAAAATGGTATCCCCTGGGCCTACCATGATGACCGCGCTGTCGAATGTCACATTGCCCTGTACGGTCACATTGTTGGTAACGCTGTAATTGCCCGGCCCGACATTGGAGGTGATCAGCCCTGAAAGGCCCAGGCGGTGGTAAGTATGGAACACCATACAGGGGCCGCAGGAGCCGCCCGCACCGGAGATGGATACCGGCAGCGTAGCATAGCAGGACGGCGTTACCATGTAGGTGATGATGGTGCTGCCAGCGCTTATCCCCGTAATGTCGCCGGAGGGGTCTATGGTGCCTGCGGCGGGGTTGGAGCTGCTCCATGTGCCGCCGCTTGCGCCGTCTGTCAGTGCTATGGTAGCCCCCGCACAAAGCAGGGTATCGCCGCTGATGGCCGGAATGGGTGATACCGTAACAGTCGCCAGCATGGTATGGGAGCAGACCGTATAGGTGATGGTGACAACGCCTCCCGAAATGCCGGACACAACTCCCGAATAGGTGTTTACAGTAGCGATGGCAGGGTTGCTGCTCGACCATGTTCCGCCAGGGATAGTATCGTAGAGCGTAATGGTAGCGCCTGGGCACAGGAAGGTATTGGCGCCGTTAATGGAATCAGGCGTTGGATTGTTTAAAAAGACGGTATCGGCGCGGCACCCCACAGGTGATGTGTAGGTGATGCGGGCAATACCCGATGATACCGGCGTAATAACGCCGGAGGATGAGCCGATAGTGGCCACGGCAGTATTGCCGCTTGTCCAGGTGCCGCCAATAGGAATGTCTGATAGCGTCACTGTTGTGCCTGCGCAATCCAGCAATGACCCTGATACGGCAGTTATAAGTCCAGGCAGCGGGTTGACCGTAATGGTATCTGAGACCGTGCAGCCTAACGGCAGCGTGTACTCTATTATGGCCGTACCGGGCGCGGCAGAATGTACAAATCCCACACCTGCACTGTAGTTGGTAACGGTTACAGACGTGCTGCTGAACAGGCCGCCGGTGTCCGCGTCCGATATGGTCATGGTATCAACCCATGCGCAGAGGTTATGCAGGCCGGTAATGGCAGGAATGACCAGCACACTGACCGCCCATGTGGCGTAACAGCCCGTGGAAGACGAAGTGTAGGTAATGGTTGCGAGGCCTCCGGATAGGCCGGATACCATGCCTGTGGTGCTTACAGGAGCGATAGCACTGTTACTGCTCGACCATATACCACCAGGGGTATAGTCATAAAAACTATCCACCGCGCCCAGGCATATCGCGCCTGCTCCGTAAATAGGCGTAGGATGCGCATTTATTGTTACAGGCATCGTTACAGTGCAGCCTGAGCCAAGCGTATAGCTAATGGTCGCTGAGCCGCTGGACACCCCGGTCACAACACCACTTAGGAAACCGGTGGAGGCAATGGAAGGACTGCTGCTTAGCCATGTGCCTCCGGGCACGCCGTCAGTAAAAGTAGAACTGCTGCCAACGCAGAGCTGGGATATTCCGGTAATTGATGTGGGCGTTGGCACGACTGTAAACGTGGTGGTCACATAGCAGCCTCCCGCATTGTAAGTGATAACTGTCGTGCCTGTTGCCACACCGGTAACGCCGCCGGTCACCGGGTCGATAGTGGCCACGCCGGTATTGCTGCTTGTCCAGGTGCCGCCGCCTGTCGTATTGCTTAAAATAACATTACCGCCTGGGCATATGAAGTTCGGCCCTGTGATGGCTGCGGGCGGCGCATTGACTGTTACGACGGCAGTTACATAGCAGCCGCCGGTGAGCGTATAGGTAATGGTGGCTGTTCCGGCAGAAACGCCGGTGACTATACCGGAGACTGAACCCACAGTGGCAACGGATGTATTGGAAGATGACCATGTGCCGCCGGGCGAAGAATTAGTCAGAGTAGTGGCAGTGCCTGCGCAGACAGTCAGAGTACCTGATATAGCCGTAGCGCTTTGAACGGTGACTGTGGTTAAGGCAAAACACCCGCTGGAAGCGGTGTAGGTAATGGTGGCAGTCCCTGCCGCTCCGCCAGTTACCACACCACTTGATATGCCTACCGGCGCAATGGTGCTATTGCTGCTTGTCCAACTGCCGCTGCCGGTAGGATCGCTCAGTGTAGTTGTATTGCCCACGCATACTACTGTCGTACCGGTGATAGCGGAAGGATTCGGATTTACGGTGACAGTCGCCGTGGTATAGCAACCAGCCCCCAGCGTTCCAAGCGTATAGCTGATGGTTGCCGTGCCGGAGGAAACACCCGTTACGATGCCTGAAGCCGAAGCAATTCCTGCCACCGCGCTGCTGCTGCTTGTCCATGTACCTCCC
>JAFDZK010000066.1 GCA_018267005.1 Bacteroidota bacterium
ATGGTTCATAGTTCATGGTTTGGTCGATGGTCAATAGTCCATAGACCATGGCTAATTATCTTTCAGTTTGCAAATACGTCCATGGACTATCGACCATGGACTATGGACTCAAGACTTATGACTCCCGACTCCAATTCAGCCTGTCCGCCGCCGAATACTTCCACGGCGCGCCGTTATTTTCTACATTGCCGAACATATTGTTCAAACTCGCCGGCGCCTGCGATTCTTCCATCACGATATAGCGGCGCATTTCGGTAATGATCTCCAGCGGATTGATATTTATCGGGCAGGCCTCGGTGCAGGCATTGCAGGTAGTGCAGGCCCACAGTTCCTCGCGGGTAATGTAATTATCCAGCAGCGTCTTATCGTCCTTAAAATCCGTGCCGTGCTTGTCAATCCCCCTCCCTATCTCGGTTATCCGGTCGCGGGTATCCATCATGATCTTACGTGGCGACAGCAACTTGCCGGTTTGGTTGGCCGGGCAAACCGAAGTGCAGCGGCCGCATTCCGTGCAGGTATAGGCTTCCATCAGGTTTTTCCAGGTGAGGTCGGTCACATCCTTTGCTCCGAAGCGGGTCACTTCCGCAGGCTCGGGAACGAACGATGGATCAAGCATGGCCTTTACCTCGTTGGTTACTGAAGCCATGTTTGTGAGTTTTCCTTTAGGATTGAGATTCGAATAATAAACATTCGGAAAAGCCAGCAGGATATGGAAATGCTTCGAATAAGGGAGATAATTGAGAAATGCGAGTATCCCGATGATATGAAACCACCAGCAGCCGCGTTCGATCATTTGTAACGATGCGGCGTTATCCGGCAGCAAAGAACTGAAGATCGAACTTACAGGAAAATTGCCTGCTTTAATATAGTGACCGTAATGGAGTAATTGCAGCTTATGGTCGGCGGCATTCATAGTCAGAAAGGCCGTCATCAGCAATATCTCGATGATGAGGATGTAATTGGCGTCTGAACGCGGCCAGGCGGTCATTTCGACGCCGGAAAAACGCTTGAGGTGACCGATATTCCTTCGAACCAAAAAAGTCACACAAGCAATTAGTACCAGCACCGCCAGGAACTCAAACCCGCCGATCAGCAGCCCATACAATCCGCCAAGCGGACGCGAAAAAATACGATGCGAGCCGAAAATACCGTCGATCAGTATTTCGAGCACTTCGATATTGATAATGACAAAGCCGACATAAATGAATACATGCATTACAGCAGCCAATGGCCGTTTACCCATTTTGGATTGGCCCAATGCAACCAGGGCCATTGTCTTCCATCTTTCAGCCGGATGATCGGAACGGTCAACATCGCGGCCTAACAGGATATTTCGCCTTATTTTGCCAACATTTTTGCTGAATAACCAGACAGCCGCGGCGAGAATTAGGATAAAAATGATTTGCCCGATCATTATGCTTGCATAGTATTTTTGTCAAAGTTAACCGAATTGTTGTAATGTTGAAATGTTGTAAAGTTGGAAGGTTTAATACGGGATTGATCTATTGTTGCATTGTTTTATTGTTAAAGATGCCTATTATCTTTCGCCTCTTACCTTTACCCTTTCAACTCAAAACGCCTTTTTTGAAAAAAGTTTTTCATAAACAAAAAAACGGAGTACATTTGCAGCCCCAACGAAACGGTATCATAGCTCAGTTGGTAGAGCAAAGGACTGAAAATCCTTGTGTCGCTGGTTCGATTCCAGCTGATACCACTCCTTAAACAAAGGCCTTTTGCGAAAAGCGGAAGGCCTTTGTTGCTGTTCGGCTAAGGTGGGCCCCCGCAGCCAACAGCCACGCATTCATATACAGCCGGCTGCACAATGCCTTCCAAACACGCTGCGGCGCACCAGAGCCTTTATTCCTGATCAATTTGTGGCTGACGAAATGTATCTGAAAATTTCGACAATTCGAACCAAATACCTATTAAATTTGTTATTATACTTCAGGCTGTTCCCTTCCTGCACAAACCCGAAAGCAATGAAAAAGCTGTTTCCCGCCATCGCCCTGTGCCTGTTGATCCCAGCAGTGATCATTGGCTGCAAAACCAGGTTTGATACTACCAAATCGAACTATAAAGCAACTAACTCCTCCGCTTCGATAGATCGGGGCAAGGAATTGGCCTTTTCTATTTGTGCCGGCTGCCATTACGACCGTCACGTTAACAAGTTTATCGGGATGCAGATACGCGACGTGCCCGGGATAGCGGGTAAGGTTTATTCAGCAAACCTTACCCATTCTAAAACGAATGGCGTTACAGCGCACTATTCGGATGCAGAACTGAAATATCTGTTCAAAACAGGTATTGCGCGTGACGGGCGCTTTCTAGAATATATGCTGCGACCTAATATGGCAGATCAGGATATTAATGCCATTATCGCATTTCTGCGGTCCGACGACCCATCGCTCGCGGCCGCGGATACAACCGCGGGGCGTACTCGTTTTACCTGGATCGGTAAAATTTATATGAGCATGCATGCCAAACCGCTGCCTTTTAAAGAAGGTGTAAAATTACCGGCCGCAAATTCGGTTGCGATGGGCTATTACCTGGTTGATAATTTGGGCTGTTTCCATTGCCATTCAGGAAGCCTTACCAAATTGAACTTATTGTACCCCGACCAAACTAAGGGCTATTTGGCCGGCGGCATTAAATTGAAAGGTGCGAACGGGCAAAAGATAACCGCCTCTAACATCACTCCTGACAAAAATACGGGTATAGGCGATTATACAAAGGAGCAATTCAGGGCCGCCCTGACTGACGGCCGGGCACCCGACAGACAACTTAAGCCGCCGATGCCGAGGTTTCGCATGCTGAAAACGGAAGAGATCGATGCCATCTACGACTATCTGCAAACTGTGCCGGCGGTGGAGCACAAGATAATTAGCATGTAGTTTGTAACTATCGGTTTTTCATCACCGGGCTGATGTCGCCATTGCGCTCCAGGTAGATCTTATCGATTTTCGACAAATCTTCGGTCAATGCCGAACTGCGTACGCCCTGCATAACATCTTCGCGGCCTACTTGTCCACGCCTTAAGTGTTCACTGATAAATTTACCTTCGTGAAAGAGCAATATGCGGTGGCCTTCTAAGAACCTGGCGACACGATCGTGCCGCACGATGAGCCAGCCGACCGCCCGGTGAATTATGGCGATCGCCAGGCAGCAGGCGATCACCGGCAGGAATGGCGAAGCGCCAACCACAGCGCGGCTCAATATAGCGCCCAGCAATATAGTGATGATATTATCCAGTGGAGTTTTCAGGCCGAACGACCGCCGTCCCGATATGCGTAGTATGATGAGGGCGATAATAAATACCGCTATGCCCCTGCTGCACATTTGCAGCGTATTCAGATCCTTCCCTTCCCCGAAAATGATTTTTATGATTTCCATGACCCTGCGCGTGTTTAAGTGAACCTTGTATTAACACACGAGAAGGGGACGGGTTTGCGCCGGGCTGCTAACTGCGCGCTATGCAGAAAGGCGCTCGCGCATTTCCCTTTGAATTACGGCCAGGTCATTCCGTAGTAACGTTATCTTGCTGATCACGTCTAATTTTTCCTGGATGGCGTGATCGAACCTGTAATTATCTATAAGTAATTTTCTGATCTCGGATTGCAGATCGGCGGATTCTTCTCTTAACACTTGTAACGATTTCATTCTTATTTGTCAGAAGCTTAGATGCTGCTGTACTATATAAGACGTTTATACGCGAAAAAGGTTTAAGAAGTTGGTAATACGGCTCATCTGATGATCGCCTTAAAACTGTTTGGCCGTTTTATGGTTGAACGCAATATGGAAGATTTTGATTTCACCGTCGCTCTGCACGACGAACAAGTGCCCGTTCGGATACATCCGCACGAGATGGGCGACAAAACATATTACGACATCTTTTTTGAAGATCATTCTGTCAGCATTTATAAAGACACCCTTTACACGTGGACATGCGACGACGCACACGGCTTAAGCAAGGACGACATACAAAGTATCGGCGAGCAGATCGATCTACGGTAAGTATCTGCTGCTTTGCCTAACTTTGATACCCGATGCATAAGTCCGCTACACTCGAATCGTATTATCTCTCCAAACCCGAACCCTACCAGAGCTGCCTGCTGGCGTTGAGGGATTTCATTCTGCGCGTAAACCCCGGGATCTGTCATGAACGGAAATTCCAAATCCCTTTTTTTACCTACAAAGGAAAAAAATTGGGTTACCTGTGGCTCAATGGCAAAAAGCTGATGCTGGGTTTTTGTCTAGACAAAAGTTTGCAGGAACCGGTAACGGACGCCAATCCGAAGGATAAATACGAATCGGTGCGGATAGACGTTGACCAGGACCTGCCGGTTGATATGATAAGAGAAAGATTGCTTTACTACCTGACAATTATCGACAACAGAAGCGCTTAATACTTACATAACCAACGCTTCCTTATTATACTTATTCCGGTATTCCAGCGGTGAAAGGCCGGTAATCCGTTTAAACACCTCGCGAAAGGCTTTCTGATCGGAATAACCAACGTCGTACATTACTTCACTTACAGTTTTGCGGCTGCTTTCAAGCGATTTTTTAGCGAACTCCATTTTTACCCGCTGCAGGTACTCGACCGGGGTGGTCGAGGTGGCTTTGATAAAGCGCCTGTCGAAATTGCGGCGGCCGATGGCCAGGCTATCGGCCAGTTCTTCGATGGAGATTTTCTTGTCCACATTAGTTTCAATAAAGCTTTGTGCTTTTTTAATCTCCTCGTCCTGGTGGTCCTTCATGCCCATGAACATCATAAATGCCGACTGGCTGCTGCGGTCGATATCCACTTCCAGGAATTTGGCGCAATAAATGGCGGTCTCGCGTCCGTAATATTTTTCTATCAGGTACAACAGCAGGTGCAGGAAGGAGAATGCCCCGCCGTTGGTATAAATGCCATACTCGTCCGTAATGAGTTTTTCCACCATCAGGTTCACGTCAGGGAACATGCGGCGGAAAATGTGCGCCGCCAGCCAGTGGGTCGAACAACTCCTCCCTTTTAGCAGTCCCGTATCGGCCAGCAGGAAAGCGCCGGTGCACATACTGGCCACTTCCGCGCCGTTTTTGTATTGACCGGTCACCCAGGCCATCATTTCTTTATTGGCTTCCAGTACTTCCGGGAAATCCCAGTTAATGGCAGGGATGATCACCAGGTCGGTACGGATCACCTCCGTGAATAGCACGTGCGGGTGGATGGAAAATATGCCCTTGTCCACCTTATGCTCGCGGGCATTTCCCACTAATTGAACGGTAAAAAGCGGATTCCGCCCTGCATCTATAAAATATTTATTAGCCCGGCCGAAGGCTTTATAAGCCCCCACAATGCTGACGATCTGTGGATCGCCATAGGGTACAAGTACCGAAATATGCTTCATGTCGAACAAAGTTAGTGAAGATGGGTGTCCAAATCAACCCGTCACATTGTCCATATTGCGCATCACGCATAGCCGGTATGGAAATTAATTTTGGTCTTCAATTAACGATATTTATCTATTCAAGTTATGGAAACTACACAACAATACATCAATTGCAGCATCACCGCCAATATAACGGCGCGGGAAGCTTTTGAAAAGATCAGCCACGTATCCAGATGGTGGATATCCAACGTCGAAGGCAAGTCGGCGAACCCGGGTGATATTTTTACCGTAAGCCTGGGTACAACCTGGGTAACCTTTAAATTAGTTGAAGTCGTGCCTGAAAAGAAAGTAGTTTGGGAAATAACCGACTGCTTCCTGCCGTGGTTGAACGACAAGACAGAGTGGACCGGCAGCCGGATCATATGGAACGTACAACGGGCAAACGGCGGCGTGGAAATCAGCTTTACGCATACTCTCGCACCGGAAATGGAATGTTTCAACCAATGCGAAAAAGCGTGGACCGCTTACATCAAAGAGAGCCTTTTCAATTACATCAAAGAGGGTAAGGGAATGCCCAATAAGTTTTAAACTGATTTAAAGCAATGGACGATCAAAATGACTACCGGGCCAGTTTTAGCGTAAACTTACCTGTGCATGCCTCCTTCGAGGCGGTACACAACCGGATACCTGAATGGTGGACTGCCAATTTCGGCGGCAGTTCGCGCAATGCAGGTGACAGCTTTGTAACCGTTTTTGGTGAAACGTTCGGAGCGTTCGAGATAATCGAAATCATCCCTGGGAAAAAGATAGTCTGGCAGTGCACCGATTGCAATCTGCATTTTTTGAAAAACAAGAAAGAGTGGAAGGGCACACAGATCGTTTGGGGATTTGAAGGCGACGATAAACGGTCGCAGGTTACCATGACGCATGCGGGACTTAACCCAAGCCTGGAATGCTTTGAGGATTGCACCGGCGGATGGAACCATTATGTTAAAAACAGCTTGTACAAACTGCTGGCTCAAGGCCACGGCGAAGCCGACCATGAGGATTATTCAGCCAAATACAAACAATGATGTCAACGAACGATATACCCTGCGCCATTACCGACGGCGAAACCATCCTGGCTACCGTAAATATTCCGGCCAGCCCCGAACGGTTATACCAGGCCTTAACCACGAAAGAGATGGAAACCTGGTGGGGCGAAGATGGTATTTACCATGTTAGAAATTGGAGATCGGATGCTCGGGCCGGCAGCGAATGGACGCTGGATGTGATGCTGCCTGATGGCACCGCCTTGCCTGCCAGCGGCGAATTCCTCTTGGTCGATGAGCCGAACAAGTTTGTCATTACTCGTCGGTACGACTGGGATGCTCCTATCCTTGGCCGGACGGTTACCACCGTAACTTACCTTTTAGATAAAACTGAACATGGTACGAGAGTAACCGTCCGCCACGACGGTTTTAAGGGTTATGCACAGGCAGCTTACGAACATGCCGACGGATGGCAGCGATTTTTGGGATGGCTGCGTCGGTATTTTGTGCACTGATCCCAATTTCAGGGCACGTCAATTTTGAGTTGTGATGCGTAAATCCTACTCTTGCGTTTTACAGTATCAATGAAAAGACTTGTCCTGGTTTCCCTTTTGCTCTGCACAGCCGCGAGCTATGCCCAGCAAAAAATCGTTTGGCCGAAACATAAAAAAGCAGTCATCGTACTCACCTACGACGACGCCCTGATGTCGCAACTGAACAACGCCATCCCGCAACTCGATTCAGCGGGTTTTAAAGCTACGTTTTTCCTGATGGGCAATATCAACAGCCAAACGATACCCATATGGCGGGCAGTGGCCAAAAAAGGGCACGAACTGGCCAACCATACCTTATTTCATCCATGTTCGAGCACAGAAGATAACCCGGTTTCGTCCGACCATTATACGCCTTATGCCATGATCCGCGAGATCGAGACCATGAACAACCTGCTTTTTGCAGTCGATGGCAAAACCACTCGTACCTATGCCTATCCATGTACGGAAACAGCGGTGGGCGGCAAGGACTACGTCGATACGCTCCGCAAATACGGCCTCGTAAAATATGCCCGCATCGGCGGCGACAAGGATGCGGTGATAAGCGATTTCAAAAATCTCGACCCGCTGAGAGTGCCTTCCTACGGCCTCGAGGAAAACACCAGCGCCGACCAGTTGATCGCCTTCGTAAAAAAAGTGCAGCAAAGTGGCGGCATGGGCATTTTCATGTTCCATGGTATCGGTGGCGATTATATAACTACCCAAGCCGGCGCGCACCGTGCTTTATTGAATTACCTGAAGGAAAATCAGAAGGAAATATGGGTGACTACCTTCCGCGAGGCGATGGACTATGTGAAAGGCTCAAATAAAAAACAAAACCCCGGAAAATAATCCCCGGGGCTCGCACAACAACTATAACACAACTATTAACTGAACTTATTCGTTATTCAGGATCACCTTTAAGGCTTTTTCTTTTGAGGCATTGCCGAAGGTTTCATAAGCCTCCATCACCTGGTCAAGTCTGAAGTGATGGGTTATCAGTTTCTTAGGTTCCAATTTTTTGGATTCGATGGTCTTCAACAATAAAGGCGTTGAAACTGTATCGACGAGTCTGGTGGTGATGCTGATATTCTGAGCCCAAAGTTTTTCCAAGTGCAGGTCGGCCTTTTTACCGTGTACGCCTATGTTGGCGATAATGCCGCCTGGCGCAATGATCTCTTCGCACAACTCGAATGATGCCGGTACACCTACGGCCTCGATAGCTACATCCACACCAACGCCGTCCGTCAGGCCTTTTATTTTTTCAATTACATTTTCCTTATCCAGGTTAATGGTTTGAGTCGCGCCGAAAGTTTTGGCAACTTGCAGGCGGTTTTCGTCACGGTCGACCATGATGATCTCCGCCGGTGAGTAAAACTGGGCCGTCAGCAATGCAGCCAAACCGATCGGTCCGGAACCGACGATCGCAACCACATCACCCGGTTTTACCCGGCCGTTCAAAACCCCGCATTCAAACCCGGTGGGCAGAATATCGCTCAGCATTACCAGGGCCTCTTCATCGGCGCCATTTTTTATGGGATAAAGGCTGTTGTCGGCATGAGGTATCCGCACATATTCGGCCTGCGTACCATCGACCAGGTGGCCCAGGATCCAGCCGCCGTCCTTGCAATGGGAGTACATGCCTTTTTTGCAATAGCTGCACTTACCGCACGAGGTAATACAGGAGATCAGCACGTGGTCGCCCGGTTTGAAATTACTCACCGCACTGCCGACTTCTTCGATGATTCCCACCCCTTCGTGACCAATGATCCTGCCGTCTTCCACTTCGGGCACATCGCCTTTCATAATATGCAGGTCGGTACCGCAGATGGTTGTTTTGCTGATCTTTACAATAGCGTCGGTTGGCGCTGATATGGCTGGTTTCGGTTTGTCCTCCCAGGCTTTTTTCCCCGGACCGTGATATACTAAAGCTTTCATGATACTTTTTGATTTCATCACAAAGTTGGAGACGACCGGGCGGTTAATAAATGATAGATGTCAGGTTTAAAGCTGATCGAAACCAGATTTTGATAACCCAGGCTTTTTACCGACCTAATTCCATCGTTTACCGACAGGATACGCTATTTAACAATATTTAACTTCCTGAACAGGCGGCGCGGCTGTAGTTTTGGATCATCATAAAATTTAAAGCCATGAATTATCAATCGACCGCGATCCCCAATGCTGAAAATTACCTGACCACATCAGCTTCTTTCAGCGGCATAAAGAGAACCATTCTTTCCAAAGACTTCAAGGGTGGCAGAGTAAACAATGCCTTTGGCAGCACAGAACTGGACTTTACGGGCGCCGACATGACGGGCACCGCTATACTTGATATCAACCTGGCTTTTGGAGAGATAACCATCGTGGTGCCGTGCGACTGGCGTGTGGATGCGGATATGTCGCAATTCCTGGCCGTAGTAGAAGATTACCGACCCGCTAAATACCAATACCAGTCCACCGACAAGGTATTGGTACTAAAAGGCAGTTCATGCTGCGGATCGATCGAAGTACATCACAGCTGCTGATAGTTATTGGTACTTACTCGTCGTAAATCCCAGGTTCTTTAATCCCGCCTTTATCTCGGGGCAATTCATGAATAGTTTCCAGATCAGCCTCGTACGGTAATTCTCGATCATCACAACAATCGGTCCTTCGTCGATAGCGAGGTGTGTTTTGGCGTACCAGTTATGCGATTGACTGAATCCATCGGCAAAACCATAAGGCCCCCAAATTTTATCGCCCAAATCATAATAAAAGTGCTTCAGCGCCTGCATTGAATAATTAGGTGTATATGGAAATGATGACAGCGCTGCAGTGGGCTGGATCACTCCGCGGTCGTCCTCGGGGCAATGCGCCACATAGCCTTTAAAGCTATCGCCGGCAGTCAGACCCCAGCAATCGGCGCCATATCCTTTGAAATGTTTCGGGTTAGCTATGCAGTAAGCCCGGTTGATCAATGTATGGTTCCTGGTTTGCTCGGCATAGTCGATGCCGTGATTGTCTTTCAATCCGTTCGGATCGATACCCATGTACGTATATTGTTCAAAAAACAGCGGTCCGCCGCCATCATAATTGCCCAATGGGAGCGTGATGCCATAGTACGACTTGCCGTTTTTCCAGCCGCCGCTTTTCACCCACGAGTTTTCGTAAAGCTCTTTGGTGATGGGATGCGTCTGCGAAGATGCGGCCACGATGTAAGTGATCAGAGCTTCATCATAGCCGAATACCGGGAAATTCATATCAAAGTCATTCCTCGGGCTCCAGTGCCAGTAAAGGTGCTCATTGCCGCCTTTGCTGTGCCAGTTCCAGTCCGCGTCGCGCCACATATCGTTCACTCGGTTTCGGAAATATTTCTCCCTCGGGGTATCCTTGTCGAAATACTGTCTTGCTGTCAGCAAACCCATAAAGAGATAGGAAGTTTCGACGATGTCTGCCCCATCGTCCAGCCTGCCGAACGGAATGGTTTTACCCGTAACACCATTCATAAAATGGGGATAAATACCATGGTAGCAATCGGCTTTAAGCAAAAAGTCGACGATCTTGATTAAACGCCTGAGCGCGGTATCGCGACCGATCCATCCGCGATTGACCGCTACTACGGTCGACAGAATGCCGAACCCCGTACCGCCGATGGCACAAGCCTCGGGACTGAAAGTGCCTTTGCTGAAGTTGGGCACATCGTCGGCCTCGTTAATATAGTCCCAATAATACTGGCATTTTACCGTGTTGTCTCTTTCCCTCGCCAAGCCGCTTACCGGGTGACCATAGTTCCAGAAATACCGGAAGGTTTGTCGTTGTACAATATCCAGTAATACCGAATCGGGTATATTTTTAATAATTCCTACCGGCACTATCGTTGTTTTTTGAGCAGGTTTCTTATGGGCCGGCTGGCAGAATGCGCCGAGATGCCAAAAACAAAGCAGGAAAAAAATAAAAAAACGATAAAACATTTCGGGTCAAATTGGTCTTATAAGGGCTAAAGTAAATGTTTTAGACTTACTCGCTGTAAAATTATTTTTAGCCGCCACCACATATTATCTTTATACAACTTTACCACCACGTATGGCAACTGAAAATCAGCCTAAACCCAAAAAGAAAAAAATCTGGCGATTCTTTACGCTGCTCGGGCCGGGTCTTACAACCGGCGCAGCAGACGATGATCCATCCGGCATAGCAACGTATTCACAAACCGGTGCGCAATTCGGATACGGCCAGTTGTGGACAGCGCTGTACATGCTGCCGTTTATGATGGCAGTGCAGGAGGCGTGCGCACGCATCGGCCTGGTGACGGGCAAAGGAATCGCTGCGCTTGTAAAAAAACATTACAGCAAACCGGTGCTTTATACCGTCGTCGGACTGGTGCTGGTAGCAAACATTATTAACATTGGCGCTGATATCGGCGCCATGGCATCAGCATTCAGGCTGCTCTTAGATATTCCATTTATAGTGGTGGTAATCTTGTTTGCCGCTATCATACTGGTACTTGTGATCTACACCAACTATCGTACTTACGCAGGTATATTAAAGTGGCTGGCCTTAACGCTGCTTGCCTATCCCATAACCGTGTTTATCGTGCACCAGGATTGGCATACCGTACTAAAAGCTACTGTAATACCGCATATCGAATTCAGTTTTGCATTCCTGTTTATTATCACGGGCGTGTTAGGCACCACCATATCGCCCTACATGTTTTTCTGGGAAGCATCGCAGGAAGTAGAGGAACAAAATGAAAGCGACGTGCAGGTTGGCGACCATCCGCTTATTGATAAAGTACTAATACGCCGTATGCGGCTCGACAATAATACCGGCATGATCGTATCCGAAATCACGACTTGGTGTATCGTTCTGGTGGCAGCCGCTGTGTTGAACAAAAGCGGTGTAAAAGATGTGAAAACGGCGGCCGATGCCGCTAAAGCGATCGAACCGCTGGTGCATACATTCCCTCATGCCGGTTTCCTCGCTAAGCTGATCTTTTCAGTCGGCATTATCGGCCTGGGGCTTCTCGCGGTACCTGTCCTGGCGGGCTCGGCTGCCTATGCGGTATCTGAAGCATTCAGTTGGAAGGCCAGCCTGAACCTTAAACCAAATCGGGCGCGAGGTTTTTACGCCGTCATTGTCGCTGCAACTGTGCTGGGCCTCATCCTTAATTTCGTGGGCATAAACCCCGTAAAAGCATTAGTCTATTCAGCGGTACTCAATGGGGTAGCGGCTGTTCCGTTGCTCTACATTATTATCAGGATATCATGCAATGAAAAGATCATGGGCGAGTTCCGCAGCCGTGCATTGTCGTCGATCTTGCTGTGGATCGCCTTTTTAGGCATGGGTGCGGCTGCTGTGGCGATGTTTTTTACCCTGGGCTGATAACCGGCCGGCTATATGAATCCCGTGTCATAATACAGGCTATGTAACATTTGTCACGTTGTTTGTCGAAAATTAAGATGAAATTTGGTCATCTATAGCGATGACTATGATTATTGAACAGATATATACCGGCTGTCTCGCACAAGGCGCCTATTATATACAGTCGGAAAACGAGGCAGCTATCATCGATCCGATGCGCGAAGTGGAGCAATATATTGCCCGGGCTAATAAGGCGGGAGCCAGGATCAAATACATTTTTGAAACCCATTTTCACGCCGATTTTGTTTCGGGTCATATCGATCTGCACCGGCAAACCGGCGCGCCCATCGTCTACGGCCCTGGTGCCGATCCGGGATTTGACGCTTATATTGCAAAGGACGGCGAAGAGTTTAAGCTTGGCAAAACTACTTTCCGCGTATTGCACACCCCGGGGCATACTACCGAATCTGCCTGCTATCTTTTATTGGATGAAACCGGCGAACAAAAGGCGCTGTTCTCGGGCGATACGCTTTTCATCGGCGATGTCGGCCGTCCAGACCTGGCGCAAAAAGGTGCCGAATTGACCATGGATGATCTTGCTGGTATGCTGTATGATTCTTTGCGAACCAAGGTAATGCCGCTGCACGACGATATCGTCGTTTACCCGGCGCATGGCGCCGGTTCGGCCTGCGGCAAAAACATGAGTAACGAAACCACCGACACACTGGGCAACCAAAAAAGATACAATTATGCCTTGCGTGAAAATATGACGCGCCAAGAATTTATCAGGGAAGTTACCGACGGACTGGCAACACCCCCGGCCTATTTTCCGCTGAATGTACGAATGAACAAAGAAGGTTATGAAAGCATAGGCGAGGTATTGAGCCGCGGTACCAGGGCGCTTTCGCCCGAAGCCTTCGAGGCTGCCGCCAATGAAACGGGAGCCATTTTGCTCGATACCCGCACACCGCAAACGTTTAGACAGGGCTTTATACCTAACTCCATCAATATCGGCATCGACGGCAGCTTTGCGCCCTGGGTAGGGGCGCTGATACCGGACGCTGCACAGCCAATCTTATTGATCACCGATGAAGACCGGCAGCAAGAAGTTGTAACGCGCCTGGCGCGCGTGGGTTATGATAATGCCATCGGTTACCTGGACGGGGGGATCACCACCTGGAAGGCGTCAGGCAGGGAACTGGACAGCATTACCTCAGTCAGTTCTTCGGAGCTCGCAGAGCTGATTACGAAAGAACCCATTGAAATAATCGACGTACGCCGACCGGACGAATACCGGGCCGAGCATTTGGATGATGCGGAAAACATGCCGCTCGACTATCTTAACGAGCATATGGCCGGGCTGGATAAAGCCAAAACATACTACGTCCATTGTGCAAGCGGCTATCGTTCAATGGTCTTTACTTCAATTCTACGGGCGCGGGGATACCGCGGGCTGGTTGATATCAAGGGCGGATTTGGCGCGTTAAAACGATCGGGTAAATTCAGCCTAACGCCACATCGCAATATTAGCGGGTAAAGGCATTGGCTATACGCGCAGGTCGGCGTAGGGGTCATACGCGTCATCCGGGTACCAGGTGCCGTTAAAAAGCGATGCTTGCCTTCCGACCGTGCAGCGCTGCACATGATCACTGTCAATAAAATTGTGATGCAAACCCGGTGTTCCCCAGTCACCGCCCCATATCAGCTTATTTGCATGCGCTAACTGCCCCAGTAGTACAAAATCCCACTTCCAATTTGGTTCTCCGCCAACATTGCGAACAATATCACATGCCAGGCCATAATGATGCACGCCTACCGTCCGTAGCTGGGAAGCGCCCTGCGCAAAAAGCTGTTCCTGCCTGGCCTGGCTGCGATAAGTTTCATATACCATAAGTTCGATGCCGTGCGCGTGGGCGTCGGCGATGATCTTCTGCACCAAAGCACGGGTAACCGGTTCGAGCAGTGCGATGTCGGCGACGCGGTTCACCGAATTATATCGCGGATCCGCCTGGATCACATCCGTATAAAAGTTTGCCATTGCATTTTTTTATCCAAATTACATGGATATGCCTATACGGTCAACCCGTGAAAAAACGGTTTTGCCAGGTGTTTTTACCTTATGGGTGCGATAGAAATAAATCTGGCTGAAAAAGTAAAGGCCTCTCTTTAACAGAAAGGCCTTTAACTATATCTCTTATCCTTCTACCTTATTGTTGCAACGGTTTATTGCTGTACACGTGATACTCACCCGGTGCAAGAGTCGTGCTGTAAGACGTGGCAGCCGTTGTTATACTCGAACCGTCGATATTATCGGTCCAGGTTCCGATTGCCGGAAAAGTAATGGTCACCGGTGCCGGAGTAACGCCAAAGTTGCCTACTACTTCCACATCCGTGCCATCGTCGCCCAATAACTGGATAAATTTATAAGCGCCGGTAAGGTTATAGCTGAAATTAGTGGTATTAAAAACGGCGTTCTTAATCTTCATTTTGATCATCTGGCTGTAAACCTTATACAGGTGAGCGCGGTTAGGATCGGACATATATTCCCAATGCGGTGGTTTGTCGCCCAGGCGGCCGCCCGGGCTGTTATCAGCGTTACTAATGTCATATCCCCGTTCACCAAATTCCCATAGCATTTTTGGTCCGGGCGAAGAGAACATAAACGCTGCGCCCATTTCATCACGCTTCAGACCGGTAGCCAGGTCTTTGATATTGTAGCTGCCGTTACTGTTACCATATTGCTCGTTTTTAAATTGCAGCCGCTCCTCGTCGTGGCTCTCAAAGTAGCAGATATTGCCGGTTGGAACGCTAAAACCCCACCAGCTTGAATTGTAAAATAAGCCTGTCAGGTCCCACGAACCGCCCGAGTCGTTAAAGCTCATCAGCGCCTGTTCGCCGTTGGTGCTCAGGTTCGCCCAGCACATCATACCCTGGCTGGCATACACAGCCTCCTCGTTGCTTGCCGAAAACATCTCCAGGATCGTATAAAAAGTCGGGTCGAGGCCTTTCATGTAGCTATTGTACGTCTGCCATAACGCTACTCGGCTTGCATCATATGCGCCCCAGGCATTATAATCGTTGCCGGAATTGGTTTGAGTATAGCCTTTAGCCTCGTCAAAACGGAACCCGTCAATATGATATTCCTGCATCCAGTATTTCATCACATTTTCGGTAAAATACTGCGTAGCCTTGCTTTGATGGTTCATCTGGTAGCCCGCTGCGGCGGGATGCATATTGGTTTGATCGAGCCAGGGATTGTCTGCAGCAGGTTGATTCGCCGCCGAGTTCCAGTACATCTGGCACAAGGGAGATGAACCAAATTGATCCTCCAATACTATATCCTGTATCACGGCAATGCCTTTGGAATGACAGGCGTCTATAAAGGCTTTATAGTCATTTGGCGTGCCGTAGTATTTATCCAATGCAAACATAAAGTTGGAATTGTAGCCCCATGAGTCGTTACCCTCGAACTCGTTCACCGGAAGCAACTCAACCGCATTAACGCCCAACCGGACCAGGTAGTTCAGCGTATCAGTAATCGTTTTGTACGCATGCGTCCCTACAAAATCGCGCACCAGTAATTCATATATCACCAGTTTTTTCTGGTCAGGGCGCTGAAAATTTGCCGCGTTCCAATTATAAGTGGGCGCGCTGTACCAAAAAGTACTTACGATGCCCGATCCGCCCGAGGGATAAGGCTTTAGGTTAGGGTAAACGGAAGAAGGGATGCCTGAATCGTTATTGGGATCGAGCACCTCGTGGGTGTAAGGATCGGCCACTTTAAGATTTCCGTCGATCAGGTACTGGTAAGCATACTGCTTGGTTGGGTCAAGGTTGTCGACCTGCACCCACCAGCGGGTGCCGTCTTTAGAATTTTTCATGGCAGTTGGCTGCCAATTGTTAAACTCACCTATTACAGCAACCGACTTTTTACCCGGCGCATACAAATTAAATATGGCTGATTTGCCGTCGTTCGTAAATACCACACCATCAGTGGAATTGGACGGCGGATCGATCCCATTCTGGTTTCCGGTAACGTTCCCGGAATTATTGCCGTTTTTTGGCTCCTTGTGGCATGAAGAAAAATACAATAACGCCGCTGCAATCAGGGACAGGTAAAAAAATCTTTTCATTGTGGTCGTGTCTGTTAAAATTGGCCTATAAATCTAAGGCGATTTTTTGATTAAAACGCTTACTAATACGTAATAAAATTATTGCCGGAGGTTTAAAACGAGACAAATCAGCAAATAGGTATCTTGAATATCCCGGCTAAGGCAGGTTATAGCACACCCGGCAACGTGGTTCGTAGCTCTCCTTCTCCCCAAGCAATATGGTCTCGTTTCCGGGAGCAAGGCGATATGAGTAATGTGCGGGGTTACCGCACTTAACACAAACCGCCTGCACTTTGGTTACCGACTCGGCAATAGCCATGAGGCGCGGCATCGGGCCGAAGGGTTCGCCGCGATAGTCCATGTCCAGTCCTGCCACGATAACACGCACGCCGCGGTTGGCAAGAATGGTACAAACATTAGGCAGTTCGGAATCGAAAAACTGCGCTTCATCGATACCCACCACTTGCACATCACTGCCTAACAACAAAATCGCTGATGAGTTGTCTACAGGAGTGGAATGTATAGAAGTCGAATTATGCGATACAACGGCAGCCTCGTCGAAGCGTGTGTCAGTCCTGGGCTTGAATATCTCGACCGAAAGGCGCGCTATCTGCGCCCTGCGCAGGCGGCGTATCAGTTCTTCGGTCTTGCCCGAGAACATGGAACCGCAGATCACCTCGATGCTTCCACCAAACTCGCCTTTACGTTTAAAAACATCGTCGCTGTACAACATTTGAAACTTTCCGTAACGGGCAAATATCACAATTTAATAGTATTTTTGATAAGTATTTTCGTCTTACCGCTATGAAACAAAAGGAGGTCTTTAAAAAAATAGGTAACATTCTGAAAGAGTTGCGGGAACAGTATGAATACCTCGAAGACACAGAAGATCAGCTTAACGACCTGGAATTAGAGCTTTTTGTTGCCAACGCGCATTTCTTGGCCGATCACTCGGAAGTGCTGAGAAAACTTAATCAGCAAAATGTACCGTCTCCGCCGCCGGTCGCCGAAAAGCCAAAAGAAGAAAAACCCAGGGAGGAGAAGTATTTTGAGCCGGTTGTACAGCAATTAAAACCTGAACCTGAGGCCGAAGAGAAACCTGTTAATGACAACCAGGTTGAGGATAAGCCGGTGCCGCATATCGACATCGCCGCGAATGGTGCAGATGACGATTTTT
>JAFDZK010000067.1 GCA_018267005.1 Bacteroidota bacterium
CAGCGTTTCTTCCTGTCGTGGGCGCAGGTTTGGCGCAGCTCACAACGGCCGGAGGCTGCCGCACAACGTATCCTGACCGACCCGCATTCGCCGGAGCAATACCGCTGCAATGCGCCTATCAGTAACATGGACGCCTGGTACGCTGCATTTAATGTGCAGCCGGGTGATAAATATTATAAGAAGCCCGAGGACAGGATACACGTTTGGTAGCCTCGGATCCTAAATTCAGAGTCTTAAGTCAAAGCCTGGTTTTTCAAAGACTGGGCTTTGATGCTTAAAGCCCGCTATATTTGAGCCATGAACTATTCATCATGACCCAGGAATTAAAAATAGTCCCTACGGCCGATGGCTCCAATACGATCTTCAACAGCCAGGTGGGTGAAAACTATCATTCCAAACACGGGGCTCTGCAGGAAAGCAGGCATGTGTTTTTGAATTCGGGGTTGAAATATTTTATTGAAAATAACCGGGCGAGGGAAGTCAAGGTATTGGAAGTTGGCTTCGGGACCGGCTTGAATTTTTTGTTAAGCGCCGAATATTGTGCAGAAGATGGCGTGAAACTCCATTATACCGGCATCGAGGCCTACCCGTTGAGCCAAGATTTAGTCCTACAAACCGGTTACGATCAATTTGTTCCCGCACCAGTTTGGGATAGCTTCATAGGTCATTATGCCAATTCCTTAAACGCTACTGTTAATATTAACCAAAATTGCCAAATGCGAATCGCCCACTGTCAACTGCTTGAATTTGAAAGCAACGACAAATATGACCTGATTTACTTCGATGCATTTGCGTCAGCACGCCAGCCGGAAATGTGGGATGAAAAGGCCATAAGGCATACGGTCGGCTTCCTGAAACCCGGGGGTGTATTTGTTACGTATGCCATTACAGGCAACCTAAAAAGAACAATGAAAAGTCTTGGTCTGAAAGTCGAAAAAGCAGCGGGCGCGCCCGGCAAGAGGGAAATGCTCAGGGCTATTAAACGCACAGATTTATAGCGGGCAGTATGCAAATGATTCTTTATTAGCTGCCAAAATCCGCAAATTTGTATAACTGCATATTTACATATTAAAAAATGCCATTAATACCTCCCGCTACTGCCAATAACCCTGCAACAGCATTTGAACGCCTGCTGGCCATCATGGATGATCTGCGCCTCAATTGTCCGTGGGATAAGAAACAAACCCTGGAAAGCCTGCGACATTTGACCATCGAGGAAGTTTACGAGCTTTCCGATTCGATCCTGGACGGCGACATGCCCGAAATAAAAAAGGAACTGGGTGATATAATGCTCCACCTGGTTTTCTATGCGCGTATTGCCTCGGAAACAAATGACTTTACCATAACTGATGTACTGAATAGCATTTGCGACAAGCTGATTAACAGGCACCCGCATATTTATGGCGACACGGAAGTAAACGACGAGAGCGATGTAAAACGCAACTGGGAGCAGATCAAGCTGAAGGAAGGCAACCGGTCGGTGCTGGCTGGCGTTCCGTCTTCTTTGCCCGCGTTGGTTAAAGCGTCGCGCATACAGGAAAAGGCGCGGGGTGTTGGTTTCGACTGGGAAGAAAAGAACCAGGTTTGGGCCAAAGTGGAGGAAGAAGTGCGCGAGTTCAGAGATGAGTTCAACGCCGAGGATGAAAGCACTATCGATCGGGAAAAAGCGGAAGATGAGTTCGGCGACCTGCTGTTTTCGCTGATCAATTATGCAAGATTCATCAATATTAACCCTGAAAATGCGTTGGAGAAAACGAACCGTAAATTCATCAGGCGTTTTCAATACCTGGAAAGCAAGGCGAAAGAAAACGGCAAACAGTTGCATGACATGAGTCTTGCCGAAATGGATGTATTTTGGGAAGAAGCAAAAAAATTATAAAATTGATAAGAATTGTAGCACTCCCGGCGTTTACTGCGTAATACTGACGAATATGAAACATAAAATACTATATTTTTTGCCACTGTTGCTTTGCCTGGGAGGGTGTTTTAAAAACAATGCGGCGGTTCCGCCGTTGGTTGTACCAAGCGGAACGTTTACCGGAGAATTCAGGCTGCTGCACAGGTCAAGCGTCAACGTACCCTTTGATACAACGAAAGCAGAGATCGTATTAACGCTGAACACGCCGGCTTATACGTATGCGGTTACCGGCGATACTTCAACCGTTCATGCGGGCAGCAAAGGGGTTTGGGGTATGAATAATTCATATATTAATTTTGCCGACAACACGTATCCAAAATCAGGCACACCCACCAAAACACACTTAAACGGCCTGTATTTATACTATTACAATGGCAGTGTGTTTCAAATGATCGCAACCAGCGCAGATACGCTTGCCCTGCAATATGATCTAAAGAAAACTCAGTAATATTTTCCAATTTCATTTGAGAAGGCCGGCTTCAATAGCCGGCTTTTTATTTTTCACTAATTTTCTAACGGATTGTAGCGATATTGCTATCTGTACCGTATCGGTTATAATCAAATTTACAGGACTTACAGGCTGAAAAAACTTTAATGCATCCATCCCACCGCATTGCTGAAGATGAATTGATCAGACAATGCAAATCAGGCAGCTTAAAACACCAGGAAATGCTGTATAAGCAATTCTATGGATATGCCATGGGTATCGGGCTAAGGTATTGCGTCGAACGGGATGACGCGCTGGAGGTGGTTAACGACGCCTTCATCAAGGTATTTAAGTCGATGAAAAGCTATGATTCGGATAAGCCGTTCAAGGCGTGGCTGCGTACGATAGTGGTAAACACAGCGATCGACCGGCGACGCAAGGATCTGAAACTGCAATTGAATATCGAACTGGATGATGCTGCGCCTTTAACCATAAACGTAAACATTATCGATAACTTAAATGCAAGGGACATCCTGGATATGATGAAGGTGTTGCCGCCGATTCAACTCGCCATATTCAACATGTATGAACTTGACGGTTATAATCACGACGAAATAGCCGAAATATTAAATATTCCTGCTAGTTCATCACGCGTGTACCTGAGCCGGGCCAAAGAAAAAATGAGAAAAATAATCATAAACGAAACACAAAACCATGGACGATCAGTTGGATGACAGCTTAAAGAGGCGCATCCGGGAAGTGTTTGACAACTTTGAAGACACTTCCGCAGATGAAGGCTGGCTGCGGCTCAGGGAAAAATACCCTGAAAAACACAAACGGCGCGTTGCCGCATGGGTTTGGTGGGCGCCTGCGGCCGCACTGTTGCTGCTGTTTATAGGCTTATTGTGGTTTAAAAATACGCCTGCAAATCATCAGCCGGTAGCAGCAACAAAAAAGCCGCAGGTTAAGGGCAGCGGCACAGATACCGCCGGCGCATATGCCAGGACCGGTATAAACGGCAGCGCAAATGCCGGGCTTAATGAACAAGTCGTGGCGAATAATAATGCGCCTGCTGCCAGGGCTCGCGTCTCAACATATTTGAAGATGACCAACACGGTAAAATCGGCGCAAGGCGGCGATCGTGCCGGCATTAATAACACACCAGCCACGCAAACTATAATAAAAACCCCGGGGGACGAGCTTACGGCTACTGACCAGGCTGAAGAAAAGCCTCAGCCCATAAATACAATGGCATCAGTAAAAAGGCCGGATTCGACACGCAAAACAAATGGAAATACACTTGCCGCAGCGCCGGAAAGAAGCGGCGTCGACATGATGCAGCAAACCAGCAAAGAACATAACCCTGCGCTGCAAAATACCTTCGCCCAAAATAAACCAGTGGAGAAATCCCTGAACACCGGCAGCCGGATACGACTGGGTGTCTACGCCGCTACCTATGTCAATTATGCCAAAGGCAGCAATAGCCAGGTGAACGAAGGTGCAGGTATAAGCTCGGACATCCGGTTGAGTAAACGGTTTAGCCTGTCGACAGGGATAGCTGTAGGGCAAAATTCACTGAATTACAGCAATCAGCCGCCGGTCAGTTCTGCTCCGGTGCCGGAAATAGCCAAGACTGCTGCCCCTGCCGCCAGTTTGTATTCCCTCGCGAATACCTACCACATCGCTGCCCCTACTTTTAAGAGTTACAATGCCGACCTGGTGGGCTTGGACGTACCGGTGAACTTGAAATATACCTTCAACCCGCAAAAGAGCGACACTTACATTATGGCCGGGTTCAGCTCGGGTACATTCATCAACGAAACGTATACCTACAGCTATAACAATCCTGCTCTTTTTTCAGCGAATGTATCAACAGTTCAGGATCAGTCGACGCATAACAGTTTCGGCAGTTTTTATTTTGCTAAAATGCTGAACCTTTCGTTCGGTACCGGTTATTCGCTCGGCAGGAACAGGCTTATCGTGGAACCGTTCCTTAAATACCCTATCGAAGGCCTGGGCGCGCAGCAAATACGATTTGGCTCAGGAGGCGTGAATCTAAAGTTCAGCTTCCCTGCTGTAAAATAAAGGGTTTATTACTTAAACCTGATCGCTTTTACCGGTGATATGGTCGCAACCAGCATCGACGGGACGATAAGCACCAGTACGCATATCACCATTGTCCCAATATTCAGCAGCACCATATCGGACCATTTTACCAGTATGGGTACAAACTTCATATAATAGGACTCTTCGTCGAGCTTAAAAAAGTGAGTCTGCGACTGAAACCAGCTAATTCCCAGCCCGAAAATATTTCCTAATATCAATCCAATGCCTATCAGGTATGTGGCATTGTACAGGAATATTTTTTGTATCGTCCAGTTGCGTGCGCCCATGGCTTTAAAAATACCGATCATGGATGTACGCTCGAGGATAATGATCAGCAAGGCTGAAATCATATTGATGACGGCCACTATCAGCATAAGGATCAGCATGACCTGTGCATTAACGTCCAGCAGTTTCAGCCACTCGAAGATAGACGGATACATGTCGCTTACCATATATGATTTTAATTTCAGGGGCATTTTGTCGCTTAAATAGTCGTTGGCTGCACCCAGTTGATCGAAATTTGCTACCCTAATATCATATTCGCCGATCTGGTTGTTATCCCAATTATTAAGGCGAGTGATCAGCGATAGGTCGCCGATCACAAAGGTTTTGTCGATATCCTCAACTCCCACATCAAATATGCCCACGATATGAAAGGGGCGTTTGCGTAACGGCTCCTGCACAAAATACATCAGGAATTTGTCGCCAACCTTCAGCTTAAGCCTGCTCGCTGTGTAACTTGAGATCATGATCTGCTTGCGCGAATCGGTCGTATCCGAAAAATCGATCACTTTGCCGGCGACGAGCGAAGTTTTAAAAAACGACCAGTCATAATCCCTGGTCACGCCTTTAAGTACCACACCTTCGATCTCATCGCGCGTCTTGATGATGCCTGGCTTGGTCGCGGTAGGCATAATGTGGGTAAACAACGGGTTAGACATTACCCGTTTTTCAAAATCCTTATCCAGTGCTATCGGCGAGTTCTGGTACGAATAATTATTATCGTACTTCTGCACAACGATGTCGCCCGAAAATCCGCGAACCTTTTGCCTGATTTCCTGTTTAAAGCCACGAATGACTGCAATAGACAATATCATCACCCCCAGGCCGAGCATGATGCCGACAATGGCAATTCTCACGATCAGTTTTGAGTAGGTACGGTTCGACCTGAACGAGATACGTGAGGATATGAAGGAAGCGAAGCTCAAAGCCAGGTGATTTTTGTACTTTCGCAAATATGCAGATTTCGGTTGATTAACTCATTTGCCCTGTATGAAAAGAAATTGCCTGCTAATTTTCTTATTGCTAATGTTTACCGCGGGCGCTAACGCCCAGGAGATACTGCCAGGCGCCGACCAGACTGGAAAGTATGTTGACTACCTGCAGCATAAAAACGTTGCGATGGTTATCAACCAAACTTCCGTTATCGGCAAAAGACATGTATCAAGCCTGGATAGTTTACTAAAACTGGGTGTACACATTGCCAAAATATTTGGCCCCGAACATGGTTTTCGGGGCACGGCCAGCAATGGCGCAATTGTAAACGATACGGTCGACCCGGAAACAGGGATTCCAGCCATCTCGCTATACGGCAAACACTACAAACCGTCGAATGATGATCTGAGAGGTATCGATATTGTGGTTTTTGATATACAGGACGTAGGTACACGTTTTTATACCTACCTGTCGACGTTGCATTACGTAATGGAGGCCTGCGCCGAAAACCATGTCGAACTGATGATTCTCGACAGGCCGAACCCGAATGGTTTTTATGTCGACGGACCGGTGCTCGATACCGCCTACCGCTCTTTTGTCGGGTTAGACCCGATACCGATCGTTCATGGGTTGACTTTTGCTGAATATGCACAAATGGCCAATGGCGAAGGCTGGCTGAAGGGACATATCAAATGCCGGTTAAAGATCATTAAAATTGCCAACTATCGCCATTCGTTGCCATACACACTGCCAATCAATCCGTCCCCCAACCTGAATATGCAGCAGTCTGTTTTATTATACCCGAGCTTGTGTTTATTTGAGGGCACCGTGATCAGCATGGGCCGTGGAACGATGTATCCCTTCCAGGTCCTAGGACACCCGTTACTAAAAGATAAGTATAACTTTTCCTTTACGCCGGTCAGTATTCCGGGCATGAGCGAAGATCCGCCGCAAAAAGACAAGGTTTGCTACGGCATTGACTTGCGGGATTATGACGCCGGCCAGTTAAGAAGCAGCAAAAAATTAAATATATTGTGGCTGATAAAATTATATAATGCTTTTCCCGACAAGCAGCATTTTTTCAATTCATACTTTACTAAACTGGCCGGAAACGAGCAATTACGCAAACAGATAGAAGAGGGCAAGAGCGAAGCAGAAATACGGAAAAGCTGGGAGCCGGCATTAGCCGGGTATATGCAAATGAGAAAAAAGTATTTGTTATACCCCTGAGCCATAGCACACAAAAACACAAACTTTATCGCAACATGAGAATAGTTTTTATGGGTACGCCCGAGTTTGCAGTAGCGTCGCTGGATGCGCTGATAGCGTCGGGCTGCGAAATAGCAGGCGTAGTAACTGCGCCTGACAAACCCGCGGGTCGCGGGCAAAAAGTGAGCGAAAGCGCTGTAAAACAATATGCCGTTGCTAACGGACTAAAAGTATTGCAGCCCGAAAAGCTTAAAAACGAAGAATTTTTGAGCGAATTACGGTCACTCAAAGCCGATCTGCAGGTGGTTGTCGCTTTCCGTATGCTGCCCGAGGTAGTCTGGAACATGCCCCCTTGCGGAACCATTAACCTGCATGCGTCCCTGCTGCCGCAATACCGCGGTGCCGCCCCTATTAACTGGGTCCTGATAAACGGTGAAAGAGAAAGCGGTGTTACTACCTTCTTCCTGAAACATGATATCGATACAGGCGACATATTGTTTACCGAAAAAGTGACGCTAACCGGTCGGGAAACGGCCGGCGAATTGCACGATCGCCTGATGGCCAAAGGCGCGGGGTTGCTCGTGAAGACGGTTAAGGCGATTGAAAGCGGCCGGTACACTGAGCTGCCCCAGGCCAACCTGGCTGAAGGCGCCGAACTGAAACATGCGCCAAAGATATTCAAAGAAGATTGCCAGATAAACTGGAATCAGCCCGCCGGGAAAATATTCAACTTAATACGCGGTCTGAGCCCTTACCCCACGGCGTATACGATTCTAAATGATAAAATTCTAAAAGTGTTTTATGCGGAATACGATCTCACCGAACCTGAAGCAGAACCCGGTGAATTCTTCAGCGACAACAAAACTTTCCTGAAGGCCGCAGCCGCCGATGGTTTCGTGTCCTTCAAAGACGTGCAACTGGAGGGTAAAAAGCGTATGGGGATCGAGGAGTTTCTGAGGGGGGTTAAATTGTAATTTATAATTTGTTCAACTCCCCTATCAACCCCTTGCTCAACTGGTTGAAATAACGCTTTACGCCAAAACCCATTGTCCATTGGATGCCCCTTGATGCGTTGGTCAGGAAAACCTCATCGGCCTCGTATAAAATGTCAGGATTGATCTGCGCCTCGGTAAACGGTATGCCGGTTTGCCTGGCTAGATTGATCACTATATTTCGCATAACACCCTCGACACAGCCTTCGCTTAGAGCAGGAGTATATAAGTGACTTTTATACCAAACGAAAATATTGGAGTTACCCGCTTCGCACAGGTTACCGTTCTGGTTAACCAGGAAAACCTCGTCAAGCTTATTCTGCACCTTGTATAATCCGGCCATAACCAGTGGCAGCGAGCTGCATGTCTTGATGTTCGACAAGTAATTGAGGGGCTTGGGCAATTCGTTAAAAATATCCATGATGAGGCCTTTCTCATTCAGGAAATAACGCGGCTCGTCCATCGGAGTCAATTCAAGGCAATAGCCCATCTTGTTTTGCGATGGTGCATAAAAACCTTCCGAATCGCGGAAAACCGTTAGGCGAAGGCGGCCATGCTTTACCCTGTTGCGCATCGCAAGCTGCTCTACCTTTTCCTTCAGGAACCAGGTATCCATTTGCGAATAGCCATCAATTTTCAGGATTTTCATGCTGCGCTGCAAACGATCGGCATGCAGCTCGGCAAACTTTAACTGACCCTTCATCAGGCGCATGCTTTCAAACAGGCCGTCGCCATATTTGAAACCGCGGTTGGCAACTGTCATCAGCTTACTGTTCGCGGGCAAAAGTTCCCCATTGAAATTGATCAGCAAAGGTGTCATGTCAGATTTGAGACGTGAGATTTAAGATTTGAGACCCAGACCCAGCTATGCAATTATACATTAGATTTTTCATATAAATTACTCTCCAATCTCATATCTCAAATCTGAATTAGCATATCTGCGCCACTTTTCCAAAACGGCTTCAAAATCTGCCGGCATAGGCGCTTCAAAATACATGTACTTTTTCAATGAAGGATGCATAAAACCCAGGGTTTGGGCATGCAGCGCCTGCCGCGGCATGATGTCGAAACAATTCTCAACAAATTGCCGGTATTTGCTAAAGACAGTGCCTTTTAATATCTTATCTCCGCCGTAGGCGGCATCGCTGAACAAAGGATGTCCGATCGATTTCATATGCGCCCTGATCTGGTGCGTACGGCCCGTTTCAAGCTGGCATTCAATGAGCGTAACGTAATTCAGTCGTTCCAGCACTTTATAATGCGTCACCGACCATTTCCCTTTTTCCGGGTCGTCATAAATTGCCATAACGCGCCTGTCGCCCATGCTCCGGCCTATATAGCCGCTTACCGTCCCGTCGGCTTCAATGACGCCCCAAACCAGCGCGATGTATTTGCGTGTGATGGTATGTTCGAAAAACTGCCGCGCCAGGTAGGTCATGGAGCGCTCGTTCTTGCTTATAAGCAACAGGCCTGAAGTGTCCTTATCGATCCGGTGAACTAAACCCGGCCGGCCGTCATTACCCGGCAAGGTAGGCAGTTGCTGAAAATGAAACACCAGCGCATTAACCAGCGTACCCGTGTAATTATTATAGCCTGGATGCACTACCATGCCCGGCTCTTTATTTACCACCAGCACATCATCGTCTTCATAAAGAATATTAATAGGAATATTTTCGGGATACACTTCAGTATCACGCGGGGGATGCGGTAAAACAACCGAAATAATATCCAGGGGCTTTACTTTATAACTGGCTTTCACCGTTTTATTGTTTACCAGAACATTCCCCTGTTCAATTGCGTTCTGTATCCGGTTACGCGAAGCGTTTTCTATGCGGTGCATCAGGAACTTGTCGATACGCAGCAGCGACTGGCCTTTGTCAACAATTATCCGTAAATGCTCGTATAAGTCCTGGTCTTCCTGGTCTGGTAGCTCGATATCGGTTGCCATCAGGGCAAAAGTACTCGTTTTTTAAAACTATTAACTATCTGCCATTGTGCAATTAATTTTAATCTCATGAAAAGAATCTACCCCCTGTTTATTGTCCTCCTTTTAATGTCCGCTCTAAGGTCGAACGCACAAAATGCATTTTCCCAACTGATCAAATCAGGTCCGGATGATGCTGCAAAACTATTGAATGCTTATGCTGAACCACTCTTTAAAGGCTTCGGCACCGGTATGAATAGTGGCTGGACCAACAATACGGCCAGCGCGAAAAAGCTATTGCATTTTGATCTGAGAATTTCAGCGACCGGCGCCCTGGTACCTGTATCCGACAAAAGTTTCGATGTGACTAAGATCGGCCTTTCAAACCATATTGGTCCGGCAGACCCGGGCCAAACCATTACGCCCACTTTTGCGGGTAATAAAAGTGCACCAACTCCCACGTTAAACATTTACGACGACAACCACCAGCAAGTAGGAAGTTTTCAGATGCCATCGGCTAAGCTTGGCATTATTCCTTCACCACAAATACAATTAACTATTGGCCTGGTAAAAAACACCGACCTGACCGTTCGCGCCATCCCGCAGGTCGATTTCGGCAATAGTGTAGGCTCTGTTTCGATGATCGGCTTTGGTTTAAAGCACGATATCATCCAGGATTTTGCAGGGAAAAAAGCTGCTAAGTTAATCCCGTTCGACCTGGCGGTCGTCGTAGGGTATAGCCGTTTGAACATGAACGCGGCCCTTAATGTGCAGCCCGACCAGGGTGCGCAACCCAAAGACAACCAACAGGCCACGGATTTCAGCAACCAGCACTTGCAGGCGCACTTTAACAGTTTTATAGCACAGGCAGTCATTTCCAAAAAACTATTATTCTTTACGCCTTTCCTGGCAGTAGGCTATAACACTGCCAGCGCCGATGTTGGCGTAATCGGCAATTATCCCGTCACTACCGGTGAAAGCTTCACCGGGCCGACCTATACGACGTTTACCAACCCAATCCATATTAATGAAAGCACTTTAAGCGGCTTTCGCACCGATATCGGCTTCCAATTGGCGCTACCAGTCATTCGGTTTTATGCTTCCTATGGTGTAGCACAATATCAATCTTTTAATGCGGGGATCGGGTTTGGTTTCTAACTTTGCCCGATGAGCATCGATCTCGAAATTTTTAGCCCTGTTCAGCAAATACACGATAAATTATTTGATGAGCAGGACTTAAAAGTTTTCATCAAGCGCGACGACCTGATCCACCCGCTCCTGTCCGGAAATAAATGGCGCAAGCTGAAATACCCGCTTAAGCAGGCCATGGCGGAAAATAAAGCGCACCTGGTTACGTTTGGCGGAGCCTATTCCAACCATCTTTTGGCAACCGCTGCGGCTGCGAGCAGATTCGGGTTCCGGTCAACAGGGTTTGTACGGGGCGAAGAAGTAAACAATGACACCCTATTTCTTTGCCGTCTGCATGGAATGCAATTGATCTTCACCAACCGGGAAAGTTACCGGGACAAACCTGCTTTGTTTGAGAAACATTTTGGCAACGACGCTAATGCCTATTTTATCGATGAAGGCGGCGCATCAGCCCTCGGAGCAAAAGGCGTCAGCGAATTGCTTAGCGAGTTGAATGAAAGCTACGATCATATCTTCTGCGCCTGCGGGACGGGTACGACAGCGGCCGGCATTATTAATGGTATTAATTTTCAGAAACTGAAGACCCGCTTTCACGGAGTACCCGTACTGAAAAACGGGGAATTTCTGCGGACGGATATTAACCATCTGCTCGAAGAGCCGGTGGAATACGATCTGCATACCGATTATCACTTTGGCGGCTACGCCAAAACCACGGGTGACTTGATCCGGTTTATTAAAAGGTTCGTGTCGTCGACGGGTATCCTGATCGACCCGGTTTATACGGGCAAAATGCTGTTTGCGGTATATGATCTCGCAGCTAAAGGCCATTTTCCTAAAGGCAGCCGGATATTGGCCGTCCACACCGGGGGAATTTGGGGCTTGCTTGGAATGAAGGAGAAATTCGGCGAATAATTAGTTCCTTCCCGCGCAGAAAATAGGGTTACGGAAGTTGATCCGCCTGCCAAAATAAGTAATACTACTTTTCCTTTCAGTCCAAAAAACAGGTTTAAACAATTTAAAGTTACTTTTTGCGCAATCGGTTCAAAAAGCGCCTAAACTGTTGTATTTGAGCGCTTTTTTGTAAATTTGCACAAACCGATTATGTATGTATAACCTCTTAGTGTCACCCGAAAATGTACAGGCTTCGCTGCAGAAGCATATCCTGGCGGACGGCTATGATCTTACCTTCGACATGGAAAAAAGCAAGGGGGTTCATATCTATGATTCCAAACACAAACGCACCTTTCTCGACTTTTTTACCTGCTTTGCTTCCGTACCCTTAGGTTATAATCATCCTAAAATGGTCGGGGATGAAGCGTTCAAAAAGAACTTGTTGCTGGCTGCACTTACAAATCCGTCCAATTCGGATATTTACACTGAGCAGTATGCGCAGTTCATGGAAACTTTCGACCGCGTTGGTATACCTGATTATCTGCCGCACGCCTTCTTTATATCAGGAGGAGCATTGGCTATCGAGAATGCCCTCAAGGTGGCGATGGACTGGAAGGTTCAGAAAAATTTTGCCAAAGGTTATACCAAAGAAAAAGGCTTTAAAGTTTTACATTTTGAGCAGGCCTTCCACGGACGAAGCGGTTATACCTTAAGCCTGACCAATACGCTGCCGGCAAAAACCAAGTGGTTTGCCAAATTCGACTGGCCAAGGGTATCTATCCCCAAAATGGCATTCCCTTATTCGGATGCAAACCATGAAGACCTGCTGAACAGGGAAGCGTTGTCGGTAGCCCAGATCAAAAAAGCGTTCAATGTAAATAAAGACGACATCTGTGCCATTATTATTGAACCTATACAATCAGAAGGCGGCGATAACCACGTGCGCAGGGAATTCCTCGAACAGCTTCGCATACTGGCCGATGAAAACGAGGCCATGCTGATCTACGATGAGGTGCAAACCGGTGTAGGACTTACAGGGAAGTTCTGGTGCCATGAACATTTCGGCGAAAAAGCCCGGCCCGATATCATCGCCTTTGGTAAAAAGATGCAGGTATGTGGTATACTGGCCGGCAAAAAAGTTGATGAGATCGAAACGAACGTTTTTAGGGTTCCGTCGCGCATCAATTCGACGTGGGGCGGAAGCCTGACAGATATGGTGCGTTCTTCAAAGATCATGGAGATCATCGAAGAAGATAAGCTGTGCGACAATGCAGCACGAACCGGCGAATACTTGCAAAATGAGCTATCGAAGATCGCTGAGAAAAGGCCGGTCATCGGTAATGTCAGGGGCAGAGGATTGATGACGGCCTTTGATTTCCCGGATAAAGCCAAACGCGATAAATTTGTAGTGGAAGGTATGAACCGGAACGTGATGTTCCTTGGCTGCGGTAATCAAACCATCCGCTTCAGGCCGGCCCTGATCATGGATAATAGTCATATAGACGAGGGTCTCAGCGTGCTTAGCGACATATTAGGCATATTATAATAAGCAGTGTAATAATTTTGCTACAAGGCGCCATTTTTTGAAAAACAAATGGCGCTTTTTTCGTATTATACATACTATAATTGTATATCTGCGTTTAGTTATGAACCCCGCATATTAATATATACTATTTTTTGACCACAATAGGCAATATTCACGGTTATTATGGTCACTAATTTTGTATAATATATCTACTGAGCTGACCTTTCAACACTACTATGAGCAAGCATATTGAAAAACTAAAAAAACAGTTATTAGAGATGTCTGAAGTTGTAAACGCTTTTAAGTCAGAAGCCGTACAGGTAAGAATCGTTGATCGTTTGCTGGATACAATAGTTGACACCGACCGCAGTGATACGGAAGCCATCGACCCGATTAACAAAAAAGGACGCAGATCACGTCCTGGCGAAGACGAAGATAACGATTCCATACACGGCCGTAAAAAGCCGGGGGCGACCAAGATCCTGAACCAACTGTTAATGACCGATTATTTTAACACAGCGCATTCTATTTCAGCCATCGCCGATTATTGCAAAGAACACTACGACTCGGATTTCAAAACCTCTGAACTTTCGGGCATACTGCTCAAGCTCTCAAAAGAAAATAAGCTGAGACGGGAAAGAAGCAACGATAATAACCGGTTTGAGTATGTAAGGTATTGACGCAACGGACTTTACCTCAAATCAAACAAGCTATTTACGCCCAGCATCTTTCGCGACGTAAAGCCTTCCGCATACTTCACCCCTATGCTTTTGCCAAATTCCCGTGCCCGGGCCTCAATACCTTCTATAAATCCTTGCGACGAAATATAGGTTTGCGGCTCGTCGGGCCAATCCGGGTTAAAAAATTGCGAACCGAAGGCTTGGATGCATTCTATCTTCCTGTCCCAGAAGGGAGTTACATCAACCAAAATATCGGGGCGGATATAATTATCCTGTATGAAATGCAGCACTTGCTTTGGCCGCCACGCCTCTTGAGGACCAGCCTCATCATCAGTTTCGATTTTTCTTAACCCGGCCAGGAATGCCGACGCCTCAACCAATTCGTTTGCCCGGCCATGGTCGGGATGACGGTCATGATAAGCGTTTGTAATGATAATTTCCGGTTTGAACTTGCGTATCGCCCCGATCACCTTTAACTGGTATTGCCTCGTATTTTCGAAGAAGCCGTCAGGAATGCCCAAATTCTCTCTTGCAGCCAAACCCAATATTTTAGCCGAAGCTGCAGCTTCGGCGGCGCGTGTCTCGACAGAGCCCCGCGTACCAAGTTCGCCTCGTGTAAGATCGACGATGCCAACCTTTTTGCCAAACGAAATTTCCTTCAGAATCGTACCTGCGCAGCCCAGTTCGGCATCGTCAGGATGAACGGGTAAAACTAATATATCTAATTTAAGCATAATGGCGGCTTATGGACGTTTGGGAGATAACAAACGGGCTATTTTTTTCCTGACCTTTGAGGAGGTCGGCTTGGTAAAAGGATAAAAGAAATCGGTTACCTGGCCTGCCTTATCCACCAGGAATTTATGAAAGTTCCATTTTGGGACTGAGTTTAATTTGCCGTTTCGTTTCCTGTCAGCAAAAAATTTGTACAGCGGATGGGCATAAGGCCCGCGAACCCTGATCTTGTCGAAAACAGGATAATTAGTCCCGATGGCCTTACAAAAATTTTCAATTTGCGCGCCTTCGAGTGGCTCCTGTGCGCCGAAATCGTTTGACGGAAATGCCAGAATTTCGAAATCTGTGCCGTTAAACTCGTCCTTTAAGATGGTTAGATCTTTAAGCTGTGGGGTAAAGCCGCATTCGGATGCAGTATTTACGATCAGGAGGACCTTATCCTTATATTCTGCCAGGCTCACTTCCTCGCCGTCCAACGTTTGAACGTTAAACTGGTAGATACTATTATCGTTCATTCTCAATTCCTGTAGGAATAGTAACCTGCTTCCTGCAATATCGCTTCCATATCGCGTTCTTCAGATGGGTCATACTCATCCTTTAAGTTATGGCCGAAGATCCGGGCGACCGACTGGAGCATAAATGCCTTTAATCCGCCTTTGAGGTCTTTCACCAGGTCGTAACTTGTTGTACCGGTTTGCCGATCGATTAATTTGATCAGGATATCGCCCTGACTAATTGTCAGATTCTCGATCTCCTTTTTGAACATGTCCTTGATCTCGGTTTCGCAGGTATCTACCATTCGCTTCTGCCTTCTTTTATCGGCTGTGGTGGCGAGATTTCGCTGTAACCTGTCGTATCTATCCGCAGCAAATTTAGCATAGGGTAAAACCTTGTAGATGTTGTATTTCAACCTCCTGTAGGCATCGCGGTCGGCTTGTGATTTAAATATGCGCTCGTCGACTACCTTTACCTCTTTACCGACGATCATCGGCATCAGTTCGCCGTCCATTATGGTCAGGTACGTTTTAATGGTATCGTTTTTGCCCAGGTGTAATTCCTGGGGGGCCTGCTGCTGGGCATTGGAAAGCCCGGCAAAACAGCACAACAACAAAACGAAACCAATAAATTTCATAATTTTACGTGATACAAAAATAATGCAAATTTCTTTTGTATTTTAAAATAACCCGCTATGGCAATTTTTATTGCAGGCAAATGATTTATACGGGGATGGAAAGATGAAAGATTTAGTGATAGATATTGAAGCCGAAAAGAACGAGATACTGAAAAGATACCGGGCGCTTTTGCGCGCCTGCAAATCCACTTTACAAAGCGGTGATAAGAAAGACAGGAAGCTGATACGCAAAGCGTTTGAGCTTGCCCTGGAAAGCCATAAAGATATGCGCCGCAAATCCGGCGAACCTTATATCTATCACCCCATTGCCGTGGCCCAGATAGCCGCCGAAGAAATTGGCCTCGGCCCGACATCAGTCGTATGCGCACTGCTGCATGATGTGGTCGAGGACACCGATGTCACGCTCGACGATATCGAAAGGATGTTCGGTAAAAAGGTAGCGCTCATTATTGACGGACTGACTAAAATATCCGGTGTTTTCGATACCAACAGTTCTTTGCAGGCCGAAAACTTCAGGAAGATGCTGCTTACCCTTGCTGACGACGTAAGGGTGATCCTGATCAAGCTGGCCGACAGGCTGCACAACATGCGTACGATGGAGTTTATGCCGCGCGATAAGCAGCTTAAGCTTTCATCTGAAACCGTTTACTTATATGCTCCATTAGCGCATCGCCTGGGCTTATATGCGATAAAATCTGAGCTTGAAGACCTTTCCATGAAATACATGGAGCGCGAGACTTACCAGTTCATAAAAAATAAGCTGAACGAAAAGAAGACGGAACGCGAAAAGTTCATCCGCGATTTTATCGAACCGCTCAAGAAAGTACTGGAAAGCCAGGGACTTCATGCTGATGTGTTCGGCAGGCCGAAATCTATCCATTCCATCTGGAACAAGATGAAGAAAAAGGCTATTCCATTTGAGGAAGTTTACGATCTTTTTGCCATCCGCATCATCCTGGACAGTGCCCCGGAAAACGAAAAATCGGAATGCTGGAAGGCCTATTCTATTGTCACCGATCTATACCGCCCCAATCCCGACCGCCTGCGTGACTGGATATCGTCACCTAAAGCGAACGGCTACGAGTCGCTGCACACAACCGTGATGGGGCCTAAAGGGCAATGGGTTGAAGTGCAGATACGTACCAAACGCATGAACGAGATAGCTGAAAAGGGCTTCGCCGCGCATTGGAAATATAAGGAATCGACAACCGACAGCGGACTTGACCAATGGGTGCAGAAAGTGCGCGAGATGCTGAAAAACCCGGAGTTGAATGCGCTCGATTTCCTGGACGATTTCAAGATGAACCTTTTTTCGGACGAAATATTCATTTTCACGCCGAAAGGGATGCTTATCCAATTGCCCCAGGGAGCGACAGCACTCGATTTTGCTTTTGAGATCCACACGGATGTAGGTGCAACCTGTATCGGAGCCAAGGTGAACCATAAACTGGTGCCGCTCGGTTATAAACTACAAAACGGCGACCAGGTAGAGATCATCACCTCGAGCAAACAAACGCCAAAGGAGGACTGGCTGAATATCGTCGTTACCGCTAAAGCAAAGGCTAAAATTAAATCGGCGCTGAAAGAAGAAAAACGTAAGATAGCCGACGAGGGC
>JAFDZK010000068.1 GCA_018267005.1 Bacteroidota bacterium
GCATTCGAGCCAGGTCGTATCGTTTTTAAACGGCAGGCATAAGATGATATGATCGCCCTGGTTCATGCTGGCAAAATCCGGTTCCAGGCTCACCTTACGGCTTCCAGACTTCACAACACAATAATAAGAATCGATACCCACCGAAGCCAATAACGATTTGGTATAATTTACCAGCGCCTTGCAGTCGCCGTAGCCATTGAGGTCCACATCCGCCGCGGCAAAAGGCCGGTAGCTGCCTATGCCTACCTGTACGCTTATGTAATGGGTTTTTTGCTGCATGTATTCGTATATCTTTTTCGCCTTTAATTTCGGGTCGCTAATGCCTGCCGTAAGTTCTTTAATATATTGTGCGGTTGCCGCCGGCACCGTTTCCTGGCTTTTGATCAGGTTTTCATATTCCCATTTGCCCAACTGTTGCCAATTGGTAAACGAACCGCCGAGACCGTAATAACTGAATTTTTCAGGCGCTATACGTACGCTCACTTCGTTACTTTCGTTATACGGGCTGAATGGTTCATATTTAAGCGCCTTCAGGTTTTTTACGTACCAGGTATAAACCTTTTTGCCGTCTTGATTAGTACTGACCGTGGCCTTGTTCCGGATATTTGTTTCCTTATAGCGTATGTTAAAAGCGGGACTGCTAATAAAGCTGAACGAGCTTTCCTGTATGGCAAGACCGTAATTCCCGTTAGGTTCCCACGGCATGAACGTCAGCGATTCCCTGGCCCGTACCTCATATTCATATTCGATAGTGTAAGGGTATTCCGTTATCGATGGAATATAATGTTTTACTCTTTCGTCTATAAACAGGGAGATGTTATCCGTTGCAGCCTCATCCAGGAAATCATGCTCGCTGAATTTTACGATCTGTTTGCCATACTCGTTGTACGCTACACCTTTGATGTACCTGATGCTGGTGTTTTTGTTGTAAAAAATGATCATGCGCGCCAGGTCGTCGCCGTTTTTGTTCAAAACGGTGATCGCTTTTTTAACATGATATACCACGTTATCCATATCCTTTACGTCGATAGTGGTTTCCGCATTGCGGACCACGGCGCTTGCATAGGGTATCAGCTCTCTTGGAATAAGGCTTGCGTCGTAGATATTTTGTGCCTGCATGTTCAAAAAAGTGAAAACCAGGCACGCCGTAATTAACAGGGATTTCATGATTTTTTCCTGAACACCAGTTCGTTCTTTTCCGACAGGATAATCTTGTTATATAACTCTTTCAGGTACGGGTATTCGTCAGGACCGTATACCGATTTATTAAATTGGATAACGTTGGAGAAAACGAACAAACCGTTATCGCCCTGGTAGTTGATAATGAATTTTCCGCCATTATCAGGCATGGCAAAGGCCAGGTTCTGCGGCGGATTATCCACTTGGAACTGCTGCGGAAGGTGCATGGTCAAAATGTACCGTTCATCCGACGGCATGCCCCAGTCGACGGGATAATCGCGCTCGGCAAGCTTAAAGGGATTCGTCAGCATTCTGTTAAAAACAAATGGATTAAAAACAAGCTTGTTGTGGTCGAGGTTATCAAACGCACTGATCTCGATCTCATAAGTTTCGCCCAGCGGTTTATTCAGGCTGTCGAGGTTATCAAAAGACGACTTCAGGATTTTCACCTTGTCTAATTTTCCTTCCAGGTTTTCGACAAATTCGTCTTCGGTATTAAATTTTTTTATTTCTTTCCTCATCTCGTACGCGCTATACCCGGTGGAATATCTCGAAAATGTCCCTTTAAGCTTACCGTTGTCAGCCAGGGTCAGGTCGAGGGTGTAGGTTGTGCCCTGGCGCTGCCGTGTGTTCATATCTACCCAGTACGATGGCTTGTCGAGGCTGAAAGCACGCCCTTTATCATTCAGGCAGCGCATAGGTAATATGCCAAAGGGTAGCAGTTGGTCGGTGGCGTCCAGCAGGTAGGTTTTGCCACCGATGTCCGTTTTTGCGATTACGTAGTTGAAATTTCCCAGGCCAGGATAAAGGTAATTGATCGCACCATTTTCGCGGGTCGAAAGCATTACCGCCTGGGCGGGTATCCCGGCGGCATTCAGCGCGGTCACCAGGTTCAGGTTAATGTCGGCAACGTTGCCGCTATGACTGTCCAGCGCCTTTTTTAAACCGTCGTCACTTCCGAAAGCAAAAAAATTGTTCCATTTGATGTTTTTCTGTATAAAGGCATACACAGCTTTTGCCTTTTCCAGGCTATCGGTCTTGCCTGCAATAACGGGCGCTATCCTTTCTCTCAGCAAATCTTTCCTGCGCAATTGTCCCCCGAACCAGAACTCGGTCTTCAATTGGTAATCGAGGTCTTTCCATTCTTTGGTGTACTTGGTTGTGGCGCCTGTCTGGAAATTCTGGTATGAAACCAGCTCGAAACTTATGGATGACATGAAATTCTTTTCCGACGTCATATACTCTTCGCTTACAAACGCCGGGATGTCGCTCATGCCGTAGGTCATATGCGAGCAATCGGCCTTTGCCGTACCGAAAGTAAAGCATTCACGCTCCACCACTGCGACGTTTTTGGTCAGCTTCAGCGAGCCTTTCAGCGATGCGTTATAAGTCCAGAACCCGGGAATATGCACTTCATATTCAGAATACATTTTAGGTATGTCCGATTGGAACTCCCAGGAATGGAAATTGTCTATATGGGGCGAGTATATGGTATATTTATATTCTATCACACAACCTTCACGCAAGGCAGGCATGGCAAATTTCAGCGTCGACCAATATTTATTGTCTTTTGTACGAAAAACCTGTTTGGAATCGAGCTCGGCTTGTTGTACCATACCGTTCTCGTCCTTGTAAAAGGTTCTCCCGGTAACGTCGCGTACTTCTTCGTATACGTCATTATCACCATTGTAAATGGGAATCGTAATGGTTCCCTTGTCGAACTGGCTCTTGTCAAATATTTTAATCCTTACATGGTACTGGAAAACCACCTTGGTATAGTCGTCATTATCGAGGATGATCCTCGATGTTCCGTATTCGCGCAGCACCACGGCGTGCGCTGAAGTATCCTTATCATATTTTTTTATATCGAGGACATTGTTATCGACCTCGCCGAATGGAAAATCCTGCGCCGATGCTTCGAGCGCTGCCAGAAATAGTACAAGAAGAAATAAAATTTTTTTCATGAATGTTAATAAAATTTAGGTGACGTCAAATTTTACATCTAAAAATCGCAAATTAAATCACACAAAAAAATTTATTGTACTGAAAACTTTTAAGACCTTTGCGGCCTTGCTATATTTAAGGATGAAACTTAAACTGAAACGCCCGCTTGCTTTTTTTGATATCGAGTCGACGGGGACCAATGTGGGTAGTGATCGAATTGTCGAATTATCTGTCATCAAAGTTTCTCCCGATGGCAGCGAAGAAGTGAAAACGTGGCGGATTAATCCTGGTATGCCGATTCCTCCGGAGTCGTCGGTACTACACGGTATCTATGACGATCATGTAAAAGACGAGCCGAAATTTGAAGCGCTGGCGGTTTCTGTAGCAGAATTTATAGGCGAGGCCGATCTGGCGGGTTACAATTCCAACAAATTTGACATTCCGATACTCATGGAAGAGTTTCTGCGTTCTGGAGTGCCTTTCGAACTGGAAAACCGCTTTTTTGTCGACGTGCAAAACATCTTCCACCAAATGGAGCAGCGCACTTTAAAGGCGGCTTACCAGTTTTACTGCAACAAGCAAATGGTGAACGCGCACTCGGCCGAGGCCGATACGCGTGCCACGATGGAAGTGCTGCTGGCTCAATTGGATAAATACCAGGACACTGAGTGGGAGGATAAGGAAGGAAAACTGAGCAAACCGGTTGTTAACGATGTGGAAGCCCTGCATAAGTTTACTAATTTGAACCGGCCGCTCGATTTTGCCGGACGCATGGTCTATAATGAAAAAGGCGAAGAAGTGTTCAATTTCGGTAAGCACAAAGGCAAAAAGGTAGAAGACGTATTCAATGCCGAACCGAGCTATTTTTCATGGATGATGCAGGGCGATTTTCCTTTGTATACCAAACGCAAGCTGGAAGAGATATATAACCGGTGGAATGCCAAACGAACCGCCGAGCGGATGGCGAAAGCGGCACAACCCAAAGCCGAAACCCAGGAGAAGGCTGCGCAGCCAAGACCCACACAGTCATATCCTGCGAACAAATCTGTTCAATCTCAGGGCGAAAGGCCGGCCCCTGAACATTCGAGGCCCGCAGGCGGCACATCATACCCTAAGAAAGAATTTCAGCGGCCCGATAACCGCCATCAGCAGGATAACAGGCCGTTTAAGAAAAAGGACAATACGCCTGCCCGCCCGGTCGATGATGATATGCTGAATATGCTGAAAGAAAAGTTTAAAAAGGGATAGCGATTAGTTAATTCGTGGTTAGTGATCGGAAAATCATTCTAATCACAAGTCATTGATCACCAGTCACCCGCCCAGGAACTGAATATTTCTTTTAAGCCCGGAAAACTTAGTGCGTTTTACGGGAGAGTCTTTGAACACTTTCTGAAAAACGTCTTCAGTTATTTCCTCCCAATCCCTCTTGCTCATCTCAAGTAATCCATTTTTGGGCTGAAAAGCTTGTTCGTGGTTTATTACTGAAAAGCGGTTCCAGGGGCAAACATCCTGGCATATGTCGCAGCCGAACATCCAGTTGTCCATTTTGCCTTGAAATTCTGTTGGGATATTTTCCTTCAGTTCGATCGTGAGATAAGAAATACACTTACTGCCATCGACTACATAGGGCGCGACGATAGCCTCTGTCGGGCAGGCGTCAATGCAGCGGGTACATGTGCCGCAATGATCAGCGGTCGAGGGTATATCATATTCAAGTTCCAGGTCGACGATCAGCTCGGCCAGGAAAAAGAACGAGCCGTTTTTGGTGTTGATCAGGTTGGTGTTCTTACCCACCCAGCCAAGGCCGGCCCTTTTAGCCCAGGCTTTATCGAGCACCGGCGCCGAATCGACAAAGGCACGGCCATTTACAGCGCCTATTTTTTCATTGATTATATCCAGTAATCGCTTCAGTTTGTGTTTTATCACATGATGATAGTCGTCGCCATAGGCATACTTTGATATTTTTGGGGCCGATGGATCGGTTTGAACCTGGTCCGTATAATAATTTAGCCCAAGCGAGATAACAGATTTTGCGCCGTCAACCAGAAGCCGTGGGTCAAGGCGCTTATCAAAATAGTTCTCCATGTAATGCATTTCGCCCTGCATGCCCTGTTTCAACCAGTTTTCAAGGCGCGGCGCTTCTTCTTCCAGGAAACCGGCTTTGGCAATGCCACAAAATAAAAAGCCCAGGTTTTTTGCCTCTTTTTTGATCAGTATTCTGTATGCCTGTAAGTTATGCTGCATCCGTGCAAAGGTACGATAAATGTGATTGCGGTTTGACAGTCGCGGGTGAAACAGAACCGTTTTACCATCTGTTATAAGGATGTATAATTAATAAAACTAAAAATGTTACAGTTTATAAAAGGTCTGCCCGATGACGTTATTGGCATACGTGCCGTGGGCGAGGTAGACAAAAAGGATTATGAAGAAGTGCTGATACCGCGGATGGAGGAATTGGCGCGGCGCCAGGGCGAGATCAGTTACCTGCTCGTGCTGGAAACCACCGTTCAGAATTTTAGCATAGCCGCATGGTGGCAAGATTTCAGGCTCGCCATAAAGCATTTCAGCAAATGGAAAAAGGTAGCTATAGTGACCGACCAGGCGAGCGTTGAATGGTTAACGGATGTCGCCAAACACTTTATCCCGGGCGAATCAAGAGGGTATAAGCTCAGCGAATTGAATGATGCGATCGATTGGGTGTCGAGTGAAGAATCTCATGCGCCCGCCGAAGTATCGATTAATGAGGTTAAGGAACAAAATGCGACACGGTCGTCCAATAAGAACCAGGGACCGGCCGGCGAAAATCTCTAAGTTATGGAAAATTCAGCGGAAAAAGATCCGAAGGACGAGCAGGTTACCAACCGGGACGATTCGGTAACCAATAAGGACGGTGATAGTTATCTTGAAAAGGGTAAACAACCGGGCGAACAAAAGAAACCTGACGAGGTGCGCGTACCTACCGTAACGCCGGATAACGAAAACGGTGATCCGGGGCCGCCAGATCAGGATAAGGAAGCAGAGGAAAAGGAACGCTTAAAGCACATCCTTTAATCACTTTAATGGTTTTGGTCAAAGAAACCAACCTGCCGCAGAAAGGCAACCTGGTCGAAATAGTTGGTTTCTTTGGCTATTTTGTTATCTTTTAGTATAAATACCGCGCAGCCCTGCAACGTATATTTTTTGCCTTTCATGTAGTCGGGCGTACCTGCCTCGGGAGCGCTCAAAGTTCCGGTGAACGTGTACTCCACCACTACTGAATTGCCAGTACTAATACGATTGTTAACGGTGTATGACAGATCAGGCGTTGACCTAAAATAGCGGGTAAACGTGTCCGTCGCTCCATCAGGTCCCACTTTGGCCCCTTCCCAGTTAGGTGAAAATGCCTGAGCGTCGCCGGCATATTCAGAGGCTATGGTTTTTATATCATGGTTATTGATGGCCTTGTAATGTTCGTCGATCACGTTTGACGATTGTCCATATAGGTTTTGAACGCCGGCGAGCATAACCATGACGCCCAACGCTATAGATAACAGGGATTTTTTACGCATGCTTAAAATTAATCATATCCACGTAGTTAAAAAAAGCATGTCGTAAAATCACCCCGGCTTTGTCAGGATCACACAGCAGTTTTCAGATATTATATGTTCAAATTTGAATAAACAGACCATTATGGATAAGATTGAAATCAAGGAAGATTGCAAGGTGATCGAAGCAAGGAATGCAATGCTCAACGGCTCATATTTTAACGATGTGGCCATGGCCCACGTAAAGATTGTCAATGCCAACCTGAGCGACCTGGAGGTCGAAGGCGCGCAAATAGGAGGGGCGTACATCCACAACATCGGCGGCCCGCCGCCGGGGCACCCCATGTACGATCCGAATTTTAAGCAGCGGCCGGTACGTTTTGATAATTGCGACCTGAACAATAGTACCTTTACCAATTGTAATCTGAGCGGCGTATCGATCACCCAAAGTAACCTTTCGGGCATGAAGATCAATGGTATTGATGTGGAAGAGTTACTAAAGGCATACACCAAATAAAATAGCGTCGCCCGTGAAAGACGCGCGACGTTTGGCGCCTGCTTTAGTTTTAATGAAAATCCTGCACGATATTGTTGCTCAGCGTTTTGGCCGACCAATAACCGCTCCCTAATATCCGGCGAACAGTCATCAGCGGATCATTGGGATCACGTTTTTCAGATAGCTGGAAAGCTATCTTAAATCCGCGTTTATGCAGTTGCGGTATATTCTGTGCGCTCCATACGCCGAATGGATAGGCAAAATATTTAACAGGTTTTCCTGTAATCTCTTCCAGTTTTTTGGTGGGCTTGTCCAATTGTATCTCCCAATCTTTTTCGGTCGACAGCTTTTTAAAGTTGCTATGGTTCCATGTATGACTGCCAATTACGTTGCCCTCATCCGAAAGTTGTTTTATTTGCGCCGTATTCATGTAATGTTTTTTCCCGATAGACACGGTCATGATAAAAAATACGCCTTTGAAACCGTATTTTTTCATTTCCGGCCTTGCGATCTCAAACTGGTCGAGGTCGGTATCATCAAACGTTAGCATAATAGGTTTGCTTGGGAGAGGGGCGCCTTTAGTCAGGTAATCGTATAGCTGGTCGGGCAAAATGGTATGATAACCTTCATCGGCCAGCATTTTCATGTGTGCTTTAAAAGTGGCGACCGGGATTATATAATCTTTATTTGTTTTTGAATCGGTCGGCCTCCAATCGCGTATCTGGTGATAACATAATATAGGGACCTGTTTGCGAGCCATGATCTCGGCCTTATTGACTTGCGCCGACGCAGTAATCGATGCAGTTAAGCTTAAAGCCAGAAGTGCAGACGTTAGTTTTGACATCATAATGGGGTAAAATTTTAAACGGCGAAATTAGAATAATTAGCTGCTTCACAAAGGTTAATTATCAACAATTAAACAGTGAGCTGGTTTACAGAACAATTCGTTTGCCTTCTTTGGCCGAACGTTTTGCGGCATCCAGTATCTGCATTACGATCATATTGTATTTCAGCGAAGCCTGGTCGTCCGTGCCCGGTAACTGTCCATGCAAAACCGCCGCAAGATAAACCAGCGGGTCGTTGATTGGTTCCGGCAAAGGTTGCGCTTTTAAGGAACTTCTCCGGTTTTCGCGCATCCGGATGTCGATGTCGGTGCCATTTAGGGAATGCAGGTAGCCATGCTCGCCAAAAACCTCCATATCCTTAATGCCAAACGGCCAATTCCACGAAGCTTCTATTTGTCCCATAGCGCCGGGATATTCAACCAGTATAGTCGCGTCGTCGTCGACTTTTGGGTATTCGTCAGGCTTGTATTGATGCGTGACTGCGGTTATTGCAACCGGCTTTTGCCCGTGCATCAGCCAGGTCATCAGGTCAGCGCCATAGCAGCCGAAATCATTTAAAGCACCGGCGCCATTCAGCACCGGGTCGGTCAGCCATGCCAGGAATTCCTTGCTGCAGCCTATCTCTTTTGGTCCCTGGTGTCCGTCGTGAACCACCATTTTTTTGATCGGCCCAATACTGTCGGCAGCGATCTCATCATATATCCATTTTCCTGAAGGGTACCAGGTTGTTTCATAATTGGTCAGAACTTTAATATGGTATTTGTCGGCTAATTCTTCAATTCGTTTAGCCTGTGCCAATGTGGCCGCTAATGGTTTTTCTACCATTACGGGGATTCCCAGCGGTGCGCAAACTTCCACGATATCGACGTGGTTAGCGACCGCGTTATAGCCCAAAACCGCGTCAGGTTTTTTGCTCCTGAGCATGGCTTTCAAGTCATCGAAAAATACGGCGTCAGGTAGGTTGAACATTTTGCCATATTTTACCCAAAGCTCATGGTTTGGTTCGGCAATGCCGATAATATCCACCTGGCCTTTTTTATAAGCATTCAGGATATTGTAAATGTGGTCGTGGTTCAGGCCGGCCACACATACCTTTAATTTTTGCGCGGATGCCATATTCAGGCAGAATAATGCGGTGCCAATAAGCGCCGTGATCTTATTTTTCATTGGATAACGAATAAGGGAAATCAACGGTTTTTATACCCCGGTTTGTATTTGGTTTAGCCGACATATCAAAGTTAAGTACAGCGCCCTGCATCAATGTCTTGTGGTCCAGGTAATTTTTATCATACGGTTTGCCATTGTAGGTCAGCTTGTTCACGTACCGGTTGTTAAAACTATTCTTCGGTGCGCTGATTACCACTTTTTTTCCATTTTCCAGGTTTAGTGTGATTTTATTGAACAGGGGCGCACCCAGAATATATTGTCCCGCTGCCGGGCATACCGGGTAAAAACCCAAAGCCGAAAAAACATACCAGGCTGATGTTTGTCCGTTATCCTCGTCGCCGCAATAGCCATCGGGGGTGGCCTTATACATTCGATTCATGATTTCCCGGGCCCAGTATTGCGCTTTCCAGGGTTCACCGGCATAGTCGTACAGGTAGATCATATGCTGTATGGGTTGGTTACCGTGTGCATATTGGCCCATGTCGGCTATTTGCATTTCACGTATCTCGTGTATCACTTCGCCGTAATAGCTGTCATCGAAGATCGGCGGCAGGGTAAATACCGAATCAAGTTTGGCGAGGAATTTCTTTTTACCGCCCATCAGGTCGATCAAACCCTGAATGTCGTGAAAAACGCCCCAGGTATAATGCCAGCTATTGCCTTCAGTAAAGGCGTCGCCCCACTTGAATGGGTTGAAAGGCGTTTCCCACGAGCCGTCCTTGTTTTTGCCGCGCATCAGGCCGATGGACGGATCGAACAGGTTCCTGTAATTCATGCTGCGCTTCCGGTAGATCCCGATAGAATCTTTCGGCTTGCCCACGGCCTGCCCCAATTTGTAAATAGCAAAATCGTCATACGCATATTCCAGGGTCCGGGCGGCGCTTTCGTTGATCTTTACATCATAAGGGACATAGCCCAGTTTATTGTAGTATTCCACACCCTTTCGGCCGGTCGCCCTTGGGCCTTCGTGGTTTGCTCCATGAATCAGCGCGGCATATAATGTGTTGATGTCGTAACCACGCAGGCCCTTCAGGTATGCTTCCGAAACCACCGATGCCGAATTGTTACCTACCATCACATCCGCATAACCCGGGCTCGACCATTCGGGCAGCCAGCCGCCTTCTTTATAATCGTTGATCAGTCCTTCCTGCATTTCCTTGTTGATAGAAGGATAGACGAGATTCAGGAAAGGGTATAAGGCCCTGAACGTGTCCCAAAAACCCGTGCCGGCAAACATATAGCCGGGTTCGGTCTTCCCTGTATAAGGACTGTAATGTACCATCTTATTGTGTTGGTCAATTTCATACAGTTTATTTGGAAAGAAAAGCATCCTGTACAGGCATGAATAAAAAGTGCGTTTCTGGTCGATAGTCCCGCCTTCGACGGTTACTCGCTCGAGCGTTTTCTCCCAAATGTTTTTGGCCTTTTGCTCGGTCATGTCGAAGCTGTCGCTGCCCTGTTCGCGCAGCAGGTTAAGGTCTGCTTGTTCGGGACTGATGAAAGATGACGCGACGTGCATAAAAACCTTCTCATGTGCTGCAGTCTTAAAACTGATCACAGCTGTCACATGTTTGGCGTGAAGTTCGGTCGAATCGCTTAATGTGCTGTCGCTGTAGGTATGGTAAACCGTAAACGGCTTGTCTATGTAAATCACAAAGTAATTCTTAAAATTCTTCAGCGGTCCACGCGCATAGCGGGTCGAATAACCGATGATCTTATGGGCTTCCGGCAATATCTTGATGTAAGACCCGCGGTCGAATGCATCGATCACGATGAACGAGCTGTCGCTTTTGGGAAAAGTAAAGCGAAACTGTGCTGTTCGTTCAGTAGGCGTAATTTCGGTCGTTACGTTATGATCGGCCAGGTAAACGCTGTAGTAATAAGGTTTTACGATCTCGGCCTTATGCGAAAACCAGCTTTGGCGACCATATTGGGTTACCTTGATATGACCAGTTTCCGGCATCACTGCAAATTGGCCGTAATCGTTCATCCAGGGCGAGGGCTGATGAGTTTGCTTAAAGCCGTTAATTTTGTTGGCGCTATAGGTATATTGCCAGCCGTCGCCCATTTTACCGGTCTCGGGCGTCCAAAAGTTCATACCCCAGGGTAAGGCAATAGCAGGGTAGGTGTTGCCGTTCGACAACTCGTATTTGGAATCCGTACCCATCAGCGGATTGACATAATCCACCAGGTTGATAGTTGATTTTCTTGCTTGTGCAAAGGATAAAACGGGGGCCGCCAGCAGTAAAAATAAGATAAGTCGTTTCATAGAGTATAGTATTATAGATAACATGGGTTTGGAAGCCCATCTTGATGGATATTAAAACAAGGTGGGCGGACCGCCTGCCCGAGGTCTTCCCAAATGCCTGAAAGCGTTGTCGGTGGCTTCGCGGCCACGAGCCGTACGCATTAAAAACCCTTCCTGTATCAGGAATGGTTCATAAACTTCTTCTATCGTACCTTCATCTTCTCCAACGGCCGTCGCAATCGTTTTCAGACCTACCGGGCCGCCTTTAAATTTGTCGATGATGGTCAGCAATATTTTATTATCCATCTCATCCAGCCCATGCTCGTCTACGTTCAGCGCATTCAGCGCATAGTTGGCGATGGCGGTATCGATGTGCCCTTCACCTTTTATCTGTGCGAAATCCCTTGTGCGGCGCAGCAGGGCATTGGCGATACGCGGCGTACCACGGCTGCGGCGGGCTATCTCGAAAGCGCCCTCGTCGCTAATGGGGGTTTTTAGTATCGATGCTGATCTTAATACAATGGTAGTCAATAGTTTAGCATCGTAATATTCAAGTCTTGAATTAATTCCGAAACGTGCGCGTAATGGCGCGGTAAGCAAGCCCGATCGGGTGGTGGCGCCCACCAAGGTAAAGGGATTAAGCGACAATTGTACCGACCGTGCGTTAGGGCCGGTTTCGAGCATTATATCGATCTTAAAATCTTCCATTGCCGAATACAGGTATTCTTCAACCAGCGGGCTCAGGCGATGTATTTCGTCTATAAAAAGAATGTCGCCTGGCTCCAGATTGGTCAGCAAACCTGCCAGGTCGCCCGGTTTATCCAGTACCGGCCCGGAAGTGATCTTGATCCCCACGCCCATCTCGTTGGCGATAATATGAGAAAGCGTGGTTTTGCCTAACCCTGGCGGCCCGTGAAGCAGCACGTGGTCCAGCGCTTCACCGCGCTGGCGGGCTGCCTGGACAAAGACCTTCAGGTTGGCCAATATCTTATGCTGACCTGTGAAATCCTCAAAAGCCTGCGGGCGAAGTACTTTTTCAATATCGCGCTCGGTGGGTGAGAGGCGTTCGCGGGCCGGATCGAGATTCTCATTCATTGCCAACGAAATTAGTATTTTTTATTGGAGTCCGAAAGTCGGAAGGCCATTTGCGGAAGTGTAATTTAGTTCCGCATTTAAACTCCCGAATTCCGCAATCGTTCAACCCTCAGGATACTTCCTGAACATCGCGTTGATCCTCATCTGAATAACGCCGAAAAATGCTTCGCGGAAGATACGGGTCGACATTTTGGAGGTGCCTTCGGTACGGTCCGTGAAAATAACAGGCACTTCTTCTATCTTAAAACCATGCTTGATAGTGGTGTATTTCATTTCGATCTGGAAGGCGTAACCAACGAACTTGATCTTTTCGAGCTGTATGGTTTCCAGTACTTTACGCTTATAGCACATAAAGCCAGCAGTCCAGTCCCGAATCTCAAGCCCGGTAACAAAACGGACATAAACCGAAGCAAAGTAGCTCATCAATACACGACTCATGGGCCAGTTGACAACGTTAACGCCTTTGATATAACGTGAGCCGACCGATGCGTCCGCGCCATTCACGCAGGCGTCGCGTAACTTGCGCAGATCGTCGGGATTATGTGAAAAATCAGCATCCATCTCAAATATGTAATCATACTGGTGGGCAATGGCCCAGCGGAAACCATGGATATAGGCAGTACCGAGTCCCTGCTTACCGGCGCGCTCTTCTATAAAAAGGCGGCTTGGGAATTCAGTCTGAAGTTTTTTTACGACAAGCGGCGTGCCGTCGGGCGAGCCGTCGTCGATGATCAGGATATGGTATTCGTGTTCAAGTGAAAATACTCTGCGGATGATACGCTCAATATTTTCAATCTCGTTATAGGTCGGTATAATTACTATACTATCAGGCACAGGGGCGTTAAATTACTATGAAATAAAAGCAGACAAAGTTAACGTATTAATCCATAGCCTGAAAATGGGAATTAGGGCGCTTGTGTAAATTACAGGTTATCCGTATCGGCAACGATCTTGTTATGGGTTGAAGCGTCTTCTTCCGGATTCTCGATATAGTTGTGTTCTTTTATGTGCGGTGAAACAAACAGGAATACAACAATAAAAGCCACGATTACAGCCACATCAAAATACCAATAATAATTTGCGCCCGAAAGATGCCTGGCAAAATAACCGCCTTCAGCTATTTTGCCGTTTACCCAGGCAGTTACAAGATTACCCACCGAAACTACCAGCAGCCAAACCGCGGTCATTGTGCTTTTCATCGATTTGGGCGAATGCGTGTACGCATACTCCAAACCTGTAATGGAAACCAGCACTTCGGCTGCTGAAAGTATAACATAAGCGAATACCTGCCACCAGATTGTGGGATGACCGCCATGATCGATATTGGTTTGTATCATGGCGATGATGACAAATGATAACGCAGTAAGAATCAGACCCACACCGAGACGCCTTAAAGGCGTGGTTTTAAGGCCGATTTTGTCAAACCAGGGGTATACCCAATAGTTGAACATCGGGATAAATATCAGCAGGAATACCGGGTTGAACGTTTGTACCTGCCCGGCGAGAATGGTGAATTTGGTAAATCCAAGGTTGATGGTACGATCCATTACACCAGCCTGCAATACCCATTCCGAAAGATTTTGATCCCATACGATCCAAAAGGCCAGGGCAAAAAAGAAAACCGCCATTACGCGGTAAACGGCTTTAATACCTTCGACTTTTTCAGGGTCGTATTGGCCCTTCGCTACATCGAGCCACGACTTACCCTTTTGTTTTTTGCCCAGGTGAGTCAGCGCATAAAATGAAATAAATACGAAATTGTTTTTATTTACTCCTGCAGGCTTTACCCTCACATACATTTTGCGGCCTGAAAAGAAGATGATAGTAGCCAGCGCCATCAGGATACCAGGTAATCCGAAGGCAAGCCTCGGCCCATAATTAGCATAGGTCCAGGGGATCAAAACCGTCGATATCATTGATCCTGCATTAATACTGAAATAAAACCAGCCATAAACTTTCGACAACAGGTCCTGATTTGATTTGTCGAACTGGTCGCCGACGTTTGCCGATACGCAGGATTTGATGCCCCCGGCCCCTATGGCGATTAATATGAGCCCGGTAGAAAATAATGGCAGGCTGGTGGTAAATGAAGAGGTGAAGAAGTTGCCCAAACAATACACCAACGATATCCACAGGATAACTTTATACTTTCCGAAAAACCAATCGGCCAGAATACCGCCCACTAACGGCATGAAATAGGAAAGGGTAACAAAAAGATGAGTAATTTCGTTCGCTTTCGCGTTGGCGGTAGTCGTTAAAGCAGCATTGTTTGCCGGGTTATAAAACTGGGCTACCAAAAAAGTTACCAGTATCGAGCGCAGCCCGTAGTAGCTAAAACGCTCTGCAGCTTCGTTGCCAATAATAAAGGGTACACTTTTAGGATATTTTGATTTGGTGGCAACCGGCGCTGTCCCTGCTGCTGCGGTAGTTTGAGTCATATTAATGTCATGAGAAATTTGACTAAAATACTACTATTTCGTCAAATCGAAATTTTATGCTGTTTTTAATTGTTTATAAAGGTTATCAGGGTTGCAAAAGCCTTAATAGTTAAAATATTATAAAGCGAGATTAATAGAAGATTGATATCTTAACAAGTATAACTTGTACAACCTAAGATCAATTTCCCCCCGATGCCGCCTTATCTATCTGGGCTTGCTTCTTGGGATCGATGTAGTCGTTGTCTCCGCCCTGTGCTTTATTACGCATATCCAGGTTCTCGACGTATTCCCAGCGGCCGTTGTTAAAGCGATAGCCGTCGTAGCTCAGGTCCGGACCGTACATGTCAAAATGGCCCTTTTGTTTTTTATCGGACGGGGCAAGATGGTCGAACACGATCAGGTGCTCGTCGGGTACATAGTTCAGCAGCATGGAAGCCTGCCGCGTGTATTCAAAAACTACGCGCTTGCGTATTTTCATATTCCCGTCGAACACGCTTCGCCCGTAAACGGGGATGCCATCACGGTTAAAGGAAAGCACTTCGATAACCTTTTTAGTGGTTTTTACATTGTTTCCCTTCCAGCCTAACAATACGTAATATGGATTTTGCTCGGTATATACGGGGATGATCTTATAATATTGCGCGCCATACCATTTCCTGCTGTTCGTAATCGTGTCCTCCGGATTTTTAATGAAGGGAGAATAATCGTCCATAGGAAACATCAGCAGCTTGTCGCCGGTGTTCATCTGCACGGTTCCGTAGAAGCGATAACTGCCGTCATCGTATTGGATATGCCAGGTAAATATCCGAAACCGGCTATCGGGCGAGTTCAGCACGGTCATGTATTTAACCGAATCGAATGAAAAATTAAAGGAATGGGAGATCTTTAGCGCTTTTACCAGAGTTTTGATAAAGCCGGCATTGGCGTTCATGCGTTCAACGTCAGTGTCATCATTGATCAGTTTGTCGCCCCAGTAAAGTAAGCTGTCACGGTACATCCGCAGGTCAGCCAGGCCTTTACTATCGTCGGAATGCTGAGCAAACGAAAACAGTGGAAGCAACGCCGGAATAAGCAACAGGATAAATATTTTTTTCATTGGTATTATTAACGCAAATTTTCAATAACCATTGCGCTGGCTCCGCCGCCCCCGTTACAAATGCCGGCGGCGCCATATTTACGGTTATTTTGTTGCAATACGTGCACTAAAGTTACGATTATCCGCGCTCCTGAGGCGCCCAGCGGATGCCCGATTGAAACCGCTCCGCCGTTTACATTCACTCTTGCCGGGTCGAGGTTTAACTCGCGGTTATTGGCGATGGATACTACCGAAAAGGCCTCGTTGATCTCGAACAGGTCGATTTGTTCTACTTTCATTCCGGCGCGCTGTAATGCAAGCGGTATTGCTTTGGATGGCGCAGTCGTAAACCATTCGGGCGCCTGCTGTGCATCGGCATAGGAGATTATCCTGGCCAACGGTTTGATACCCATTGCTTCAGCTTTTTCTTTGCTCATCAGCACTACGGCGGCGGCGCCGTCGTTCAACGTAGAGGCATTGGCTGCGGTTACCGTGCCTTCCTTTTTAAAGACGGGTTTCAGGGTAGGTATCTTTTCAAATTTCACAGCTTTGGGTTCTTCATCTTCTGCAAAAAAAGTAACCTCGCCCTTTTTATCCTTCAGTTCCACGGGCGTTATCTCATCCTTGAATTTGCCTTCTGCCTGGGCTTTTTGTGCCCGTTTATACGATTCGATAGCATAGGCGTCCTGGTCTTCACGGCTGATGTGGCAGTCCGAGGCACAAAGTTCGGCTGCCGAGCCCATGTGGTAATTATTATAAACGTCCCAAAGGCCATCCTTTACTAATCCGTCTATCAGCTCGCCGTTGCCGAGGCGATAGCCGTTACGTGCTTTGTCGAGGTAATAAGGCACATTGCTCATGCTTTCCATACCGCCGGCGACAACAATATCGTTTTGTCCAGCCGCTATACTTTGTGCGGCCAGCATAATGGCTTTCATACCCGAGGCGCAAACCTTATTTACAGTAGTAGCAGGTAAATAGGGTAACCCGGCAAAAATAGCGGCCTGTGTCGCGGGCGCCTGCCCGACATTGGCCGGCATGACATTGCCCATATACACCTCTTGTACCTGTTCGGGTTTTAGCCCGGCTTGCTGAACCGCCGATTTTATTACGACCGCACCAAGCTGCGTAGCTGATAACGATGCAAGGCTTCCGCCGAAGCTGCCGATAGGTGTTCGTGTGGCTGAAACGATATAGACTTCCTTCATAAGGTATATTTGATATTGGTGCACAAAGCTACAGCTTTTTTGACCGAAGGAAAAACTATGCATGCATAGTT
>JAFDZK010000069.1 GCA_018267005.1 Bacteroidota bacterium
TTAAAACCTTCGTCCATCCAGGCATATTTACGCTCGTTTGAACCTACGATCATCGGGAACCAGTTGTGACCAAATTCGTGGTTCGTAACTTCCCAAAGACCCCCTTTCCGGCTCTGCATGCTGCAGAACACAATGCCCGGGTATTCCATGCCGCCAACCGTGCCGGCTACGTTGGTTGCTACCGGGTAGGTATATTCAAACCATTCTTTTGAATATAGCTCGATACAATTCTTTACATATTCTGTGCTGCGGCTCCAGGCGCCCATGCCCTTGCTTTCGATGGGATATACCGACTGTGCCAACGCCTTTTTACCGCTCGGCAAATTAATACGCGCTGCATCCCATAAAAAAGCTTTGGATGCGGCCCAGGAAACATCGCGCGCGTTGGTGCATGAAAAATGCCAGGTAAGGTTAGCCTTATGCGGATACATGGAAGGATCTTTCAGATCGGCCGAGTCCCTGATCATTACGGTTTTATCACTGTTTTTTGCCGCGGTTATACGCGCGATAACCTTCGGCGTCAGCACCTCGGCTGAATTGACCAGCTCACCCGAGCCTACAACAACCAGGTTCGCAGGCGCTGTAACGGTATAATCGAAGTTACCGTATTCAAGGTAAAACTCCGATTGCCCCATATAAGGGATCACGTTCCAGCCGGTAACATCGTCGTATACTTCCATGCGCGGGTACCATTGCGCTATCTCATATATCCAGCCGTCTTTGGTCTTGACACGGCCCATGCGGTCGATACCGTATTCGGGAATATCAAAAGCATAATCAATTTTGATTTGTATAACACCCCCCTGCGACTTCAAAGCGTTTTTCAGATCGATACGCATACGGGTATCCGTCACTTCATAGTCGGCTTTTGACGCTTTTTTGTTGCTGATAATGGTAACGCTTTTAATCTCATCACCCTTTGTAAAAGCTGTGCTGTTAAAACGGCCCGCATCCGGCGGACTGGTGGCTTGCCCGCGCGAATCTTCGCGGAACAGGTTCTGATCGAGTTGTAACCACAAAAAACCTAATGCATCGGGGCTGTTATTCGTATAAGTAATAACAGTGCTGCCGGTAATACGATGCGCGGCAGTATCCAGTGTAACACTTAGCTTGTAATCGGCACGGTTCTGCCAATATTTTATCCCCGGAGCCCCTCCGCCTGTGCGGTATTCATTACCCTGCTCGCCTTTGTAAAATAAGGGATCGAACACTTTATGCTGATCGTATTTTGAACTATCCTGCGCCCGGGAGGCCAAAGCGCCGGCGCATAGCAAAAGTGATAATGTAAATTTATTCAGTTTCATAATTGAGAAAGATTTTGGTGACAATATAAGATTTTAGATCGACAAGGCGGCCTAATTACAAACCACAAATCAATAATGTCAGCTCACCCTCTTCCCATGTAAAAGCATATCAATAGCATGGTTTAACGACCCTGCCGCGATCACTTCGCCTGAATTGACAAAATATATCTCATCAGCATTCTGAATAGTATTTAAGCGGTGCGCGATGATGACCCTGGTAGTAGTGTCGGGTAATTTTTCCAAAATTTCGCTCAACAGTTGTTCTGTAACCGTATCGATATTGGCTGTCGCTTCGTCCAGTATTAGTATTTCAGGATTTCGAAGCACCGCACGCATAAAAGCGATCAACTGTTTTTGGCCGAGGCTAATGCTGTCGCCCGATGACAGCACTTTTGTCTCCAGTCCCTGGTCGAATATGGCCAACAGCTCGCCCAGATTGGCTTCCTTCAATACATCTGCGAGTTGGTTATCGGTGTAGTCCTTGTACTGCTCGTTGCCGTAAAGAATGTTTTCTTTTACCGTCCCGGTAAACAGGAAGGGTTCCTGCAAAATAAAGCCGATCTTTTTGGTGCGCTCTTCAGGCTCGTAACAGCGAATATCTTTTCCATTGAGTAATACAGTGCCCGCTGTCGGATCGTACAAGCGTGCGATGAGCGAAGCTGTGGTCGTCTTGCCGCCGCCGGTCGGCCCTACTAACGCATAAGTTTTGCCCGGCTCCATCTTCAGGCTGATGTCGTGCAGTATTTCATTACCACCGGGGTAAGCGAAGTGGACATTGCGGAATTCCAGCAGCGCTTCCGACCTTTCTGCTGTTACTTCTTTCACTGTTACCAGGTCAGTATCCAGCGCAAGGATATTCGACACCCTGTCCCAGGCCGCCATGGCGGTTTGGAAAGTGGTCCACAAGGTGGCCAGCTGTCTTAAAGGGTTATAAAAGCTGTTGGCATAAGTCAGGTAAGCTATAAGCAATCCTATTGTAAAAACCCCATAATCCTTGTGGTTCATGACGGTCACAGCAGGCTCCTTGTCAGCTATCAGGTAGATACCATAGGCCAGAACGATCAATTGCGCCGCTCCCGCGAGCAATGAATAAACAGGCAAAAAGATATTATTGGCAATGCCCGATTTAATGGACATTTTATAATTATCCTCGTTGGCGCTGTCAAACCGTTTACGGAAATAATCACGGCGGTTAAAAGCGATAATCACCCTAAAATTATTCAGGCTTTCCTGTATCTCAGCGCTCATTCCGCCGGTACTTTTCAAGCTCGCGGCGTTTTTTCGCTTTACCCACGGCGAGAGCGCTTTAGTAACGACCCAGGCAATAGCACCCGGAGCAACGGCAGCCAGTCCTAACTTAAGATTGATGCATAAAAGAAATATTCCTGCTCCCACCATGGTAGACAGGTTACCGATAAACTGCATCAGCGATTGCGAGAAAAAGGTGTTGATCTTATCGGTATCATTATTTACCCTGGATATCAGGTCGCCGGTTTTATTTTGATTGAAAAATGCCAGGGGCAACAACTGTATTTTATTGAATATCGCGTTGCGCAAGGTATACAGCATGCGCTGGCCCACACCCCCCATCAGTATGGTTTGCAGGTAACTGGCCACCAGGCCGCATGCGTACATGCCAAGCAAAATTGCCGAATAAACGAGCACGCCGTGATAATCGCGTGGTACTACGTACTTATCAATGGCATGGCCGATGAGCAGTGGCCCGACGAGATTTACACCCGAGTTGATAAGTATAGCGATAAGCGCGAACCACAGAGCCCGTTTCTCATGCCTGATCAGTTCCAGCAGCTTTTTCAGCGCTGCCAGGGTTGAAATTTTTTCCTGCTCCGCCGAAATTTTATTTAGATCGTAATTCATAATTGCTGGTACTTTGCTGTGAGTTAAAAATCTGAACGTATTCCGGGCTGGTATGTATCAACTCATCGTGTTTGCCCGTGGCCACGATTTCTCCTTCCATAAGCAGGATGATCTCGTCGTATTCTTCCGCCGATGCGATTTTTTGCGTTACCGAAATAAGCGTCAGGCCCGGGTAGTTCTTTTGGACATTGGCTATGATCTTCTTTTCTGTATTGGTATCTACGCGGGCTGTAAAATCATCCAACAGCAAAACTTTTGGGTTCAATGCCAAAGCCCTTGCCAGCATGATCCGTTGTTTCTGGCCGCCGGAAAGACTCGATCCGCGTTCGGAAACTATAGTGCTTAGCTTATCCGGCAATGCCTCGATAAAATCTTGAAGCTCGGCAGTATCGATAGCTTTTTGTAACGACTCGTCCGTCACGGTATCGCTAAACGCAATATTCTCGCGGATGCTCATATTAAAAATAATGCTGTCCTGGAATACAAAACCCACCTGGCTGTGAAAAGCCTCGCTGTCATATTCCCCTATGGCATGCCCGTCAAACAAAACCTCGCCCGAGCTGGGTTTTACCAGGTCCGTCATCAGGTAAAGCAATTGCGTTTTACCCGCGGCAGTCGGGCCGATCACGGCGATCTTTGAGCCTGCTTTCACTTTAAAGGATATATCTTTTAGGGCTGGCTTTTGTCCAAACAGCAGATTTACATTGTTCAATTCCACGTCACCATGCAAAGGGGTAGTAATGGTGCCTGTTTCGTGTGTATCCGGCGATTCTATTACGGCCGTAATACGACTGTAAGATGCCGTAGCCTGGGCGATGATATTGCTCATGAACCCAATAACCAGGATAGGAAATATCAATTGCATCAGGTAGCTGTTAAAGGCGGCAAAATCGCCCAGCGACATGGTATTTGCGATCACAAAATGACCACCTACTGCCAGTATCGTCAGTGTCGCGACGTTAGCCGTAAACGTGATGACCGGTATAAGGCCTGAAAAAAGTCGGATTATCTTTAAGCCCAGGTCCCTTGCCTCGGTATTGGCCTTCAGAAATTTATCAAACTCCAATTGCTGTGAATTGATCACCCGGATCAAAGCCGAGCCGAGTATACTTTCATTAATCACTTTGTTCAGCCAGTCGTAAACCGCGAAGCGCTCTTTAAACACAACTCTCACCTTTTTCAGCACTACGGCAAACGTAACACCGATGATGGGAATGATGGCTATAACGCATAGCGCCAACTTCCAGTTAATAGTAAGCAGCATTACGCTGGCCCCAACGATAATAAATACCGACGATACGATGGAAACCAGCGCCTGAGACACAAATAATTTGATCGAATCGACATCGGTCGTCAGGTTAGTCAGCAATTTTGAAGGGTTTAAATTGTCGATAGCAGTACTGCTCTGCTGCGATATCTTAAACGAAAGCCGCGCGCGCAGGTCGCGTGCCACCTTTTCGGAAGCATAGGTTTGAATAATACTTTGCAGGTATGAGAATATGAAAACGAAAATTATGGCCACTGAAAACTTGATCAAAGTCGGATTGAGATCAAAGTGCGTGTTCATATGCAGGCTGTGGCCATAATCGTCGATGCCATGCCCAATGATCTTAGGCAGCCACAGGTTAAGCGAATTGCTGAACAGTGCAAAAAGAATTAATACGGCCAGCAACCATTTGTAAGGTTTTAGCAGACCGAAAACATTGGGTCCCTTGTTCGCTTTAGGCTTATTGTTTTTCTCAGGCATAGGTGTGATCGATTGTTTTTTAAATGTCAGATAGTCAAAAATAATGATGCATCGCCATGGTCGTGCATAAAATAAATTATAATTTCACGGCTACACTAAGGCAGACGAACAAGCCGTTTAAATATTTTAGACCATTTCGTTTTACGCTCAAGCTTACGCATTGCAGGCCCTTTCCCGGGCGGTAACGTATAGGCCAAACGTACAACGTACAACCCAAACCATATGCCATCCAATTTTAACCCGGAAGCGGAATACATTCTCGAAGACGAAAGGGTCATGCTCCGTCCATTAAAGGAAACAGACATTGAATACCTGCTTCCCTACGCCCTTGACGAACAGGATACCTGGCGCTATTCGCAGATCAGCGCGCACGGCGAACAAGGTATGCGGGAATATGTCCAAGCGGCTTTGAACGGCCGCAAGGCGGGCAATCAATATCCGTTTATCGTATTTGACAAGGCTACCGGCGAATATGCGGGCAGTACCCGTTTTTACGATATTCAGCCAGCAAACCAGATGCTGCAGTTAGGTTATACCTGGTATGGAAACCAATTCAGGGGTACCGGCCTAAATAAGCACTGCAAATTTCTGCTATTACAGTTCGCTTTTGAAAAATTGGACATGTACCGGGTGGAATTTCGCGCAGACGCGCGTAATGAACGCAGCATAGCCGCTATGAAAAGTATTGGCTGCAAACCCGAAGGTATTATCCGCAGTCATATGTGGCTGGACGACGGCACCCGCCGCGATTCTATTGTCCTCAGTATCCTGAAGGAAGAATGGGAAAGCGGTGTTAAGGACCGCTTGAAAACCAGGTTATAATCCAAACGCGTGATTCCGCCCGCTAACGTCACCAAATTCAGGCGAATTAAAGTTGTACACGGTTAAGGTAAAATTCTCCGTCGGTGACGGCGACGAAGGTCGAAGTCCCCTGGATTTGTACCGTGCCTGAAAAAGTACCTTTGACATGATCGGTGGCAATTTCACTGAATTGAACGGAAACTAACGTGCCCGGGATGTTTCCCTCGGCCAGGTACTGTTTACCGTCATCACCCCTGTATACAAATACCGTTTGAATAACCTGTGTACCACCAGCGTTGATGATTTGCTGGGTATATGTTTTATTTGTGACGATAGCCGCAGCATCGGTTATGGTAAAGGTAGCGCCCTGTCCAAAATTGTTTGGAAAATAGCCGCTTAACTGACACATATATAAGGGCTGAGCATTGGTAAACATTACCATGGGCGTCATCGTCATGCTTTTGGCGGCGCCATTGATCTTCAACTTGATATAATAGTTTGCTGTAGTTGCAGGGGCCGGTGTGGTGCTCTTTTTACATGAGATGAATAAAGTTGCCAGCGCGGCGAAAAGAATGATCCGGATTTTCATAATGATGGCTTTGATGCAAGTTAGCATCGTTTCCAAAGCGCATCAATCGACATTTATTATTCGCACCATGCGCATTTATTCTTCGCTGGAGATAACCAGTAATTTGATTAAAGAAGCGCAATAGGCCTCGATAAAATATTTTATTATTTCGCCATGCGGCACTAAGCGCCTATCTGAACCGAAATTCATTGAATTCATGCATTGGCTGGGATTTCAATAGGCAGCGGCGAAACATTTCTATAAATTCTGTTCAAATGATTACAATTTAATAAATATCTTATTCTTTACCAGCCAGTAGCACAGCGACCATTCCAGGAACCAGGTGACCAAAGCTGACAGCACGGCCAATAGGTTAGGTGTTAACCCGGTCATTCCAAAAAATCCTTTGATAAAAATAGCAACTGCACCGTTGAACCATTGATAGCCGACGGTATTAAAAAAATAGTAAATGAAAATAGAATTCATACCGACAACTGCTGCTACCCACGCGAATTTATTGATCTTTTTTAAGTCGATGAGCCAATAAAGTGCGGCCAGTAAACACAACACCCAACCCTCGGACGCGAAAGTGAACGAGCTGGTTGCGATACGTTTGATGATCGGCGTAATATTCGTCCAGTCGAGACCGAAACCGATGGACAGGCAGATCACTCCGAAAAGTGCAAGGTATTTTACTTTTTGTACGTGCGTTTTTTCCGAAACCAGCAGCTTGCCAGCAAGGCAGCCCCAAATGGTATGCGCGGCTGTAGGGATAAAATTGATCGTCACCCAACCGTCGGGATTTATCCGCTCGTGAAAAACAGTGTCCATATAAGCGCCGAAGTTGTGGTATTCAACGAAGGGGTGGTCAAAGCCCGGCACGAGTATCGTCCTGTACAGCACATCGGTCAGGATTAGCAGCAGCACAGATATAATGATCTGGAATTGGTAGGACCGGTTAATGATCAGATACGCAATAAACGTGGTGACGGATAATTGAGTCAGCACGTTCCATAATTCCCATACCAGTTTGCCGGCATAAAAACATTGCACTGCCGTACCTAAAACAAATAATTCCAGGCACCTGAAAAGCACATGCCTGAAGTTTTGCCCCCAGGTTATACCTTTCTTCAGCTTGTTGTGATACGAAATATACATACCGGTACCGGCCATGGTCATGAAGGCCGGTTGTATCAGGTCCCACAACCGCAGGCCATGCCAGGGATAATGTTCAAACTGGTCCATGATCGCGGTAAACAGACCTCCCGAGTGCAGGTGTCTCAGCGAACTATAAACTTCGCAGCTTTCACCGGCCAGGAAGATCATGATGAGGCCGCGCATCACATCGAGCGATAGCAGCCGACCGGGCTTGTTGGGAATAATATTTTCCATTGTGAGGGTTTATAATCGGGTGATTGACTAAAGTTAGTGGTTTTAGTCCGAAAGTTGTGAATAGTCAATGGTGAATAGTGAACGCCCGAAGACAACGAGCTAATTTTACGAACTTGTGCAGAATTTCGGACTTTACGCCTTTTACCTTTCGCCTTTAACCTTTACCTCCTTATATTAGCCCTGTAAACCTCAGTATTAAACTTTATGGAACGCAGGGAATTTATCAAGCAGGGCGCATTGGCAACCGCCGGGCTTACTTTATTACCGTCGGGCTCGTTGTTTGCAGCAACCGCCGGGAAGGTCCGCATCGGCTTTATCGGCGTCGGTTTGCGCGGCCGCAGTCACGTTGGCGAGGCGCTTTTGCGCAACGACGTGGATGTGGTGGCCATTTGCGATACGCAGGAAAGCTCGCTTCAATTTTGCCGCCAGCAGTTTAAAAAAGCAGGCAAGCCGCTGCCGAAAGAATACACCGGCGGGCTCGATGCCTATAAAGGCCTGATCGACCGCCAGGACATCGACGCGGTGATCATCGCTACGCCCTGGCAATTCCACCATCCGCAGGCCGTCGACGCTATGAAGGCGGGCAAGTACGTCGGCTGCGAGGTCATCGCCGGCTTATCGATGGACGACCATTGGGATATTGTGAAAACCTCAGAGCAGACGGGCATACCTTATATGACCCTGGAAAATGTTTGCTACCGCCGCGATGTCATGGCCGCACTTAATATGGTCCGGCAAGGGCTGTTCGGCGAGATCATCCACCTGGAAGGCGGCTATCAGCATAATTTGAGAGACGTATTATTTAACGACGGTAAACCCGACGGAGGCAAAGGCGTAGAATTTGGCCCGAAAGCCTTTAGCGAGGCACAATGGCGCACGCAGTTTAATATCGACCGTAACGGCGACATCTACCCCACGCATGGCGCCGGGCCGGTAATGCATTATGCCAATATAACCCGTGGAAACCGGTTTACCAATTTGGTATCTTTCGCTACCAAGTCGCGCGGATTGAATGCGTATATTGAGGAATTGTCACCCGGCAATCCGGAAACCAAGATCAATTTTAAAAACGGCGACGTGGTGACCACCATGATCAATTGCGCCAACGGCGAAACGGTAATGCTGAGTCACGATACGCACTTGCCCCGCCCTTATTCGCTCGGCTTCCGCGTGCAAGGCACCAAAGGTATCTGGATGGACGTGTCCGAAACGGTTTATATAGAAAACCAATCTAAAAAAGAGGACCAATGGGACCCGGCAAAAGAGTGGTTTGACAAATATGATCACCCGCTTTGGAAAAAATACGCCAGCGACGCTGCCGGCGCTGGCCACGGCGGCATGGACTGGTTCGTGTTTAACGCCTTCGTAGAAGCCGTGAAGAAGAAAGGCCCTACCCCTATCGACGTGTACGACTCGGTAACCATGAGCGCTATAACGCCGCTCTCGGAAAAATCATTAGCCGAAGGCAATATGCCGCAGGAATTCCCGGACTTTACCAAGGGCAAATGGCAACAGCGCAAAAATGATTTTGCGCTGGGGGATAGCGGGTTTTGAACCTAACCCACTAGTCTGGTTTCAGCATTGCCGACGTCAGAATATGCTATTTAATTTATTCGATAGGTTACTCCAAAGAAAAAGCCTATTCTGCCAACTTTCTCTGTTAGTTGGTCGGTCGCTATTGTATTGCCATTAAATGGTACTTGGGATTTTGGATTATCCCCTATAACCAGGTTTTCTTTTAAGCGGTCTACCTGTCCATACGCTAGGCCAAGACTAAAAATGACTTTATTATAGATCAGGTTGTTTTTGTTATCCGTTTCAAATCCTCCTACTAACAATGATCCTCCGAGATACGCTCTGAGTGTGGAAATATCTGATGGCGCAGTTGAAACGCCTATGCTGATTCCGGGTGTTACAGGGTCATGAGTTTGCCAATAAAATGCGGCCATTACTCCAATGGAAGGTAATAACATTTTGTTGCTGCTATTCTGTTTTATGGTAAACATATCATTTTTTTTAGCCGCACCGCTGGAATTCCTGGCTGAGTCGATCTGGAAGCTCCTGTCAAATGAACCACTGCCAAAACCGAAATTCAGTGCAGGTCCTATAGCCCACTCCAATTGCCCCTTAATCGGAATACTGTAAGACAAGGTGTCAACATATAAGGATGTTACATTTGCATTTTTAGGTTTTATTTTTACTCCAATTTGCAGGTAATCGCCCTTAGGATAAAAGGCAGGCGAGAGATAGGTAAAGCTATTTTTATCATTAACTTGGGTAAGCAGGCTATTTAAAATTCTGACCGCTTTAGCTATAGAATCAGTCCTAATCTTGGACGCTTGCGCCAGGCCGTCATTAAGCCCTTTAGCCAATCCGTTTTTCGCGTTAAGAAGTAGTTTTGTACACACATTGCCTGTATCGCTCGTGTTTGAGCTACTACAAAGACCTGTAAGTATGTCGATTAGGGAATCGTTTTTCTTAATCAGAACATTTATTTTTTTATAACTGTCAGTGATTTGACTTGCTACGTTTAATGGCCTGGAAGAGATTGAGGAAATCAGATTCCCATAGGTTTTTATTGTGGGATCAAAATACTTTAAATATATATCTCTTAGAATCTGGGCTTTTAAAGTGTCCTGGCAGTATCGTTCACCTGCAATATAATTTGGGATGGCAGCGCTAAAATTCAGAAAATACTGTAAAGTGTCCATATCGCTTTTCATGTGCCTTAGATCCTCATTTATCTTGCTTTCATTATCCGTTATTTTGGCGTATGCCGGCGTAAACTGATCGGGACCCGACAATCTTTTGATTTTCTTTGTTGGCAAAGCTGCTTGTTTTACGGGCTGTGTACCACTTTGAGTCGAGACTGGTGCTTGTTGACCTGCCGGAGTCGTTGAAATCTTTGAAGTATTGATCGCTTTGGCTAAGGAGTCAAAAATATTTGTATTGTCCAACGCGACTGATACATTCTTGCCATTGATATTAACATCGTAAGACAATCGGTTTAAGTTTATTATTTCAATAAACACCCTGTCTTTCATATGTTTTACTTTTTGGATATTTTCCTGGTCGGGCGCCGGTTTGAAAAAATCATGTTTAAACGTATAGGTATTATTCTGATAAACTGGATCGTCAGATGTATTTGCGATTGTAGTCGTTGTTTTAGTTACGGTTTTTGTAGTACTGGTCGCACTTTGCGGCTTTCTGATGCTGCAGGAACAGATAGTAACTGCCAAGCAAAAAAGTAATAGCTTTTTCATTTAGTTATTGATAAGGGTTAAAATCCTGTGATGAGGATAAATTAAGGATATTGTTGCTTAATGAATGATTTGTCAGTATCTGATAAGTCTGTATTCATTCCGACGCTGAAGCCATTTAAAGTAAATTGTGCGGGGATTGGGTACATCATAATGGAGTTTGGATCCAATGTTGTGAATTGAGTGATGTCAGTTGAGTACTTGAAGAAGACATTTTTGTCCACATCTTGCTGTGTCCAGTTATTTGGCGGGCCTTCGTAGTACTGATAAACGACCGGCTTATTCCACTGGATATTTCCGCCAGGTGATGAATGTTCGTGAATACAACCCAATGCATGTCCAAATTCATGAACCACTACTCTACGCCACTCATCATCCGCCGTATCATCTTCGAGCCAGCCGAAATTCATCGTAGGATTGGTCTTTGCAATTTGCAGGCAATCTGTTCCAATATACGACCACGACCCCTGATCGCCATTAAACTGAAAAGCAATACGGATAGTAGCTTTTTGCGGGTCGTCGACGTAATTGAATTTTATATCTGCGTAGCTCAACCACTCACTTGCCATTTTTTGGGTTTGCTGCTTTTGTATGTTCGACCCGTTTAAGAAACCGATATTTAGTGTCGCTCCTGGCTGCCATTTGTTATCAGTTATAACAGCCATCCTACTAATTAAAGCAGCTTCATCTGAGCTAAATCTTTGATTTGGATTGGCAATAAATTTTTTAATCGCTTTATGCTCGTCCGTGCCTGCCTTAGCAGGATTATTGGCAGGATTAGCTTTTATCGCGTTGAACATATTCAAATGCACATGTGTAAAAGGCAGTGGTTTGTCAATACATACTTTTAATGGTTCCATAATGCTTGTTTTTTTAAAAGAATATATAATTTTTTGCCTATTAATTTAAACAGGACATTATCCTTGGTAGACAAATGGGATGAAGAGTGTATATACGATAAGTATAATAGAACCGATGAAACTCGCCGAAAACCCCAATAAAGTAGGGAATGGAGAACCGGCGACAATTACCCAAATTACAAAAGCGATAGTCGTGAATACAAGTTGTGCAATTTTGGTCACTTTACTGAAAAAATATAAGTAAAAGGGTGTCAAAACCGTCAATAGGATAAAAACTATCCATAAAAGGGTTGGTTTATTACCATTGGCATCAGCACCATTGATTAATCCTAAGATTGTAATATAGGCAGTCACTATTTCTGAGGGTATTAATTTAACCAGTCTGTCCTTATAATCATCAACAGTGGTGTTAACTGTAGGGGTACGTTGTACATCCGCCAACGATCTAATTGCTCTTGCCATGGTAATTTATCTTTTTGCCTACTCTTGCGCCCCTTTTCGGCTTTCCGGGGTAGTCTATCTAATCAACTGCTATCCAATTGATTAATGCATTTATTAATGTGAATTTACCTCGAAAACTCAACGTGCGTTACCGTGTTTTCACGGTATTTCAACAGTTTTTTAACGGTATTTTGAAAAATGGAGAAAAGAGAAATTTTAGCAAAGCGCTAAACAGGTAACACTGGCTAATATTGAATTATTAAGAATATTATAATAGTCAAAGGATTTGCGGAAAAAGTAAACGCTCAAAGTCCAAAGCCGTTTCATTGATCAAAGGCTTTTAGCTTTGGTCTTTCAGCTTTCGGCTTTTATACTATCTTCGCCGCATAGAAAAATTTAATATGGCAGCTACCAGACTCACGATAAACAGCAACGGCTCGGTAAGAGTTGAAGGGGATTTTGAAATTGTTGACAAAGAGGGCAACGTTTACGGCCTTGATGGGCGTACCACTGTTTCCATCTGCCGCTGCGGCATGTCGCAAAACAAACCTTTCTGCGATGGTTCGCATAAGGGGCATTTTGAGCATGAAGCTAAGGCCTTTGATCTGCCCCCCAGGAAAGCTTAAAGCTGAATGCAGAAAGTCCAAAGCTTTGGTCCGTATCAGCTTTCCACTTTGGCCTTTTTGCTTTTAGCTCAGGTTCCCTTTCTTCAGTTCGTCAACGGCGTGATTTGCGGCGCGTGCCGTAATGGCCATAAAAGTTAAAGATGGGTTCTGCGTACTTGTAGAAACCATACACGAACCGTCCGTTACAAACACATTAGGGCACGAGTGCACCTGGTTCCAGGCGTTCAGAATTGATGTCTTCGGGTCTTTGCCCATACGTACGCCGCCCATTTCGTGTATGTCAAGGCCAGGCGCCTGTTGCGTATCGTGTTGTATGATGTTCTTGCAACCGGCTATTTCCAGCATCTCGGAAGCCTGGTTCATAAAATCTTTGATGCTTTTCTCGTCGTTGTCGTCGTAAGCTACCGATGTTCTGAGCAATGGTATTCCCCATTGGTCCTTTTCATCCTGGTTCAGGCTTACATGATTGGTTTCCTTTGGTATAGTTTCACCCTGCATTTGTGTATAAACTACCCAGCCACCCGGTTCAGACACATTATCTTTAAACGTCGATCCTATCTGCGCGCCATCCGTATCGTGTCCCCATCCCTGCCGCAGCACCGAATAGAAAGTCATGTATCCGCGGCGGAAGTCCATTTCCTGCTTGTGGACATTGCGGAAGTTAGGCATCATGATGGCAGTGGGCCGGCGGCCATAGTAGTACGAATCCAGGTAACCATCCATGGTTGCATAGACATTGCCGCGATAGTTATGGAAAGCCACAAATTTACCGAGCACGCCGCTGTCGTTCCCCAATCCATTTGGAAAGCGTGACGATGTTGAGTTAAGCATTACCAAGTTGCTGTTTAGCGTGGCGGCATTCAGGAAGATGATCTTCGCGTAATATTCGGTCGCTTTTTTGGTATGCGCATCGATAACTCTAACGCCGGTCGCCTTGCCTTTTTTATCGTCATAAATAATGGAATGCACAACAGAATCCGGTCTTAAAGTAAGATTTCCTGTTTTCAAAGCCCAGGGTATAGTCGAAGCATTGGAGCTGAAATACCCGCCAAAGGGACAACCTCTTTCGCACAGGCTTCTTGCCTGGCATTGTCCCCTGCCCTGCTGTTTATGTATTTCATTCGGTTTGGTGAGGTGGGCGCAACGGCCTATAATCACATTACGGCTGCCTTTATAATGCGTGTTGATCCTGGCACTCATGTCTTTCTCCACCGCGTTCATTTCCCAGGCCGGTAAAAATTCGCCATCGGGCAGCGTTTCCAGTCCATCCTTATTTCCGGCTATCCCGGCAAAACGCTCCACATAACTGTACCATGGCGCTATATCTTCGTACCTTATCGGCCAATCGACTGCAAAGCCGTCGCGGCCAGGCCCTTCAAAATCATATTTGCTCCAGCGCTGGGTTTGACGCGCCCAAAGCAACGACTTTCCGCCTACCTGGTATCCGCGTATCCAGTCGAAGGGCTTATCCTGCACATATGGATGTTCTTTATCCTTTACAAAAAAATGCTGACTGGCTTCGCTAAATGCATAACACCGGGATACGATGGGATTCTCTTCCTTCACTGCCAAAGGCTCATAAGTACGATGAGGAAAATCCCAGGGATTTTTTAATGCTGTCGGGTAATCTTTCAGATGAACGACATTCCTACCCCTCTCAAGCACCAGTGTTTTTAAACCGTGATCGCAAAGTTCCTTTGCTGCCCAGCCTCCGCTGATACCTGAGCCGATAACAATAGCATCATAGGTATTTTTTTCCGTTCCGCCCGAATTGATGTTTGCCATAAAAAGATTGAATAATTGGAGCTTTCAAGTTATAAACTTTACAACGAAATAGTAAAAAATAAATTTGCGTAACCAAATGGTTTCACATATATTTGAAACCGAACGGTTACAAGTTAAATGAGAAGAGATGTATTCCAGGCTATAGCCGACCCAACGCGGCGCGAGATTATCAATGTGATTGCGAACCGCTCCATGAATTTGAATGCGGTAGCGGAGAAGTTTGATGTGAGCCGGCCTGCCATATCCAAACATATCAAGATATTAACCCAATGCGGCCTGATCACGATCAAACAAATTGGCCGTGAACGTTATTGCGAAGCCAGGCTCCAAAAGCTGAATGAAGTGTCGGAATGGGTAGAGCGCTATCGCGCATTCTGGAACCAAAAGCTGGATGCGCTGGAAGAATTCCTGGCTAATGACGAAAAAGAAACCGTGAAACCAATAAAAACCAAAAAGTAATGAAAGCAGAACCCTTTGTTATCGAGCGTACGCTGAATGCGCCTGTTCAAAAAGTTTGGGAGGCCCTTACCGACAAGCAAAAAATGAAGCAATGGTATTTCGATCTTTCCGACTTCAGGCCCGAAGTCGGTTTTGAATTCAGTTTTCCCGGGAAAGGCAATGAGGGTCAGGATTACTTGCATTTATGCAAAATAACCCAAGTTGAAACAGGCAAACTGCTGCAATACGGTTGGCGCTATAAGGACTACGGGGGGAACTCTTTTGTCACATTTGAATTATTTCCAGAAGGTGACGCCACGCGGCTGAAATTAACGCACGAAGGGCTCGAATCCTTCCCACAGGATACAAAAGATTTTGCAAGGGAAAGCTTTACCGCAGGCTGGACTTATCTGATCGGAACATCTATCAAAAACTTTGTAGAAGCATAATGTTATGAGAACCATACTGACCAGCATCCTGGTAGACAGCCAGGAAAAAGCGCTCGATTTTTATACGACAAAACTTGGGTTTATCAAGAAGAAAGAGATATCCCTGGGGCCTGATACCAAATGGTTAACTGTAGTGGCATCGGAGGGGCCGGAAGATGTTGAAATTTTGCTCGAACCGAATTGGAATCCATCGATACAAATAGACGGGAAACCGGCAGCGGCGGAATGGCAAAAGATATTGTTCAAGGCAGGAATACCGGCAGCAGTGTTTAAGGTGACTGATATCGACGCAGAATATAAAAGATTGCTGGAGGCCGGCGTGCAATTCACAAAGGCTCCGATGCAGGCAGGGCTGGTAAAAATAGCCGTACTGGACGATACTTGCGGCAACCTGGTGCAGATCATTCAGCCATAGAAATCGGGCAGCCTGTTAATTTTCGCCGAATTGTTTAATTTCGTTGAAAATCTAAAAACATGCTTTCCGGAAGAACCAAGCCAGGCAGGAGTTTATCCGCGCTCCTAATCATTTACTTACTCATCTTTTCATCCTCGTACGGCCAGACAGCTAAAACGATCGACGGGCATCCTGCGTGGATCATGCAGGGCAACGTTTACGAGGTTAACGTTCGGCAATATACACCCGAAGGTACGTTTAACGCTTTCGCGAAAAGCCTGGCCAGGCTGAAAGCCATGGGCGTGCAAACGTTGTGGTTCATGCCCATCAATCCTATCAGCAAGGTCGACCGGAAAGGCACACTGGGAAGCTATTACGCCGTTTCCAACTATACGGCTATCAACCCGGAATTCGGCAATATGACCGATTTTAAGCGCTTGGTAAAGCAGGCCCACGCTTTGGGTTTTAAGGTGATTATTGATTGGGTGCCCAACCATACAGGCGCTGATAATTACTGGATAACAAAACACCCCGATTTTTATGTAAAAGATAAAGAGGGCAAACCGGCTGTAGCTTTCGATTGGTCGGACACGCGCCAACTGGATTATGCCAACCGGGAAATGCAGGACAGCATGATCAACGCGATGAAGTTTTGGCTCATCAACACTCACATCGATGGTTTTCGCTGCGACGTAGCCTGGAACGTGCCCGAAAGTTTCTGGAAACGCTGCATCGGCGAGCTGAGAAAAGGGCGCAGTTTGTTCATGCTGGCCGAGGGCGATAAGGATTACCTGCACAGGAGCGGTTTCGATGCCACCTACTCGTGGGATATGTTCCATAAAATGATCGACGTGGCCAAAGGCGCAAGCCCCGCATTCGCGCTTGACAGTATTAAGGCAAAATATGACGCCGAGTATCCCAAAAATGGCCTCGAATTATATTTCACCAGCAATCACGACGAGAATAGCTGGAACAAAGCCGATTATGGCACTTTCCCGGGGGCTTCGCATGCACCCTTCGCCGTGCTTACCCAAACGTACTACCACATCGTACCACTGATCTACAGCGGGCAGGAAGAACCCGTTTTGCGGGCTATACAATTCTTTGAGCACGACCCGATAACATTCAAAAATTTTGCAAGAGCCCGTTTTTATAAGACATTGCTCAACCTGCGAAAAAACGACATCGCTTTGGCGTCAAACGCCTCATTTCGTAAGGTCGACGCGGGAGATAAAAACGCGATATACGCTTACGTGCGCCAAAGGGCAGGCAAAAAAGTGCTGGTTATTTTAAATCTTTCGCCGAAAGAACAGGCGGTCACTATTAGCGAT
>JAFDZK010000006.1 GCA_018267005.1 Bacteroidota bacterium
TTTCATGGTTAGCGGCGAATATTGATAAACTTCCTTCATCGTTTCAACCGGTCCATGGCACTGCTGGCAGCGGATACCGGCCACCTTTACGTGCTGCGAGTGGTTGAAGTAGGCAAAATCGGGCAGGTTGTGGATACGGATCCATTGTATGGGCCGCATCTTGGTGCTGTCATATTTCTGAGTCTGCGGATCGTAACCCAAAGCATCATAGATCTTATGAATTTCCGGCGACTCGGTCTTAACTGTTTTATGGCAGTTCATACACACATTAAGCGACGGGATCGAAGCGTTTTTGGACTTGTACGCTCCAAAGTGGCAGTACTGGCAGTTGATCTGCATTACGCCGGCGTGCAGGTCATGCGGGAATTTGATCGGCTGTACAGGCTGGTAACCCTGGTGAACGTTGGTATTCCACATCGTAACCCAGGTCCAGCTGCCGCCGGCGATGGATACGCATAGCAATACGAAGAACACAAATTTTTTGTTTTTGATCAGCTTCCTGGCCAAAGCCCAGCGGTCAACCGGGGCTTTTTCCTCAACCACTTCAGGCTCCGGAACAAACTCGCCTCTTCTTAGCAGCAGTTTTTCCAGCGTGCCGATAACCCGGTTCAGCACCAGGATAACGATAAATGCGATTATGATCACACCGATCAGGCCGAAGATCACGATGTTGCTCGGACCTGTCTCGGCGGCTGCCGCGCCCTGTGTGCCGGTGGCCTTGCTGGCATTCGCCTGCATGGTTTTCCATTCCGAGCGCACATAGGTAATGATGTTGGTCACATCAGCATCTGACAGATCGCCAAAAACCGTCATACCCGCCTGGTTATACTCATTGTATATCTTCAGCGCTTTCGGGTCCTTGGCGGCGATCAACGCCTGGTTATTCTGTATCCACTTGGTAAGCCATTTATCATCAGTCTCCGAGGTAAGCTGCGGGCCGAGGGCCGGGCCGATCAGTCGGGAGTCGATCTTATGGCAAGTAGTACATTTTGCTTTGAATATAGCTTCGCCCTTGGCGGCGTCACCCTGCGCTGACGCAGTTAACCCCCAGATTGCTAAACCCGTTACCAGCAGAACCGACCTTGAGAATTGTTTTAAAATCGATGAGATGCTTCTCATAAATTGTATTTATGCTAAATGATTTCTTGTGTAAGTAGTTTGAAAATTAATGACAGACGTAATAGCTTGCTGTTTTTTCAAGGGACAAAAGTAAAATTTATTACAGTAAGGCTGACAAATTAATGACAGTTATGTATAATTTATAATCGTTCTAAATAAGTTAGAAAAATGGCCTTAGGATAGCCAAAAACGCGTTTTTTACTGCACGATACTGATTCGGTCGGATACACTTGATTAAGAATAAATAAAATTAAAAAATTATTGTTTTAATATCCACGCAAAAATTAAAGGCGCTACAATGGTTGCATCCGATTCGACTATAAACTTAGGTGTATCGATGCCCAGCTTGCCCCAGGTGATCTTCTCATTAGGCACGGCACCCGAGTATGAACCGAATGAAGTGGTGGAGTCGGATATTTGGCAGAAATAGCTCCAGAACGGTATATTTTCCATCTCCATATCCTGGTATAGCATGGGTACGACGCATATCGGGAAGTCGCCTGCTATACCCCCGCCGATCTGGAAAAAGCCAATGCCTTTGCCTTCTGAATTTTTTACATACCAGTCGGCCAGCCATGCCATATATTCGATGCCGCTTTTCATGGCGGAAGGTCTGATCTGGCCTTTGATCACATAGGACGCAAAGATATTGCCCATGGTCGAGTCCTCCCATCCGGGCACTACAATAGGCAGGTTCTTCTCGGCAGCCGCCAGCATCCACGAGTTTTTGGAATCTATCTCGTAATATTGTTCCAGCTCGCCGCTCAGCAATATCTTATACATGTATTCATGCGGAAAATACCGTTCGTTCTTCACGTCGGCCTCTTTCCAAATCTTGTGAATATGTTTTTGCAAACGCCTGAAAGCTTCTTCTTCAGGTATACAGGTATCGGTTACGCGGTTATAATGGTTTTCGAGCAGGTCCCACTCATCCTGCGGGCTCAAGTCGCGGTAGTGCGGTACACGTTTGTAATGGGAGTGCGCCACCAGGTTCATAATGTCCTCTTCCAGGTTTGCGCCGGTGCACGATATGATGGCGATCTTATCCTGGCGGATCATTTCGGCCAGCGATATGCCCAGTTCGGCGGTACTCATGGCGCCGGCAAGGGTAACCATCATTTTGCCGCCTTCGGCAAGGTGCTTTTCGTAGCCTTTGGCGGCATCCATTAAAGCGGCCGCATTAAAATGCAGGTAATTTTTTTCGATAAACTGAGAGATGGGTCCCCGTGTATTGCTCATGATCTGTTAATATTGAATGTGGGCGCAAAATTAGATATTTTGTTTAAAGTGGATTTTAAATTTTGTGATTAGTGATTTGTTAACTGTGATTAGTTGACCAAAAGGTACTATTAACTATTCACAAGTCACGAGTTAGCTGATCACTGTTAACCAACCACAAACACTATCTTAGCGGCCGACTATGAAGCGAGCGTTTACGACATTTATATTGCTATTTATCCTGCTCCAGACCCACGCGCAGATCAGCTGGCTGCCGCGCTTTATTAACCGCATGTATTTTGATAAGGACAGCACGAAAAAGAGCAGCTTTGTAGTGATACCGATACTAACTTCCGCACCCGAAACAGGCCTGGAATTAGGCGGCGCGGGGTTGTACTCTTTTTATTCCGATACCGTGGCTGTACACCACACGCGTGTATCAACCATTTATCCTTACATCTCCGTTACTACTAAAGGTCAAAGCCATTTTAGCGTAAGCACTACCTACTGGAGCCCGGGCAACAGCCAATATTACACCGGCGCCATAAGTTATATCAATTACCCGTTCAATTTTTTCGGCATCGGCAATAATACCCGCAAAGCGGACGAGGAATCGGTGGATGAAAAGCGTTTCAAACTTAATTTCGGCTCGAACTGGCTGCTCGCGAAAAATTTTTATGCCGGTTTTGTAGCAGGCGGTTTCAATTATAAAAACCGGAATATCGATTCGACCCACAATCATTTTTACGGAGAATCGCCGATACAAGGCATCAACGGCGGGGCGAGCATCTACGCAGGCCCCAGCTTAGTTTATGATAGCCGCAACAACAATACCTACACGACCAAAGGTATGATCATAACCGCCTATTACAACGCCATGCATGGTGTTTTTACCAATAATGGCTATGAAGGCGGCCTCTTCAATATCGAATATTCGCAGTTTTTCCTGCTTTGTAAAAGATTGGTTTTGGGACTGGACGTACAGGAACAAAACCTTACCGGCGGTAACGTGCCTTTTTACCTGCTGCCCTCGCTTGGTAATGATGAGATGATGCGGGGTTACTACAACGGCCGTTACCGCGACCGCAATTTAATCGCCGGCCAAACGGAACTGCGTTACCGCATCAGCGACCGTTTTGGCGTCGTAGGATTTTTGGGAACAGGGGAAGTCGCACACAACAGCTTTTCGATCAATAGCCTGAAGCCGGATTACGGCGGCGGCATACGTTATTTCTTTGATACCGAAAAAGGCCTGAGCATCCGGGCCGACTATGGCTTCGGCGAAAAGGTGCCCGGCGAATCGAGGCAAAGCGGGTTTTATATCGGATTAGGGGAAGCGTTTTAACGTTTTACGTTCGACGTTGTTCGTTATAAGTAGTATCTAAATAAAAACGTACAACGTAACACATATAACGTACAACTTAAAACCGTATTAAAAAATCCTCCCTCACCTGTCCTTTCCTAAAATAAACTAACCCTATCCAGAACAGATCGACAGTAACTGTCACCTGCGGATGGCCTTTAATAGCGGCCCAGGCTTCCTTCATGCCTTCGCTCCAGTAAATGTCGTCGAAAATAAGCAGTGTATGTTCGTGCACTTTAGGCAGGCACCACTCAAAATATCTTAAAGTGGCTTCTTTGGTATGGTTGCCGTCGATGTAAACGAAGTCAAGCTTATCCAATCGTTTTATCACACCGGGTAAGGTATCGTCAAAATTTCCGATGATCTGTACAATGCCGGTCGCGCCGTCTTTATTAAAAATTTCCGTAGCCACGCCCGCGGTCTCAGGGCAACCTTCAAGCGTATACAATTTGGCGTTAGGCGCAGCTTTATGCAGATATAATGTCGTAGTGCCGAGGCAGGTGCCTAACTCGATCATATTTTCGGGCTGCAGGCCGGCAGCCAAACGGTATATCAACTGCGCAAGCATGGGCGGTTTTAGGGCGCTTTTGGCTATGTCCTTTATTTTCTTCTGGTTATTGTTATTCACATGCGAACCTGCCCCCAGGTCAGTCACATTGATCATCCGCTCGTCAGAAAGCAGTTCATTTCGCAGGTTTTCTACCCCCCGGTATACTTTTTTGTCGTTCCGGTCGTATATCACTTCATCCACAAGCCTGTAAACAAAAGGCGAATGCGTGCCGTGCCTGGTCTTTCCCCTCAATCGATGAAACAGGTAATCTTTCGCAAACCGAAAATTTAACATGGCTGTAAAATTAGAAACCTTTTAGTATATTAGTGCTGCATGATAGACCCTGTTGAGATCAACTCTTTAATAAAACTGCTCGACGACCCGGACAAAGAAATTTTTGACCACGTGCATGATAAGATCATTTCCTTTGGCGGCGAAGTAATCGAATTCCTCGAGTCGGCCTGGGAAGAGGCTTTCGACCCTATTTTACAGGAGCGCATAGCGAATTTAGTCCATGAAATACAGTTCAGCCTGGTTCGGGACGAGCTGCGGTTATGGTACCAGGGCGGTGCCTTCGACCTGCTTCAAGGTGTGCTTACGATCAATAAATATCAATATCCCGACCTGGACGAACAGAAGATCATTAACCAGATCGAGGCGATCAAGCGCGACGTATGGCTGCAAATGATCTACGATGCCAGTCCGGCCGAACAAGTGAAGCTGATCAACCACGTGTTCTATAACATTCACGGTTTTAGCGGCAATACCTCCAATCATCAGGACCCCCAAAACAGTTACCTGAGCCAGGTATTGGAAACAAAAAAAGGCAACCAGATATCGCTGGCCATTATTTACTCCATAGTGGCGCAAAAACTGGATATGCCCGTGTATGGTGTAAACCTGCCGCAGCATTTTATCCTGGCTTACGTGGACGAAACGATGGAAAGTGAGTTTGACGGAGGCATATTGTTTTATATCAATGCATTCAGCCGGGGCACTATTTTCGGCCGGCGGGATGTGGATATGTTTTTGAAACAATTGAAGCTGCGGCCCGAAAAACAGTTTTACGAACCCTGCTCGAATGTGGATATCCTAAGGCGTATTCTGCGCAACCTCATCAGCTCGTATGAAAATTTAGGATCGACCGAAAAAGTGGCGGAACTGAACGAACTACTGGAGATACTGAATTGATATCAGAGGCCGGATGCCGGGAGTCAGACATCGGAACGTCCGCGTTTGTTGGCCCTAATCACTTGTAAATAAACCCTGTTATGGCAATATCGGCTTACGGCCAAACGTCGCCGATTTTAATATCTTCTCGGCAACGCTTACCGCGCCCGGCGAGAGCGGCGCATAATTAAGCTGGCTGCAGTATGCTTGTCCGCCGTGAATATTGTACCAAAGCAGGTCGAGCAGCGCCTTAGCCCTCTCTGCCGTACGGCCATTGTAATTTTGTTCCTTGTAAATTAAAGCCCAGGTAAAACTTGAAATAGGATACCCTTGCGGGCCGGCCGTATTCGTCAGGGAGACTTTGGAGTCAGCCGGCAGATTGATATTACTGGCTGATGTAGTCGATGCAAGCGTTGGTTTAATAAATGCGCCCGAGCTGTTCTGGATATCTGCAAAAGGCATCTTATTCTGCAAAGCATAAGCTAATTCCACGTAGCCTATCGCTCCCGGCGTTTGTTTAACAAGGCCCGACACACCCTCGCTTCCTTTCCCGCCTATACCTGCGGGCCAGTTTACCGCTGTGGCCCTGCTCACTTTCGATGCCCATTGCGGGCTGACCTTGGACAGGTAGTCGGTAAATATGAATGTAGTGCCGCTGCCGTCCGAACGGTGAACTACCACGAGTGGCAGGTTTGGCAATTTCACGCCCTTATTAGACGCTGCAATTTCGGGATCATTCCAGGTTTTTATATTGCCGAGATAAATGTCGGCCAAATTTTTACCAGTGAATTTCAACTCTGCCGAAACTCCCGGAAGATTGTAGGTAACTACCGTTGCGCCGGAACACATTGGAATATGTAGCACAGGAGCGCCCATTTTGTTTGTTTGCTCATTGTTCAGCGGAGCGTCCGAATCGCCGAAATCAACGGTCTTATTCGTAAGCTGTAAAATTCCGCCTCCGGAGCCAATAGATTGGTAATTGATCCGCACACCGGTCTTTTTGGTGTATTCAGCGAATATCTTCGAAAAAAAAGGATACACGAACGAACTGCCCGCGCCCAAAAGGCTGTTAGCGCCTGAGTTTGACGCCGACGTGGAAGAATCAGAGCTATTGCTGGCGTTCTGGCCGCGATTGCCGTTGCAAGCGGCTAAGACCGCGCCCGCGCATATAAGAACGGCGACTGCGAAGTTTTTCATAACGGATATTTTGTTATTAAATATTTTCTGCGATCCACAGACAGCAAACGGAAGATTTGTAAAGGTAAACAGTTAACAGCGAAAGATGTTTCGGTTTGCCCGGATACTTTTAACCCAAACTTGTAAATGCCCGGCCGTTAGACCGAAATGATCAGAACCCGTTTTCCGCCAGCCAATTCTGGGCCCAGTTGAACCAATGGCCGGGGTTTTTGGGATTTTCCAGCCCAAAGCCATGACCGCCCTCCTCAAAAATATGCATTTCGGCTTTTACTTTATTTTTCAGCAAAGCTTCGTAGAACATCATTGAATTTTGCACAGGTACTACGTCGTCGTCCGTTGCGTGAACCAGGAAAGTCGGTGGCGTGTCCGTTGTCACCTGCTTTTCGTTGGAATACAGGTCGATCAGTTGCTGCGACGGGCTTTTGCCGATTAGGTTTTCACGCGACCCGACATGGGCTTCCGGCCCGAAGCTGATGACCGGGTAGATGAGCATGCCGAAATCGGGCCGCAGGCTGATGTTGCTTTTATTGTCGATAACCGCTTTGGCATAATGTGTCAACAAGGTTGAAGCCAGGTGCCCGCCGGCCGAAAAGCCGATGATACCTATCTTATGCGGATCGATGCCCCATTCGGTTGCATGTTCGCGCACCAATTGAATGGCTCTTTGTGCGTCCTGTAACGGCCCGATGGTTTTATCCACCATGATGGAATCACTGGGAAGGCGGTACTTTACGACGAACGCCGTAACGCCGATCTTGTTGAACTGCGTAGCAATTGCCCTGCCCTCGTGATTTGACGCCAGGCCCGCATAACCGCCACCTGGGAACACAATAATCGCCGTGCCGGTAGCTTTGCCTTTTTCGGGAAAGTACGGCGTGACGGTCGGTACACTCACATCGGTTATCCAATAGTTCTGCGCTACGTCCGTTTTTTCGACATAAGTTGCCGGAGTGGGTTTCGAATTAGGAACTCCGTTTGAATACAGTGGTATGGGGGTTTGTTGCGCGAAAGAAGTTGAGAACAATGAAGCTGCCACGAGCGATAAAAAGATATTCCTAAACATAGTGGTTTGACAGATCGGTTATCATTCCAAATATAGCGATTACTTCGAACCACCAAACTCCATCAAATAAGCTTTCAGGAAATCGTTGAGATCGCCGTCCAGCACCGCCTGGGCATTGGATGTTTCGTAATCGGTACGCAGGTCCTTCACCAATTTATAAGGATGAAGCACATAGTTCCTGATCTGTGAGCCCCATTCGATCTTTTTCTTACTTCCCTCGATGGCATTGGTGGTTTCCATGCGCTTGCGCATCTCTATCTCGTACAACTGCGACTTCAGCAAGCGAATGGCGTTCTCTTTGTTTTGCAGCTGCGACCGTGATTCCTGGTTCTTGATGATAATACCCGAAGGCTTGTGATACAAACGAACAGCGGTCTCCACCTTGTTCACGTTCTGGCCACCCGCACCACCGGAACGGAAGGTTTCAAACTCAATGTCGGCTGGGTTTATTTCGATCTCGATGCTGTCATCGACCAATGGATAAACGTACACCGATGCAAATGAAGTGTGGCGCTTGGCATTGGCATCGAACGGCGAAATGCGCACCAGCCGGTGCACGCCGTTTTCGCCCTTTAAATAACCATAAGCGAAATCGCCCTCGAATTGCAGGGTCACGGTTTTAACGCCGGCCACATCGCCTTCCTGGAAATCCTGTTCGGTAACTTTGTAGCCGTTCTTTTCGCCCCACATAATATACATACGCATCAGCATCCCCGCCCAGTCGCAGCTTTCGGTGCCGCCGGCTCCTGCCGTGATCTGCAATACCGCGTTAAGCTGATCCTCTTCGGCCGAAAGCATATTCTTAAACTCCAGCTCTTCAACGGCTTTGGTGGCCGCATCAAACTGCTGCTGCATTTCGGCCTCGTCGGCATCACCGGATTGATAAAAATCGAACATCACTCCCGCGTCATCCACCGCCGATACCACTTGCTGGTAAGCGTCGGTCCAAACTTTTTTCGTTTTAATGGAAGCCAGAACTTTTTCGGCTTCTTTAGGCTCGTCCCAGAAATGGGGGCCAACAGTTATTTCCTGTTCTTTTTGCAGTTCATCGAGTTTTGCGTCGATGTCAAAGATGCCTCCTCAGGGAAGCAGTTCTATCCCTCAAGTCCTGGATCTGTTCTTTAGTCATGCGGCAAATATAGTTAATGTGCAGGTAGAATTGTTGTAAAGTTGGAAGGTTGAAAAGTCGGAAGGTTAAATTATGGTTGAGATTTTGAATCAAAAGTCAAATATCTTATTGATTGTTCAAGAAAATTGTCAGGGGGGGGGAAACAATACTTCAACTTTTCAATCGCACAACATTGCAACGGGCGTTGGGTCAACGCGCGGCAACCCCTGAAAACGTCAAAGGGGTTGCAAATTTCTTGCAGCCCCTCTGAACGCGTTTTTACAGGTAGTGTTTATCGTATCAGGCAACCATCATCTCTTTTACCAGGCTGGTTAGGTCGGCGCGGTTACCGTTAATTTTTGATAAGAATGAGCTTAGCGCAAAATCCTTGTTTTGCTCACTTTTGGATTGCTTGATCAATTCAAGCATCACCGGCGGCATAACCGATTTTGCAATTTGCAGGGCAGATGCAGGGTCTATGCCATAAAACTTGTTCAATTTGCTGGCAAATTTATTGACGACGCTGTTGACCAGAGGGTTTTGATAAATGTCGGGATACTGGAAATATTTTACCAGGTCTTTCAATCTACCCGATTCCATCTGTCCTTTTAAAACCTCAATGATGGAACTCGATGCCTCATTCATTACGGCTTCCCGGTACTTTTCAGGAATTTCCGGGTTGTCGATAACAGCCTGGCCGGCCTTGTTTTTTACTAGCAAAAACAGTTTCTCAAACATAAAAACCTCACTCTTATAGTGTATTGACAAATTGATGATAAATGATAGATAAATTTATCACGTGGACAAATATATCAAATATCTTTTTTTAACATTCAAAAAGAATGCCAAAATTTTTAAGATTTTATTAATTAAAATCGTGTAAAACAAACACTAAGTGGCATGTGTTTATTTAACACTGTGATGCGGTGTGTTTTATACACGTACCGGAGTGTGTTGTTATAACACCACCGGCACTATTTTCACATTTAATATTCACGTGAATTTTTAATTCTATTTTTGTAGAAAACAAACAATTATGCTGCCAAAAATCGATTTTACTTCTACCCAGGCATATCAATACCTGGCCGATCATTTTGTTGATATTACATCCCGGAGCCTGAAGGACTTTTTTAAAGCCGACCCGGATCGGTTTAAAAAGTTTTCGATCCAGTTCAGTGATATTTTGCTCGACTATTCCAAGAATCGTATCGACGACAAAACCGTTGCTTTATTGATACAGTTGGCTAAAGAATGTAGGGTAAAAGAGGCAGCAGAGGCCATGTTTTCGGGCGAAAGGATCAACGTTACCGAAAATCGGCCGGTATTGCATATAGCCCTTCGCAATCGCAGTAACAAGCCGATATACGTGGATGGCAAGGATGTAATGGAAGATGTGAACCGCGTGCTGAACCAAATGAAAACGTTCAGCGAAAAGATCATTTCGGGCGAATGGAAAGGTTTCACGGGCAAGGCCATTACCGATGTGGTGAACATTGGTATCGGCGGCTCAGACCTGGGGCCGGTGATGGTTACGGAAGCACTGCGCCCGTATAAAAATCACCTCAATATGCATTTCGTTTCCAATGTGGATGGAACGCACATAGCGGAGACTTTAAAAACCCTGAGCCCCGAAACGACTTTGTTTCTTATCGCTTCCAAAACTTTCACCACCCAGGAAACCATGGCCAATGCGCACAGCGCGCGCGACTGGTTCCTGGCCGGTGGCGGTAAGGACAGCGATGTAGCCAAACACTTCGCCGCACTATCGACCAACAGTGAAGGTGTTTCGAAATTCGGTATCGACACTAAAAATATGTTCGAGTTTTGGGATTGGGTTGGCGGACGCTACTCGTTGTGGAGCGCTATCGGGTTGTCAATCGTCCTAAGCATCGGCTTTGAAAACTTCACCGAGCTTTTAACCGGCGCGCACCAGGTGGACCAGCATTTCCTGAATACGGAATTTGAGGAAAACATCCCCGTGATCTTAGGCCTGATCGGCATCTGGTATAACAACTTCTTTGAGGCGGAAACAGAGGCCATTCTTCCCTACGACCAGTATATGCACCGCTTTGCCGCTTACTTTCAGCAAGGCGACATGGAAAGCAACGGTAAGCATGTAGACCGCAACGGCAACCCGGTCGATTATTCCACCGGGCCCATCATCTGGGGCGAGCCGGGCACTAATGGTCAGCATGCCTTTTACCAATTGATTCACCAGGGCACCAAGCTGATCCCCTGTGATTTTATAGCGCCAGCACAAACGCATAACCCGCTTGGAGAGCATCACCAGATGCTGTTGTCCAATTTCTTTGCGCAGACAGAGGCATTAATGAATGGTAAAACTATTGGCGAGGTGAAGGCCGAGTTAAAAAATTCAGGCAAATCCGAATCAGAAATAGAAGCATTAGCGCCGTTTAAAGAATTCGACGGCAACCGTCCGACAAACTCTATCCTGGTAAAAAAGATCACCCCGCGCACGTTGGGCTCGCTGATAGCTATATATGAGCACAAAATATTTGTACAGGGCATTATCTGGAATATTTACAGCTTCGATCAATGGGGTGTTGAACTTGGCAAGCAATTAGCCGGCAAGATCCTTCCCGAACTGAAAAATAATGACCAGATAAGCAGTCATGATTCTTCGACCAACGGATTGATCAACCAGTATAAAGCATGGCGGTAAAGTTAGGCTAAAGCCCGGTTTGTTATGATTCTATATCCGTCGGTTAAAACCGACGACAATGAATTATTGCTACCGCCGATGCGATTTTGGGCTAAACCCGGGGTTTGCATATGATTTTATGTTCCCCGATTAAACGCGACGCAATGAATTATGATCCTATGCTGATTTACCGCCAACGTGCGTTTGGACTAAACCCGACCCAATGAATAATGATCTATATTGATTTGCCGCGGACGTGTGTTTGGAACTTAACCCGACGCAATGAATTATGATCTATACTGATTTGCCGCAGACGTGCGTTTGCACTAAAGCCGACAGCAACGAATTATGATCTATGCCGATTTGGCCGACGTGCGTTTGGAAATTAGCCCGACGCAATGAATTATGATCTACACTGATTTACCGCCGACGTGCGTTTGGACTAAACCCGACCCAATGAATTATGATCTATACCGATTTGCCGCAGACGTGCGTTTGCAATAAAGCCGACGACAATGAATTATGATCTATGCCGATTTGGCCGACGTGCGTTTGGAAATTAGCCCGACGCAATGAATTATGATCTATACTGATTTACCGCCGACGTGCCTTTGGACTAAAGCCGACGACAATGAGTTTAGCAAAATTTGTTAAATTGGGTGCGAATTAAATCATTGCCGTTCCATTTATGGGACGGATAACAAATAAGCGCTAAATCGGCTTTAGCCAAAACCTTGTCCGCTATGTCATTTGTGAAAATTTGGGTCCATCTTGTTTTCGCTACCAAAAACAGAGAACCACTCCTAAAAAAAGAAATCAGGCCTGATATACATCAGCATATTATTCGAAACTGTAAAGACAAAGATATTTTCCTGCAAGCCATCAATGGCTATACCGAGCATTTGCATTGTCTTATATCGCTAGGGAAAGATCAAAGTATTTCCAAAGTCGTTCAACTGATAAAAGGAGAATCCTCCCTATGGCTCAATAAAAGCGATTTGATATCGGAAAAATTTAGCTGGCAAGATGATTATTTTGCTGTATCGGTTAGTGAGTCACAAGTTGAGACGGTCATTAACTATATTAAAAATCAAGAGAAGCATCATGCTAAAAAGTCATTCGATGACGAAGTAAACGAATTTATGGGGAGATACGGCTGGGCACAAATAAAAAATTGACCGGTCGGCATAAAGCATGGCGGTGAGTTTGGGCTAAAGCCCGATTTTCTCATAATACTTTTTATCCGTCGGTTAAAACCGACGGCAATGAACGATTTCCCATACCGATGCCGAGGTGAATTTAGGCTGAAGCCCGACTGATGCTTCATCTTATCTGTTGGCTAAAGCCATCGGCAATGAATAGCAGATTTGTTAAATTGGCTGTAAAATATTCATTGCCGTCCCATTTATGGGACGGATAACTAATAAATACTAAATCGGCTTCAGCCAAAACCTTGTCCATTATATCATTTGTAAAAATCTGGGTGCATTTAGATTTCACTATTAAAAATGCGAAGAAAAAGCGGCCGAACTTAAGTCCCGCTGTCCTTTCAAGGTCAGGACATACTAATGATCATGGTTCTGGTCTTCGACCAAATGCTGCCCTTTGCTGTCAGGCAAGGGAAACGGATCTACGTAATTGGCCGGATCATATCTAAATTCGCTCTTAGGTGGTTCCCTGTATTCATTTTTATCTTTATCTCCTCCTTGAAATAATAACCATAAAAAGTAAAATGGAATTAATTGCCACCATCCGCTTTTACCAATATCGTGACATCTTTTAGCTCCCTGAGCCCATAAAAACCACACGAGAGGTATGTAGCCCACATAAAGAAACGCTGCTTGCGGCTCGGTTCTGCCCAAATACAAAATAACCAGGTAAAGCCCAATGTAAATTATATAACTAAGGGCAAACTCAGTCCGCCTGATACGGCCTGCAAACGAAAAAATATTTTTAAACACGATTGCGTGTAAGGTTTATCGAATTTAAGCAATCACGTGAATAATCCTTTCATTTTTTTAAAAACTTCACTTGGTACAGGTGCGGCCACTTTTTTCCGGTTACGAACAGGCGTTTACCCTGCGCATCCCACGCGATGCCATTCAGCACGTCATTATTTTCGTCAAAATTGGCAGGGCGCTGCGAATCAGGCAACAGTCCGCTCATATCCACCTTTTGTAAGACAGTACCGGTTTTAGGATCAATGACAATAATATTATTCGTCTGCCATACATTGGCGTAAAGCTTCCCATCGATATACTCCAACTCGTTTATCTGGTTTACCGGGCCCTTATCATCATATACGTCGATATAACCCGTGGCGCGGTAAGTATCCTTGTCCAAAAACCAGATGCGGTTGGTGCTGTCGTCCATATATAGCTTATTGCCGTCAAAACACAATCCCCAACCCTCCGCGCCGACATTGTTGGTAAAGGTATTCAACAGCTTGAAAGTGTCCTTATCATATACATACCCGATTTTTTGCACCCAGGTTAGCTGAATGATCTTGTTACCGATAATGGATATACCCTCAGCAAAAACTTTAGGGTCGACCATTACCTTCTTCAAAACCTTGCCCGTATTCAGGTCGACCTTTCTCAGGCTCGACTGCCCGTCTTTTTCCTGGCCGGGCGGGGGATCGGCATAGCCGCCACCGCTTTCGTAAAGGTAACCGTCCTGGTAAAGCAGACCCTCTGTATAACAACTGGTATCGTGCGGCTACACCTTCACGACCTTATAAGTATAAGCCTCCGGCGCTTTGGTCGCCAGTAAAACAATATTGGTAGAGATTTCCTGGCTTTTGCCTCCCTGGTATACCCTGGCCGTGATCACCCTCGGACCCAGCGAAATTTCACCGGTTTTGAGCGTAACAGCAGACGAATCCTTTTTTGATGCAAACCGTGCCGAGTCGACCAGGTAAACGACAGAGTCGGGTTTCATATCGGCCGGGTAACTTACTTTTATAGTTACCGCGTCACCCGATTTGTAGCTTGTTCCCGCTTCGGGGCTAATGGATAAGGATGCTTCGGGCTTATTCGGACGGCAGCCATACATCATAACGATGGCCGCAATTAAAGGCAAAATTTTGTTTTTCATATTCCGGTAGGCGACGGCCAGAAGGCGTCTTCGATGTGTTTTAATGTATGATCGGCGTTCCTGTCAAACAAAATGGATACGATATCAAACCGCACTTCCCCCTGGTGATCCATCAGGTAAATGTACTCATCGGCAGCCACGGCTAACAGCCGCTGCTTACGCTTGTCCACAAAATCCTCTGGTTCGCCGAAGCTATTGCCGGTACGCGTTTTTACCTCGACAAAAATAATTACTCCGTCCTTATAAGCAACCAGGTCGACCTCGCATTTGCCGTGTGTCCAGTTCTCGTCCAGTATTTCATAACCCGCGCTTTCAAGGAATGTTTTCGCCAGGCTCTCGCCTTTTCGCCCGAGATCAAGGTGCAGCGCCATTATTTGATGATGACTGAACCTAAATAATCTGATATGGTCCGCTCCACCTTTTTCATCTGCAGGTACTGCGCCAGCAAAGCATCCGAATCCGGACCGCCATCGGCCTTTTGTATCTCCGTGCGCAGACCGTCCAATATCTTACCCACTTTGTGTTTTTTTAGATGAAAGATCGCTCCAAGTATGGTCGCCTTCATATTCGCCTGTTCGTCGGGCACCAGTATACGGTGCATCTCGTACCAGTTCTCGCTCAGCGTGTATTTAGTGGCCAGCAGCGTTACAGTAATGTCAACTATATCTTTATCGGGATAATGGATAAAAAATTGTTCATCGGGCAAAACTCCATTCTCCAGTTCCCTGCTGTATACATCCACAAATTTTTTTGCAGCGGGGTATTCAAACTCCACATCACTCAGTTCGGCGGTCATAAACGGCCCTATATAGGTATTGGCAATGCCATCCCAATCGATCATCCGGTTGCCATAAAGCAAAAGCAAGCGCACAATTTCTCGCTCCTGGCTCGACTCATCTTTTTTAACCGGGCGTTCAACAGGTAATTCCTCCGGCGGAAGGTAATCAGCCGGCTCGATTGTCCGGGTCGCCTGCTGCGCATCTTTCCTGGCTTTATTGAGCCGCATTTTATTAAGCTCCGAAAGTAGCGCGCGCTCGTCTATTTCGAGCAAATGACTACATTCTTTAATAAAAACCGAAGCCTTGATCGAATCGGGAATTTTGGCAATACTTTCCACCACTTCCCTGATCACCTCCGCCCGCTTGATCGGGTCGGAGCCGGATTCTTTTAACAAAATACCGGTCTTATACAGGATAAAATCTTTCCTGTTCTGCGCGACATAATTCTTAAATGCATTGGTGCCCACCAGCCGCACATACGAGTCGGGATCGTGCCCATCGGGAAACAGCACAACTTTAACATTCAGCCCTTCTTCCAGGATCATATCCAACCCGCGCAGCGAGGCCTTGATCCCAGCAGCATCGCCATCATAGAGAATGGTGATATTTTTGGTGAACCGGCCGATCAGCCTGATTTGCTCCACCGTCAGTGATGTACCTGACGACGCCACCACGTTCTCTATTCCCGCCTGGTGAACCGAAAGCACGTCGGCGTAACCCTCGACCAAATAGCAGTTGTCTTCATCCCTGATGGCTTTCTTGGCGAAATAAAGCCCGTAGAGAATATTGGATTTATGATAGATGTCCGACTCGGGCGAGTTCACATATTTGGGAACACTTTTGTCGCTCTTGAGCGTACGGCCACCGAAAGCGATAACCCGGCCAGTAAAACTATGGATCGGGAACATTACCCGCCCGCGGTAACGATCGTACATCGTGCCGTTATCGCGTTTCACCGAAAGCCCGGTTTCTTCTAAAAATTGCGCCTGGTAGCCTTCCTTCAATGCCTTGCCAGTAAAAGCTTCCCACTGGTCGGGCGAATAGCCCAGCTCGAACTTACGGATGGTTTCGTTACTAAAGCCGCGCTCTTTAAAATAGCTCAGTCCTATATTATGGCCTTCTTCGGTTTCCAGCAGGCTTTCATGGAAGAATTTAGCGGCATAGGCGCTTACGATCATCAGGCTTTCGCGGTGATTTTCTTCCTCCCGGTTTTCTGCTGATTCCTGCGTTTCCTCAACCTCGATGCCATACTTTTTCGCCAGCCACTTCAGCGCCTCGGGGTAGGTGAACTTCTCGTGTTCCATCAAAAAGGTAACGGCCGAGCCGCCTTTGCCTGACGAAAAATCCTTGAAAATACCTTTGGCCGGAGACACGGTAAACGATGGCGTCCTCTCGTTACTGAAAGGTGAAAGCCCCACATAATTGGCGCCGCGTTTCTTCAACTGCACAAACTCACCGATCACCTCGGCGATGTCGATGGCTTCCATAATACGGTCGATGGTGGGTTTGGTGATCATTTAACTCGGGTACGATGACAAAAATAACTTTTAGGCTTAACAGTTCCTTAATGGTTTTTAGAAAGTTATTAACGCCGGATGTTAGGCATTTTTTATGGAAGAGCGCTTTTTCAGGAAGGTTATTGCTATTCCCGCCAGCACGACAATACTGCCAATAATTTCTTTCAGGTCTAATGTTTCGTGCAGCAATAAAGCCGCCCAGATGCCCGCGATAACCGTCTGGCTTAGCAAAGCGATCGATACTTTGGTGGCTTCGAGATGATTGATGGAATAATTAATGGTAATCCACCCGGCCAACTGGCAGATCAGCCCCATGCCGATCATATTCAGCCAGGTCGAGGTTGTAAAATGGATCAAATTGTCGTGGTTTGCAAAACAAATGACGAGCAAAAACACACTCGCGCCGAGCATATTGTAAAACATGAAGATGACGGTGCTGATACGTTGCAGGATGCCCTTGGTGATCAGGATATACGTCGCGTAAAACATGCTGGCGATGAGCGCATAGACGAGGCCGATATTGAAATGCAGGCGGATAATATTGCCGAACCCTACCAATACGATCATGCCCAGGATGGCCACAACGGTTCCGATCCAGAACAGTATTCCCGATCTTTTCCTGAAAAGCAGGAAGCTCATCAGTCCAACCCAAACCGGCGCCAGGTTGGCGATCAGCGTGGATATAGTTGCGCTTATTTTGGTCAGCGATATGTTCCAGACGGCAATGTCCGAGCCGAAGATGATACCGCCCAATAACGCGATCAAAAGGTCCTTACGGTTTATAGCGAACTCTTTTTTTACCAGGCAATAAGGCGCAAGCACCAGCCAGGCCACGAAAATGCGGTAAAAACCGGAAACCAGCGGCGATGCTTCGGCAAGCTTGACGAATATCGGCGAGAAAGAAATACAAATGATGCCGATAATGAGGCTTGCTTTGGGGTTCATAATCTGGTTAACGCCGGCAAAAATAAGTCAAGCGAATGAATTTTCTTATTTTAGTGATCGATTGTAGTAACTCTATACTGTTACTTCGTATAGCATATAAACTCCCAATGAAAAAACCTGTTTACCTTATCATCTGTGCTTTTTTATTATCTGTATGTTCCTGCAGGCGCGACAAATGCTGTGTTATCCCCGAGCCCCCCGCCAGAATAACGGCCGAAAAGAACGGGGTCGCCTGGTCGCCGCGATTTGCCAAAGGCGTTTTAAGTGAAATCGATTCGCTGAGCATTTCAGCAACCGGCATTACGGAGCAAGTGTATCCTTATAAGAAGATCGACACGCTAAACATCAGCATCCTTTACAATAAACCCGGCATATATCCATTGCAAGGCAGCCAGGCGTTTTATGGCATATTTAAAGATAACGGGTTGACCGGATACCGGTTGGATGCGAGTTATAACAACGTGATCAATATCACCGGCTATGAACGATTGAGCAACCCATATTCATCGGCGCCCGACCAGGTAAGGATCACGGGAACTTTCAGCTTGAGGTTCATCAATCCTAATGATCCTTTAGGCATCAGCTTCCGCAACGGCAGTTTCTATACCCTCGTTCCTTATTAGATAATACGGCGCCTCCGGCTAACTTATAGGGTAATTTCAGTACGCTTTTAAGCAAATAATCGTATTTTTGCCGCTCAAAATTTTATAATTATATGAGCCAGCGCACGAAGATCAAAGCACTACTGGAAAGCGAAGAAACCCACATTGAGGTAACGGTTAAAGGATGGATACGCACTTTTCGCAATAACCAGTTTATCGCTCTGAACGACGGCTCGACCAACAACAATATCCAGGTGGTGGTTGATTTTGAAAACACCGACCCGAACCTGCTGAAACGACTAACGACCGGCGCCGCCATCAGCGTTACCGGCGAGTTGGTGCCTTCGTTAGGCAAAGGCCAAAAGGTGGAGATCAAGGCCAAAACGATCGAGGTTTTGGGCGATTGCGACCCGGAGAAATACCCGCTGCAGCCGAAAAAACACCGCCTGGAATTTCTGCGCGAGATAGCGCACCTGCGTTTCCGTACTAATACCTTCGGCGCGGTGTTCCGCATTCGTAACAGCATGGCTTTTGCTATTCACCAGTTTTTTTACGAACGCGGTTTTGTTTACCTGCACACGCCCATCATCACGGCTTCGGATGCCGAAGGCGCCGGCGAGACGTTCCACGTTACAAACTTCGACCTGGCTAATCCGCCTAAGACCGAGTCGGGCGAAGTGGATTTTAAACAGGATTTCTTCGGCCGCGCTACCAACCTGACGGTTTCCGGCCAGTTGGAAGGCGAACTTGGCGCTCTGGCGCTGAGCGATATTTATACTTTCGGTCCTACTTTTCGCGCCGAAAACTCCAATACGACGCGCCACCTGGCCGAGTTCTGGATGATAGAACCCGAAATGGCTTTTTACGACCTGGTGGATAACATGAATTTGGCCGAAGAGTTATTAAAGCACCTCATTAAATATGTACTCGAAAAGCACCCGGACGATGTCGAGTTCCTGAGCCAGCGGCTGGAAGACGAGGAAAAGCAGAAACCCCAGCACGAGCGTTCTGAAATGAGCCTGGTTGAGAAATTGAAGTTCTGTCTTGAAAACGATTTCGAGCGCCTTACCTATACCGAGGCTATCGAAATATTGAAGGAATCCACCCCGAACAAAAAGAAAAAGTTCCAATACCCTATCGAAGGCTGGGGCACCGACCTGCAATCGGAGCACGAGCGTTACTTAGTGGAGAAACACTTCAAAAAGCCGGTGATACTGACCGACTACCCGAAACAGATCAAGGCGTTCTACATGCGCCAGAACGAGCCTGATGCACAGGGCCGCGAAACCGTACGCGCCATGGATATCCTGTTCCCGGGCATCGGCGAGATCGTGGGCGGCTCGCAGCGCGAGGAACGGCTGGACAAGCTGGAGCAGCGCATGGATGAAATGGGAATCCCGAAAGATGAATTGTGGTGGTATTTGGATACGCGCCGGTTTGGCACTTGTCCGCACGCAGGTTTTGGTTTAGGCTTCGAGCGTATGATACAGTTCGTTACCGGCATGAACAACATCCGCGATGTAATTCCTTTCCCGAGGTTCCCGAAGAATGCCGAATTCTGATTACACCGATTACCGTTTGATTACGCCGATAATCTAATCAGTGGAATCATCAAATAATCGGTGTAATCCTAAAAATATGCCAAAAATCGAACTGATAACCCAAATCAACGCACCCATCGAAAAAGTATTCGATCTTGCTCGTGATATCGACCTGCATATGGAGTCGACCAAACATACGGGTGAAAAAGCAATTGCAGGTAAAACATCAGGTTTGATAGGCTTAGGAGAAACCGTTACCCGGCGGGCGAAACATTTCGGCATATGGCAAAACCTGACCTCCAAGATCACCGAATTTGACCGGCCAAATCACTTCGTCGACGAAATGGTTGAAGGCGCTTTTAAAAGCTTCCGGCACGAGCACATCTTTTCAGAGAACAACGGCCAGACCACAATGAAAGATGTCTTTGTTTTCGAATCGCCTTTAGGAATTTTGGGCCCATTATTCAACTGGCTGGCATTGACCAGGTACATGACGCGACTTTTGGAGGAAAGAAATAGGGTGATAAGAGGGGCCTCAGAACAATAACTACTTTACGGCAGGCGGGCCCTCAACTGAGAATTTTCCATTTTCATATTGATAATGCCATATAGCCAGAAAATGTTCATTTTCAAGAGGAGCAGGTGTTTGTAATTTATATATGAAATCAAAAGTTGCCGTCTGATCCGTACGATTAAAGAAATCATAAAACCCATTTCCCGCTATAACAAAAACCTTATAATTTTTGTATTGAAAGATTCCCAAACCGGGATTACGAACTAAGCTATTTGTAATTGTGTTAGTAACAGCTTTAGTATTTTTTTCGATTTGGAAAACATAGGGATTGTCACCTGGCTTGAAAAAATAAATTAGGAAACAGCTATCTGTTGAGTTATTAGACCGCTCGAATTTATCCGCGTTGTTAGGATCCAATACTATATCCATCAATTGATCTACCTTTTTGCTTTCTTTGAGTACAGGAATGGGAATTTTCTCTGTAGTTTGAGCAAAACAAACATAGCTCCCCAAAGAAACTAACAAGCAGATGATAAGGGATGATCTCATAATTAATAAACCTACTTTATTGTAAAGCTATAATTAATTTCCCAACTGCTTCAACGCCAGATACGCCATCAACCCGGTACTGATCTTAAACGCATCTTCCTCCACATCAAAAGTCGGGGTATGGACGGATGAGGTTATGCCGCGGCTTTCGTTTCGGGTACCCAGGCGATAAAAGCAGGAATCAGCCACTTGCGAGTAATAAGCAAAGTCTTCCGCAGCCATCCAGATATCCAGGTCGAGGACGTTTTCTTTTCCCAAATACTCTTCAGCGTGAGCGCGGGTAGCGGCGGTCAGTTTTTCTTCATTGATCAGGAACGGATAGCCTTTCATGATATTGAAATCAACGCTGCCGCCAAAACCTTCAGCGATGCTTTCAGCCATTTTCTTCATTTTTTTATGAGCGTCGGTACGCCAGTTTTCGTCCATCGTGCGGAAGGTACCTTCCAGGTAAACCTCGTTAGGAATCACATTGGTGGCGCCATTGGCAATGACTTTGCCGAACGACAGCACCGACGGGCTTTTAGGGTCATTATACCGGCTGATAATAGTTTGCAAGGCCGTAAGCATGTGCGCGGTAATAATCACCGGGTCAATATTTTGCTGCGGCTGCGCACCGTGTCCGCCCTTGCCTTTTATGGTAACATAAATTTCGTCCGTCGAGGCCATGTATTTACCTGCGCGGAAACCCACTTTACCTGCCTCGATCAGCGGCATTACATGCTGACCGATCACGGCTTGGGGTTTGGGGTTTTCCAGCACACCCTCTTTGATCATCAGGCTTGCACCGCCCGGCAACTTTTCCTCGGCCGGCTGGAAGATCAGCTTTACCGTTCCGGCAAACTGGTTTTTTAATTCAGTCAATATCTTTGCGGTGCCCAGCAGCGACGAGGTGTGAACATCGTGCCCGCAGGCATGCATCACCCCGGTATTTTGAGATTTGTAAGGAACGTTATTCGCCTCGGTAATAGGCAGCGCATCCATATCGGCGCGCAGGGCTACTACTTTGTCCGACGGCTCGCCGCCTTTGATCAAGGCTACCAGGCCATTTCCGGCCATGTGCTGATATTCCAGGCCCAGTTCATCCAGCTTTTTAGCGATAAAGGCCGATGTTTGGTTCTCCTCAAAAGAAAGCTCGGGATGCGCGTGCAAATGGCGGCGGTTAGCTACTACCTCGTTGAAAACATTTCTGGAAAGTTCCTGTATCTGTTCTTTATTCATCGGCATCCGGTTTGGGCGGGTTGATCTTTTCGGTTATAATAAACGTTCCTGAGAACCATTTCTTTAACTGGTCCTGGAATTTCTCGGCTTCCAATTTTGTCCTGAAATCACCGGCGCGTACCTTAAAATTAGGCTCGTTGTAAATAATATAGCTGCGAATATCCGGAAATTGCTGCTGAAATTTAGCCTGCGCATCGTAAGCTTCGCGGCGATTGGAACCAGTGAATATCTGCACCCGGTAGCCCATCACCTGGTCCAGGCCGACGGACTTGTTCAGCTCCGCCCTCCTGGCTATCAGCGTATCGATACGCGGGTCTTTTACAACCTCGACCTTACCTCTTGTTTGCGCGGATGAAAACCCGAAAACTAAAAGCATAAAAAAACAGCATCCGGCAATACGCAAAATAGCTATATGAACTGATGCTGTCCTATTCATAAATCGAAATTGAAAACGGCGAAGCTTTTAAGCTTCCCTTAAAACAAATCAAAAGCGAAAAATCCGAAATCCAAAATTCGAAATCCGAGATGCTTTTACGCCATTCCTGCGCCGTGGCAGTTCTTATATTTCTTGCCGCTGCCGCATGGACAAGGGTCGTTACGCCCTACTTTTTGCTCGACGCGCACCGGCATCGGCTTTTGCAGCTCGCGGGTATCCTCCATCGGAACGCCGTTGCTTTCGTGCACCAGCTCCGGTTTGGAGGTACGCATTTTCCTCATATCCGTTTTCGGCTGCGGACGCGCTTCGCGAACTTCTTCCGGCTGCTGCATCGGTATGCCTCCGCGGAACAGGAAGCTAACTAACTCCTTATTTACGTTGGTCAGCATCGAACGGAACAATTCGAATGCCTCGAATTTGTAAACCAGCAACGGGTCTTTTTGTTCGTAAACGGCGTTTTGAACCGATTGCTTCAGTTCATCCATTTCGCGCAGGTGTTCTTTCCAGGCGTCGTCTATCAGGTAAAGCACCACGTTCTTCTCGAACGACTTGAATACTTCGGCGCCTTTGTTGTCGACCGCCTTTTTCAGCGGTACGGCTACCTGCAGTCCATGAATACCATCGGTAAACGGCACTACTATATTTTCGATCATATCCCCGCGCTGGGTAAATACATCCTTCAAAACAGGATAAGCTTGTTGGGCAATGCCTTCGGCTTTACGCTTGTAGAAGGCGGTTACTTCGTGGAATACCTTGTCGATCAGTTGGTTCAGGTTCATGGACGCAAATTCATCCTCGCTGATACCCGGATCTATAGAGAATACGCGGATAATTTCAAGCTGAAAGCCCTCGTAATTATTTGATTCCTTGAATTCCGTCACAACATCGGCGGCGACATCATATATCGTATTGTTTATGTCAACCTCCAAACGTTCGCCGAACAAAGCGTTCTTACGCTTTGAATAAACCACTGTACGCTGCGAGTTCATCACGTCGTCGTATTCCAGCAGTCGCTTACGGATACCGAAGTTGTTTTCCTCTACCTTCTTCTGCGCACGTTCAATGGACTTGGTGATCATCGAGTGTTGTATCACCTCGCCTTCTTCGATCCCCATGCGCACCATCAGGTTGGATATTCTCTCGGAGCCGAACAAACGCATCAGGTTGTCTTCCAGCGATACGAAAAACTGGCTCGAGCCCGGGTCGCCCTGGCGTCCCGAACGACCGCGCAACTGCCGGTCGACGCGGCGCGATTCATGCCTTTCCGTACCTACAATGGCCAGACCGCCTGCCTCTTTTACACCCGGACCCAGTTTAATGTCGGTGCCACGACCCGCCATGTTGGTGGCGATAGTAACGGTGCCTGCTTTACCTGCTTCGGCCACGATATCGGCCTCCTTCTGGTGTAATTTGGCGTTCAACACGTTATGCTTAATGCCGCGCAGCTTCAGCATACGACTTAATAATTCGGATATGTCGACCGAGGTGGTACCTACCAGCACCGGGCGACCGGCCTCTGTCAGTTTTGTGATTTCGTCGGCAACGGCATTAAATTTTTCGCGGACGGTACGGTAAACCAGGTCTTGCCGGTCGTCGCGTATCACTTTGGTGTTGGTCGGAATTTCAACCACGTCCAGCTTGTAAATTTCCCAAAACTCCCCTGCTTCCGTAATGGCGGTACCGGTCATACCACAAAGCTTGTGATACATCCTGAAGTAGTTTTGCAACGTGATGGTAGCAAAGGTTTGCGTAGCGTCCTCCACTTTCACATTTTCTTTGGCTTCGATGGCCTGGTGCAAACCGTCGGAATAACGGCGGCCGTCAAGGATACGGCCGGTCTGCTCGTCAACGATCTTTACCTTGCCTTCGTCGACGATATATTCCGTGTCCTTCTCGAACAGGGTATACGCTTTTAACAACTGGTTTACCGAGTGTATCCGGTCTGATTTGATCGAAAAATCGCGCAGCAGGTTGTCCTTGCGCGTTATCTTCTCCTCGCTGTCCAGATCTGATTTTTCTATCTCGGCTATTTCAGTACCTACGTCGGGCATCACGAAAAAATTCGGATCTTCGCCTGAAGCCGTGATCAGCTCAATGCCTTTTTCTGTCAGTTCAACCTGGTTATTTTTTTCATCTATAACGAAGAACAATTCTTCATCGACCTTCGGCATTTCCTTGCTTTGGTCCTGCATGTAATAGTTCTCGCTTTTAAGCAGCACCTGTTTATTGGCGCCTTCGCTCAGGTATTTGATCAGCGCCTTGTTTTTAGGCAAACCCCGATGCGCGCGCAACAGTGCCATACCGCCTTCATCCGGACCGGTTTTGCCATCGGCTATAGCTTTCTTTGCTTCGTTAAGCGCGGTATTTATGTATGTTTTTTGTGCGTTTACCAGGCGTTCGATACGCGGTTTCAATTCATAAAACTCGTGCTCATCGCCACGCGGTATCGGGCCGGAAATGATCAATGGCGTACGGGCGTCGTCAATCAATACCGAATCGACCTCATCCACCATAGCATAATGCAGCTTGCGCTGCACCAGTTCCTCGGGACTGCGTGTCATATTGTCACGCAAGTAATCGAAACCGAACTCGTTATTCGTACCGAAAGTAATATCGGCCAGGTAAGCATTGCGCCGCGCTTCCGAATTCGGTTCGTGCCTGTCGATACAATCAACAGATAGTCCATGGAATTCATACAGCGGCCCCATCCATTCCGAGTCGCGTCGTGCCAGGTAATCGTTAACTGTTACGATATGAACACCCTGGCCTGCCAGCGCATTTAGATAAGCCGGCAAAGTAGCAACCAGCGTTTTACCTTCACCTGTAGCCATTTCGGCGATTTTACCCTGGTGGAGTACAACACCTCCTATTAACTGCACATCATAATGCACCATGTCCCATGTTACCTCGTTCCCGGCTGCTATCCATGTATTGTGATGTATGGCCTTGTCGCCTTTTATAATTACGTTAGGCTTCTTTGCCGCCAGGTCCCGGTCAAATTGCGTAGCGGTTACTTCCAGGGTTTTATTTTCTTTCAGCCTGCGCGCAGTCTCCTTTACCACGGCAAAAGCGCCCGGCAGGATATCCATCAGGATAACTTCGAGTTCTTTATTGCGGTCTTTTTCCAGTTTGTCTATTTCGCGGTATAGCTCAACTTTTTCGCTTACGTCCATGTCCGGCTCATTCTCCACCCGATCTTTAAGACCCTGCAATTCAGCATCTATATTGGATAATCCTTCTTTTATGGTTTCTTTGAAAGATATCGTCCTGGCACGCAACTCGTCGTTGCTTATGCCATCCAGTTTCGCAAATTCTTCCTTTATTTTCTCGACTATCGGCGTTATAGTTTTTAAGTCGCGTTCCGACTTGCTGCCGAACAGCTTACTGATAAATTCCAACATAATATTAATCGTTCTTGCCCTATAATGTCAACAATTAAGCCATCGGCTTAGTTAAGGCCATAATGGCAGGCAAAGGTACTGTTTTTGAGGTAAAAGGTGAAAGCCTTTTAAGGTAAGAGTATTAAGCTAAAGGGGCAAAAGTTTCATTCGTTTTCGTCCTCGCTATCTTCAAAATCGTCGTCTTCAAAATCATCCTCATCAAATTTATCATCGTCGAACATCAGTTTCTCCAGTTCTTCCTGCTCGGGCGTGCTGGTGTCGTACCGAATGGCCCAATTGTCCGGTATATCATAACTCTTGTCGAAGCCGCGTATCCATGCTACGAATTCTATCCTGAACTCTTCAATTTTTTCACGCATCAGATCGACGTAATCTTCGTTATTCAGGCCGAACATTTCCGTGCTTATAACCGCGTTACGCATATTGTATACCGCATACTTTATCAGCACAGCATTTTCCATACGTAAGGAATACAATCCGCCGCCTTCGGCGCCCGCTATCTTGGCTTGTATGAGCATAGCGTTTCCAACGATCTCATTAGCATACCAGTCTTTTTGATCGTCTTCTTTTATAGCTTCGACTATCACGTCGGCCAGCTCATATAGTTCCTGCGCTTTCTTGTAAACCGGAAGCTCCTGGTATTTCTCGAATCGTTTTGACATTTTGTAAAAATAGGTTGGAATGTTGTAAAGTTGAAACGTTGTGGAGTTCCATTTGCATATACGCACATTCGCACATCTGCGCATTAAATTTTACATTTGCCCGCATGAACATCCTGCTCCTCGGTTCGGGCGGAAGGGAAAGCGCCTTCGCCTGGAAGATATCGCAAAGTCCAAAATGCGGCAAGCTTTTTATTGCTCCCGGCAATGCCGGAACCACCCAATATGGGCAGAATGTGAATATTAAGGTAACCGATTTTGCAGGAATCGGGGAATTTGCATTAGAAAACAATATCGGCCTGGTACTTGTAGGCCCTGAAGAGCCGCTGGTAAAAGGCATCCACGATTTTTTCCTGGGCGACGAAAAGCTGAAGCATATACCGGTTATCGGCCCGCAAAAGGAAGGCGCGCAATTAGAGGGCAGCAAGGATTTTTCCAAAGCATTTATGCAGCGGCACAATATTCCGGCCGCTGCTTCCAAAACCTTTACACGCGACACTTTGCAGGCAGGATTTGAATACCTGGCCACGGCAGGATTACCTGTCGTGCTGAAAGCGGACGGCCTGGCAGCGGGAAAGGGCGTACTCATCTGCCTGACGCTGGAAGAAGCTCAATTGGAGCTTGCTGAAATGCTGACCAACGCCAAATTCGGCGATGCGAGCTCGAAAGTGGTCGTTGAGCAGTTTTTGCAGGGCATCGAGCTGTCGGTTTTTGTGATGACGGACGGCGAGCATTATAAAATTTTGCCGGAAGCCAAGGACTATAAACGCATAGGCGAGGGTGATACCGGCCTGAACACCGGCGGTATGGGCTCGGTTTCGCCCGTACCTTTTGCAGACGCGGCCTTTATGAAAAAGGTGGAAGAGCGCGTTATTATTCCGACTGTTGAAGGCTTAAAAAAAGAAAACATTCCCTACAAAGGATTTATCTTCATAGGATTGATGAACTGCAACGGAGAACCCTACGTGATCGAGTACAACTGCCGTATGGGCGATCCCGAAACTGAAAGCGTAATGCGCAGGATAAATTCAGATTTCGTAGATCTGTTGCAAGGCGTTGCCGAAGGATCTCTGGATAAAAAAGAATTAACCATTTCGGCTAAAACAGCGGCGACCGTCGTTATCGTTGCTGGCGGCTACCCCGGCGAATACCTGAAAAACAGGGTAATCACAGGGATCGAGAATGTGCACGAATCCATCGTTTTCCATGCAGGAACTTCAATGCAGGGTGAAGATATTATCACAACCGGCGGCCGCGTGCTTGCCGTAACCACCTTACAGGATAACCTCTTTAACGCATTGCAGCAAGCTACAGCAGACGCCAGCCGCATTTACTGGGACGGCATGTATTTCCGCAGGGATATTGGGTTTGATTTGCTATAATGGTACAGAAGATTGGGCAATCGGAAGAAAGAAATCAGACGAAAGGATTGATTATCCTTAGCTTTTTCTCAATCAAGTGATTGTGCGTCATATCTTCTGAGTAAAGAATGCCACAATTTGACGACAGAGCTGCTGATATGATCAGGCTATCATAAAAGGAATATCCGTATTTTTCTGCGATTTTGCAGGCCTCAGAGATTGACAATTCGTTGTTTCTGAAAATGTTAAAATTATTTGTGCACTCCGATAAGACCTCGCCTACCTGTCGCCAGCTAACTTTAAATTTTTATTCAGAACATTAGCCAACTCCTGTAAAACCTGAGTGCTAATAAAAATTTGACCGCCAGAAAGAATATTACGTGCCAGCGCTTGCTTGCCCGGTTCAGTAAAGGAATACGTGTATATTAAAACATTTGTATCAAGAAAAGCACCACCGTTCATTTGCTTCGTCACGGTTAAAGCGATAATTTAGGGTGTCAATTTTCAGTGCGTTAAATGTGCAGTTTGATTTATCTGTTGCTTTCGTACTTTCATCCAAAGCAAACGCAATAACTTCTACCGTCTTACCAATGTATTCATCGGGAACCGAAACAGAAACGATATTTTTGTCAGGAACAATCACCTCTCTAATCATACTATAAAGATACAAATAAATGATAAAGTCCGGAACTTGGAAAGTCCGGAAGTCCTAAAGACCAATCCCGTTTCTTTCGGCCTCTCAGATTAATTACTTGCTTTTCTCTATGGCCGGCTTTCCAAATATCTCAGTCAGCTTATTCTCCAGATCGAAGCCCATCAGGTTATGGGCGATGATCTTGCCGTTGGGATCGATCAGGAAGTTTTGGGGAATGGCACGAACCGCATATAATCCGGCCACCTTGCTATTCCAGAATTGCAGGTCAGAGACCTGATTCCACGTCAATCCATCCTTGTGGATCGCATCCAGCCATCTTTTTTTGCCGTTCGGCCGGTCGAGTGAAACGCCGAGTATTGTAAAGTTTTTGTCTTTGAACAAATTATAATTCCGCACCACGCTTGGGTTCTCCCTGCGGCAGGGGCCGCACCATGACGCCCAAAAGTCGATCAACACATATTTTCCGCGGAAGGATGAAAGACTGATCATTTTACCGCTGGTATCGGCTTCGGTAAACTCAGGCGCCATTGCACCGATGGCCACAGCCTTCAGCTTGGGCAACCTTTCGTCAAAGGCTTTGCCGGCTGCCGAGCCCTTCACCTCATTCGACAAGCTATTGTATAACGGGGCTATATCGGCATAGTCTGAATAATAGGCAAACATTTCCAGCGCGTTAAGGCTGATATATGAGTCCGGGTTCTCCTGTATGAACTTTTTGTACGCCGCCATCTCTTTTGCTTCGGCAGCTTTTTCAGCATCAAATATTTCGTGCTGAAACGCCGGTGAATTCTTCTGCTCATCAGTGGCGTTCTTCTTTTTTGTATCTATTGCATCCTCCTCGGCATTGATAGGCTTCATGACCGCATCGTACCGGATGTTATCCTGGTTAGTTCTCGGTCCGTCGACGCGGGCCGTCATTACCGAATCTTTCCCATTAACATTGATAACACCCTTTTCGAGGTAGATCGACTTATAATCCTTGTAGTTGGCTCCTGAACCTTTAATATTCAGCACCAGGTAAGCGCTCACCGGCTCGTCGTCTACATTTCCTTCGAAGAAAAATTTACCGTCTTTTAGCGTCACTGAGTCGGTAACAACCTTTCCCTTTCTTTCGAATTGGAGATACATTTTAGCGGGAGCGTTGTAAGAGCCAACGGTGCCCTGAACGGTGTATTTGCCGCCCTGTGCGAACGCCATTGCAGGTAAGTATGCCATGGCTGCCAAAAGCAATCTTTTCATGCGTTTCTTTATTGAGAATTCAATAATAGCGATTTATCCGGGAATCTCGGCGTTATTTCCCGAGAACTTCTTGCAATTTCGTTTCCAGGTCGTCGCCGCGAAGGTCCTCGGCGATGATCTTTCCTGCCGGGTCTATCAGGAAGTTTTTTGGTATACTTTGTACGAAATAAAGCTGCGCTACCGCGTTATTCCAGAATTTCAGATCCGAGAGCTGGGTCCAAGTCAGGTGATCCCTGCGTATGGCATTGAGCCAGTTGAATGCCCCGTCCGAACGATCGAGAGAAATGCCTACAATGGTAAAATTTTTATCCTTAAACTTGTTGTAAACCCTTACCACATTTGGGTTTTCCTGCCGGCAGGGTCCGCACCACGAGGCCCAGAAGTCGAGCAACACATATTTGCCCCTGAACGATGACAGCCGAACCGGGTGTCCAAGCGTGTCTGCCTGTTCAAAATCGGGCGCCATAGCGCCGATAGCAACGGTTTTCATTTTTTCCAGTTCGTCGCGCAATATCCTGGCAGTTTCGGTATCCTGTATTTCTTTTGTTAAGCCATCCAGCAGCGGCAGTATCTCGTTCGGGTCGGGCGTGGGGCCATCCAGGCTGCCAAGGGTGAGCAAGCTTAAATAACTATCCGGGTGGCTAATGATAAAATCTTTCAGCCGCTGATGGTATTCGTTTTGAATGATCTTCAGCTTGGCCTGCATCCGGTTCTGCCTGTCGGCGCTGTTTGAATTGCTCGTATCGGTGCTTTTTAATTCGTCGGTCATCATCGCCGTGGTTTTGGCGCTTGCATCGTTACCTATAGCCTGCAACTGCTTATATTGATCATTTATCGGCGAGTCCTTGATCGTGGCCTTGTATGCCGAATCAGGGCTTGTAATATTGATAATGCCTTTGTCGAGATAAAACACCAACTTATCAGCGGTTCTCATATCGAGCTTTTGGGCTCCAACATTCTGGTGATCCACAATCAGCGCGGCGGCTGTCGGATAGATCAGGTCGCCTTTAAATTCAAAGCTTCCATTGACGATCTGGGCTGAATCCAATACCTTATTCGAGCCTAACTGGTAAGCCATGTACACTTTAGCATTCACGTTGCCGAACTTGCCCGTAACCGTAAAAGGCTGGGGCACCTGCGCCATGGTCAATAATGGCAGCACGAGCAATAAACCAACAAACAACTTCTTCATCCTATATCTTTATGCGTTTCCTAAACGATTTTTTATTCAACTAATTGCGTTAACTAAGTTTTTGATAGGTGCGCCACCACAGATCGGGCATTTCGCCTGCGACCGCAGTTTTATAATCGTCGTAACGGCAGGGCACCAGGTGAAAACGCTCGTTCATCGAACCGCCTGCGGGATACGGCACCTGCATCCACCAGCGATCGGATTTTTTGCTCTTTACAAATACGAGCTCATGATCATCATGCTTCAGGCTGGTTTTGTAAATCAGGTATTGGGACTTGGGATTGAGCGGAAAATCTTTTTTCCGATTGTAAAAGCCGTCGATAAAATACCATATGATCTGGGCCATTAAGGTTGCCGTCTGGCCGTTGCTATCATAAGCCGGGTTAAATTCGTAAAAGCCTATAGAGCTCAATTTGTCGTTAAAACCGGCATACCGGGCAATCTGGCAGGCTTCCTCGCCATAAAATCCGTTCGGGCCCGCGTTGGCATTTCCCATGGCGTCGGACGACCGGACTACGCCAATATCGAAGCTGATCATGCTGGCATTGCGGATAACCGGTTCCGCTACCGTTACCTGTCCGCTGATCTCGCCCAGGCGATGCACGTCAAAATATAACTTATCCATTACCCGCAAGCTTTCGTTGCTGGTAAAATAAGTTTGATAACCCAGGTTGCTGTAGTTGAACAGGTAATTGGGCTCATGGAGAAATATTTTGTTCAGATACGACGCTGACGTCGTTTCGGTAGTATCTATATAACCGTCGTCTTCCAGGTCAAACCGCGGATCGATCACTACCAGGTCGACTTTTTGGTCAAGATCTTCATAGGCCATATACTGTGCATACGTGATATCCTGCCCCCCGCCGATGATCATCGGGAAAATATTTTTCCTGATCAATTCATTCACCACTGTCTTTACCGCGAAATACGTATCGGTAATACTGGCTCCCTGCCGGATATTGCCCAGGTCGGCGATTTTAGTTTTATACCCGCCCTCGAAAAGCTGGTATAGCTTTTCGCGAATATGATCGGGCGCCAGGGCGCAGCCGGCGTTATTTACTGCATTGCGGTCGTCCTGCACACCTATTATCGCTATGTCTGTGGGCTGTTCCAGGTCGGGAAAATCCACGGAATGATGCACGATCTTTTCACCCAGATGGCTGCTGTAATAGCCGTTCCTTGGGGCGATCCTGTCCAGGTCGATGGGTGTGAAAAAATCGGATAACGACATTCTTAATTGCAAATATGCAGATGTGCGAATATGCAGATTTTTTGTTTCACAGGGAATTTTATTGAAGACCATTTGCATACCTGCACATTTGCACATCTGCACATCAATCCGCACATTTGCGCAATCAGCACATTAAAAATGATCCTGGTTACAGGCGCAACAGGTTTTCTCGGTTCCGAAGTAGCAAAGCAACTGGCGCAGCAGGGCCATCATATCCGATGCATTAAGCGGAATACTTCAATCATTCCGCAATTGCTAAAGCCGTTCAACAGTAATATCGAATGGGTTGAAGCCGATCTGCTCGACCTGTTTTCCCTTGAAAATGCGCTTCAGGGCATAAAGTACGTGTATAATTGCGCTGCCTGGGTATCGCTGCGTGAGGCCGACAAGCAACCAATGATCTATACCAATGTGAACGGCACGGCCAACCTGGCCAACCTTTGTTTACAAAACGGGTGCAGGCTGGTACATGTAAGCTCGGTAGCCGCTGTGGGGAATGCCAAACCGGGCGAATTAACCAGCGAAAGGGATTACCTCGATCCCACCACCGAAGACGACGGTTATGCCATATCAAAATTAGAGAGCGAAATGGAGGTTTGGCGGGGCATCGCTGAAGGGCTGGATGCGGTCATCGTTAATCCTTCCATTATTATCGGGCCGGGCACCGGCACCGGGGGCAGCGGCGCATTGTTCGAAACAGTACGCAACGGACTTAAATTTTATACCGGGGGCAGCATGGGTTTTGTTGACGTGGAAGATGTTGCCAAATGCATGATCGCTTTAATGGAAAGCAATATTTCGGGCGAGCGCTTTATCATCAATGCCGAAAACCGGTCGTACAAGGATATCACCACTGAAATAGCCAAGGATTTTGGCAAGAAGCCTCCGACATTTTTGGCCAAACCCTGGATGATGGGCCTGGCCTGGCGGTCAGCTAAACTGGCTTCGGCTTTTACGCGCAAACCACCTGCCATCGACAAGGTTTCGGCAAAGGCCGCATCGCACGAAAGAAATTTTGACAACAGCAAGATTCGGAAAGCCATTAATTTCACATTCAAACCGCTTGACCGATCGGTTAGGGAAGTTTGTGAAGCCTTAAGCAACTGATTTCAAACTAAATCTTACTAATTTCGTTCTCCGGTCATGAAAAAGCTACTGCTGTTCGGTCTGCTGATTTGTTCTGCTTGCGTTTATTCAGCTCAGCAGAGCGATGCCAACCATGCGGCTGAGCAATATATCCGTGAAAATCTCGACCCCAAAGGGCTGCAATCTATTGCGTTTTCACCGCTCGAGGTACACCGCTACGCTACCGCGCTCGATTCCTCGCTTAACTATGCGCATGTCAGCAGTGACGATAAGAAAAAGATGGAAAAATATGTGGACAGCGAGAATTATCAACGCCCCGACCTTCAGCCCGGCAACGAACGGGACCTCTACAACATCGAACATCATAAACTTACGTACTACACGCTCGATTACTCCTTCCGTATCGATTCACAGGGCCACAAAAAACTAAAACGATACCATTTTGAGCTGGACACTGTTTTTAACGTTATTAAAGCGACCGATATTACCTACGGCAGGGATACTCAAACGGAGCATTAACGGCATCACGCGACTTGCGCCGGCCACCGAACCTCTCTGAATGTTGATATGTTAGTATTATTCTATTGAACGGCGTTAAATACCACTTTAACTTTATGTTAATCAGTTATATGGTTACTATCCTATAAGTTTTTGTTTGGTTTGGTTAAATTTCGGATTAGTCAGGTAGTGCGGCCTGGCTAATTTTTTTATCGTTGCAGAGTATCCTGTTTTTTCAATTCTTGTTTCAGTTCCCTCCTCATACGCCTTTCCTGGCGTCGCTGTTTTCGCTCGGTTTTTTTAACCTGGCGCTGCTGTTTTTTCAGCACGGATGCTTCCATTCTTACTTTTATATCCTGCTGCATTTTTTTGTCAACACCGGCACAGGGTTTAATACCCGCAAACAAGGTTTGCCATATGCTGCCCCAGAAGGGAACGCCAGGCGGCCGGTTATAGTCCACAATGGCTACTCGTGGCTTCCCGCCCGGTTTATCGGGGTTATCATGCTTAATGACGAGGAGGTTAGCAAACAGCGAAGCGAAGAGCGTATGTTTCAGCCTGTCGTTTACGGTGTCGGCCTTTAGCACGGTTACCTTGAGATCGTTATAAAGCACCGAAACCGCGCCATGCGCTGTCCGGGCATTGGCGTTAATGTTAAAATCCATCTGCTTTACGGTGCCTGAATTAAGCTTGATCAGCGCCAGCGGCATACATGCGGGGTTAACCAACTGGAGGTCCATGGGGCCTACACTTCCCTTATAGGAAAAAGAAGCGTCCGGGTCGGTAAGATTAAAGGTTAGCGTCGCATCCAGTTTTCCGCTCCCCATAAAATGACTTGTCAGCCGGGCAATACAGAAGTGGTTCTTTTTCAGGCTATCGCGGTTAGTGGTTACGTTTGTTATCAGGCCCTCGGTATTGATAAATTTGACTACCCCCGTCTGCTTCGATTTACTGTTGAATTCGGTGTAAAGCACATCTACATGATGCGCATAAATGGTGTCCACGGTAATATTGGCGTTTACCTGCCGCAGGGCGAAATGCGGGAAGCTTTTTACCCGGTCGGCGTTCTTATTGGGCGACTGACGCGGATTACCGAATATAGCCACATTACCGGTGCCCAGGTTCATTGAACGCGCATTTACAATGCGGTATTTGTGATACCCCAGGTAATCGAAATGGTTCAATTGCAGCGAATCCAGGTGTATCTTAAAACGGTCGTGGTAACTTTTATCAAAGAATACTTCGGCTTTTACAGGCTCCAGGTCGAGGCCGGTAATATTTACCTGTGACGCCTGAGTGGAAAGCTTCATTGAACCTATTTTGTAATTATATAACCCGTTGGCAGACCGGCCCGAGAAATTATTTAACTCGGCGTCGATGTTTTTGCAATAAAGCAGCCTCGATCTGTCTTTTTGCGTAGCCGAGTCGATCAGCAGATCAGTAACATTGATATTCAATTCCTTTAGCTCGGAGATGGCCAGCCTGTTACCGGAGTAATCGTCATATTTCAGCTTGATATCGCTGAATACGATCTCGCCGATATGGATCGACTTTAGCGACTTCGATATTTTCTGCCAAATGGTTCGCTTATCCTGCGTCGTAGTGTCTTTTGAGTGATTTAAAGCATAGCTGATATGCATTTCAGGCTCCTTCAGCGCTATCCTGCCAATCTCCAGCTTATGCTGAAAATACAGTTTGAATGGGTGGATATGCGATAAAACCAATCGCTTTACGCGTATTTCGACCAGGTTGTTCGGCGCCAGGTGCTGTTGGCGCCGGCGATTGTAAACAGCGGTATCCGGCTTGAGCGTAATATTATAAAAATCGATCTCGCCGCGAACGACATGTAGTTTGGCATCCGAAAAATCAATGGTGTAAAGGCTGTCGCTGCTTTTTAATACGATCTTACGGACCTCTTTAGCCAAAATAGGCGACCAGTACTTGTTGACAAGGAAAGATAATATCAAGACCAAAGCAATTATCGTACAGGTGACGATCAGTGACCGTTTATGCGATTTACGTAGTACTATCTTCATTTACCGTGATACGGAACAGCTTTGGTTTAATACATGTTTACCCGCAAATTGTTGATTTTAATTTTATTCTCCGTCATAAGAGAGTCGCGTTTTTGCAAAACGTGACAAACTGTCACTAAAAATGTAAATATTGTGTACTTTTGCAATCCAATTTTATTGAAATGATCGATCTCGCAATCCAGGACAAAAAGCACGATGAGAGCAGGCAGGGTGAGGCTTTAATGCTGGAACCGAAGGATAAAAACGACGGCCGGAAGCTTTATATCGAGAGCTATGGCTGCGCCATGAACTTTTCTGATAGCGAGATCGTGGCTTCTATCCTGGCCGATAAGGGATTTGCAACCACAACCGACTATAAAGAAGCTGATGTGGTTTTTGTGAATACCTGCTCCATACGCGAAAATGCTGAGCAGCGTGTGCGTAACCGCCTGAAGGAATTTGCGGTGGCTAAGGTAAAGAACCCCGGCCTGGTGGTGGGTGTGCTGGGCTGTATGGCCGAACGGTTGAAATCAAAATTTTTGGAAGAGGAAAAACTGGTGGACGTGGTGGTTGGCCCGGATGCTTACCGCGACCTGCCTAACCTGATCGATCAGGTTGACGACGGCCAGCGGGCGGTCAATGTACTTTTATCGCGCGAGGAGACTTATGCGGATATTAACCCCGTGCGCCTGAACAGCAACGGCATCAATGCCTTCGTTTCCATCATGCGGGGCTGCGACAATATGTGCTCATTCTGCGTGGTGCCATTTACCCGTGGCCGCGAGCGCAGCCGCGATCCTGAATCTATTGTCAGGGAATGTACCGACCTGTTCAACCAGGGCTATCGTGAGGTTACTCTGCTGGGACAGAATGTTGATTCCTATAAATGGAAGCCGGAAGAGAAGCAGGCGGTAAATTTCGCGAATCTGCTCGAAATGG